>NZ_AYMH01000018.1:0-162049 GCF_000633475.1 Bacillus sp. H1a | reverse complement strand
TTTTTACATTATTTCTTATTATATTTTAGACAATACATTTTCTTGGAAAGTGCGTTCTTCTTGATCTTCATATCCTGTTGAAACAACTTCTTGAATATCATCATGGTTAAATAAATAAGTGAAATCTGGATTCAGATAGCCTTCTGGATAAGGACATCCCATATAATCGAATTTTCTTACCTCATCCGTTTCTACTTGTTGTTTACGTCCAAAAATCATGAGTTTCTTTGTACCTTCTTTTAAAATTACAATAGAACCTATAGGAAAAAGTTGCGAATTCATTGTATGGCCCCTCCTTATTAATTGTTTTTTGCTAAGAATTTAAGGAACCTAGCTTGGTTTTCCACTTCTTTAAATCGAAATATACGCATATATACGCCCCAGATATACTAAACACAACAGCAAATAAAGAAAAGACTAAAATTAAGACCGTCGCTAAAGCATTTTGTGATAATGAACCTATACATATCTGTCCAATAATATATCCCAATCCTGAAAAATAAACAATTGGAGAAATTTTGATATTTCCATTTTCTTCATTGTTTAATCGCTTTAAAAAACTTTTCATTCCAATAGAAATCAATTTATAAATTGTAAAAATGTAAAGCACAAAAGTAACAATAAAAAACAGAGGTGTTTCAATTTTAATAAAAGTATATGCAAGCTTTTGAATCACTATAAAGCTTCCAAAAGAAAAAGTTATTCCCATAAATCCATTATATAAAATGTGTACCAACCTTGGCTCATTTGGTTTACAAAAAAATACCCATACTCCCCATATATTAGCAGTCAAAAGAAAAGGTAAAATTATATATAAGTATATGGTAAAGGTTGGAGGAAATAAAAATGGGGTTAAAATCATAAAATTAATAACTACCCACACCATAACGACACTCGATCTTACACTGCCAGGCATCAATTTCCGAATAATTTGTTCTGTGCTTTTTCCATGGTATTTTTCCATATTAATCTCCCAAAAACTAAAAAATTTTATCTAAAGTTGCTCCGATTCCAGATTTAACTCTATCTTTTATCGAATCCTGTTTACCATCATGATTCCAATCACCTTTGTTAAACTTAATTCCATCTGTTAATATACTAGCTCCTATAGAAACACCAAAGCCAATACAAGCTCCAGCAACAGTTCCAATTGGACCTCCCAAAAAAGTTCCAACAAGTGCACCTGCTTGGGCTCCCGCAAAGGCACTTACAGCAGTAGAGCCAATCCCGATTGCTGCATCACCAATAATATCACCAGCTATCTTAGTTTTTGACGCTTTATTTTCAATATTTTCTTTTGTATCATTAATTACATCCCATCCTACAGCTGCATAGCCTAAAGCATTTGTCTTTAATTTCAATGAATCTTTAAGAATTTCTTTTGGTGATAAAACATATCTTTTTACATCGTCTATTTGCTTTACTTCGGCTAAAGGTAATTTTGTACGCCTTATCACATTAAGTCCATTTTTATCCTTTAGTACGGTGCGATTTTGAAATTTTACCATTTCTTTTCCTTTTCTATCTGTGTAGGGTGTTACACGCAAGCCTTTATTATGTAAAGATGCCAATTTATAGGCAGCTGCACCTTCCGTTACGGTACCCAGTAAAGTAAATGCAGACCCTGCAGGGTTATCTTTCCAATCACCAATATCGCCACCAAACGGTGCGAACCAATTTATATCAATTGCTTCTTCTCCAAATGAAACTTCTTGTTGATCAGCCTTCTCAAAACGATCAGCAGCTTTTCTTAATGAATCACTATGTTCTTTTAAAACGGTCGTTATAGTAGCTAACATTGATCCTGCGTATTGGGATTGATTTAACACAGCATCTCTTCCAGATATCTGGAAAGGCAGATCGAATAACTGCTTATTGATACGTTGATATGTTTCAGATAGCTCATGAGCTGTTTGTTCTATATTAGAAGCCAGTTTCCTTAAATGGGCAGGAGTAACCTTAATTTCACCGCTCACCTTGTTTCACCGCCTAATGATTTAAGATAAAGCACCATCTTTTTTATCTCTTCAGTAAGAGTAAAGGTATCAAGACAAATAAAATTTGTTTGTGTTTGTTCATTATCTAATACTTTTTGGATTAGCCAATATTGGTTTTGGCTATATAAAAACTGAATACAGTCTGTAGACCATGAATCCTTTATATAATAATGAACTTGAACCGTATTTAACTCTTCACGATTATGTATAATGTTTGCTAATTCTGAGGAGGCTTCATCATCTAAGTAAAGTGTCAAGTAGTCTACTAATTGCTTGTGTGATTGAGTTAAAATGTCTTCTTTATATGCAGAAGAAGGAATTTTAAATGTATAATTTGGACGAGAGAAAGTATTTTTAGGCTGTAATGCTTGATATATAAATTGCCAAGCTACCTCTGGTGTCCCGCACTCTTTAAATGTACATTGTTTATCACCGTTAGCATCTGTTATTACATTTTGTATAACTTTTTTTTCACTAAAATAGAAAATGTTTTTTTCTAAAGCGCTGTTTTTATCTATCTGTACTTCAATAACAAATCCTGTAGTTAAACAAATGCGAAAATATTCTAAAAGTTGTTTGTTACATAATGTTTCATCTTCTTTTATTATGAGTAGCTCTTCGTTTGTCCGCTTCTCGTGCATTACATCTAATTCTTTGTCTATTTCTTCATCTGACCAATTTTCAAAGGGGTTCTCAATTCCAATCATAGTTTCACGGTCAAACATACCAGTTAATACATATACTTCTTTATTTGATAAAATAAGAGGTTCAATAGTCAAATAGTCCCACTCCCTAGCGTAATATGTAATCCCTAAGAAATATAATACAGTAAAAAAATGATTCAATCTAGTAATAGTCAACACTTAAAACTAAAAACTAAAAAAATTCTAATAACAATAAAAAAGGAAGGAAATGAATTTAAATATATTTTTATAATAATAATGTCTCTTCACTTCATATTTCGTTAATGACTCACATTCCCGTTCATAATAATCAAATTGATTATACTTCTCTAATTTTTCATACAAGCGATTATAATTTTCTTTATTTAAGGTACCGAATTTCTATCTCTATCCAGTCTTTTTCGCTTCTTTCTTTTCAAACTCATCTAACTTCTTACGAACCCATTCCGCGGTAAGTTGTATTCGATTCGGAATGGAAATAGACGTGTCTAGTGCATAAAAATAATCCTATATCGTCCTTTCCTCAATAAGCACTTCGCCTTTAAATTTGACATCATGAAATTGTAACCCTGTTTCAACTTACAATATTTTTACTTTGTAAGCTAAAAAATAGAAGCATTGTCTTATATAAAACAATACTCCCATAATTATTTAAAAATCACATAATAAATTACCCATTACCTCTTCAAGCACTACATTTGGATTTACTACCGCTTTTTCCGAACACCATCCTATAAAGCCATCTGGTCTAATTAATACCGCTCCTCCATTCTCTATCCCATATAATTTGCTAAAAATATTTTCTTGAGCAATAAAGTCCCCATTTAAACCAACTCGATACATTTTTATATTTACTCCTAAATTAGGTGAAACGTCCTGTACCGCTTGAGTCCAAAGACTATTTTCTGCCCCAGTAAGTAACACAAAGTTGTTACCGAATAAGTCTAGTATAGAAACTTTCTTTCCTTCATATGTTCCCCAAAAATGTGGTGCTCGCGTGCCAGGTCTTCCGTTCAACTCTACTATATCCATTCTATGTGGAGTGGCTGAGTCATCTATAATCGCCTTTGAACAATACTGATACCCAGCAGTAACAGCTAAACTATCCATATTATTCAAATTGCCTTCCTCTCTATTCGCAGCACGAAATAATAAACTACTCGCATAATCTGTCGTTAATTTTGCAACAGGATATCGCTCTTCATGATATGTTTCTAACAAATTTGGTTTTGCTTGCCCTTTTATAACAGACGCTAATTTCCAAACTAAATTATGCGCATCTTGCATTCCTGTATTTGAACCAAATCCTCCTGTTGGCGGCATACTATGTGCAGAATCGCCAACTAAAAAAATGCGATTATCTTGAAATTTTGTAGCTATACTTTCAGTCGCTTCCCACGGTAAAACACTTAATATTTCTGACTCAATATTCGTGCTCCCAATTGCTGTTTGAATAATTTGTTTACAACGTTCTATAGAGAAATCCTCTGGTCGCTCTCCTTTTACTGGATCATAAGCTACATGATAAATCCACTTACTTTCGTTATCGACCGGAATAAGCGCACCAAGAACTTCTGGATGTACTATCATGGTAAAGCCGAATGCGTCTCCTTTTATAAATCCACTTAAATCCGCCTTAAAATAAATGTTCATATAATAACCACCGATTGTACCTCGCCCCTCGGTACTAATCCCTAGCTGCTCACGGATTTTACTTTTCGCCCCATCTGCTGCAATTACATAGTCACAATGGATTATACTTTCTTTTTCTGTTTTTCGATCTCGAATAGTTGCTATTACACCGTTTTCATTTTGTTCAAAAGAAGCTAGTTCATGATAAAAAGATAATTCGCCGCCCAATTTTTTCGCGTACTGTAACATCATCTCTTCTAAAGTAACTTGATAACAAGCAGTTTGTTTTGATGGGCTAATCTCTTCCACTTTACGAACTAACATTTCATTATTTTCATACTGCGCCGCCCTTATTTGTTCCAACTCTTCATTATTTACTTCAGCTATCGTTTGAACCGCAATCCTCCCGTGACAGTTCTCTAATGCTTTACCAGCTAATTTAATTCTTTTTTCTAGACCTAATTCTCGAAATAATTCCATTGTGCGAAATGTGATTCCACCTGCTTTTGGATGAATCGCAGTAGTCTGATGGCGTTCAATAAGTAAGTAATCAACGTTATGTTTTGCGAGAAATAACGCAGACGCTAATCCTGATAATCCCCCTCCAACAATTAAAACTGGTACATGTTTCGATTTCATATTTTTTCCCTCCACATATATTCTTCTGAGCTCAGTGACATAAATATAATCAAAAAAACAACAAAAATATAGACTTATATTTCATTTTGAATTATCATATAGATAGATTACGCCCCAAATTACTTTTATCCTTTAATACATATACAATTATAGAAATTATATATGTATTAAAGGATAAAACAGAAGAACCTACTTTACGTCGAACTATTTTCTGACGTAGACTTCGGAAATAATAAAAACATTATAAACGGTCGTAACCCTATAGGTCATATAGGGTTACGACCGTTTAATTGCTTCAGCAATACCTTCTCCTTTATAATTTTCACCGTCTATAGAAGACGCATTACTAGATCATTTTCTATTCTTTAAAACTTCATCCATTGTGGTATGTAAACCTTCTATTCCCTTTTCTATTCTCTTTTCTATCCCCTATAATTTTCAACACATAAAATTTGATTCGTCTCGATTTTCTTTCTCAATATTGCATCGAATACATCAATCATGTAGCATTACCGTATCGATGTAATGGTTCATCATCTTAAACCTTTCGACTCATTATTGGAGGTAAAGTGATTTAAATGAATAAACAAGAACAATTAAATGTTATTAAAGAAGATTTTATTGATTGTCAAAAAGTATTAGTGGCAATTGGTGATGAAACACGTCAAGCTATTTTGTTAGTTCTAATGGAAACGGAATGTCAAACAGGATTACGTGTAGGAGAAATCACTAAACAAACACACCTTTCTCGACCAGCAGTATCACATCACCTTAAGATTTTACGAGAAGCCGGTATTATTTTAATGCGAAAAGAAGGTACAAAAAACTTTTATTATATTGATATACGTACAAAATTAGGTTTATTAAAAAATCTTGTATTAGATATTGAGAAGCTATTGCAAAACTTTTATTGAAAAAAGATACGGTATTCGGAGGTATAAGAAATGAAAGCAATGATAATTGATAAATATGAGAAAGTCCCAATGCGTATGACAGAGCTACCTACTCCTGAAATAAATGAGTATGAGGTGCTCGCGGAAATTCATGCAGCTAGTATTAACCCAATTGATTTTAAAATACGCGATGGAAAAGTGAAGATGTTACTTAAATATAAAATGCCTCTAACCCTCGGTAATGACTTTTCCGGTGTCATCGTGAAGGTTGGAGCAAAAGTGAATCGCTTTAAAGTTGGTGATGAAATATATGCACGTCCAAGAAAAGATAAGATCGGTACTTTTGCGGAATATATAGCCATCCATGAGGATGATATAGCCTTAAAACCTAAAAATTTAAGTTTTGAAGAAGCGGCGTCGATTCCACTCGTTGGCTTAACATCATATCAAGCATTACATGACATCATGCACTTACAAAAAGGGCAAAAGATTTTGATTCATGCTGGATCCGGTGGTGTTGGTACTTTCGCAATTCAGTTAGCAAAAATAATGGGTGCCACTGTTGCAACGACTGCTAGTGAAGCTGGTGCGAATTTAGTAAAGTCTCTTGGCGCAGATAAAATTATTAATTACAAAACAGAGCAATTTGAAGATATATTAAAAAATTATGATGCGGTATTTGATACACTCGGCGGTACAACACTTGAAAAGTCATTCGATATTATAAAAAACGGAGGAAACATTGTTTCCGTTTCAGGAATGCCGAATGCTCGATTCGGTAAAGAATTTGGTTCAGGATTTTTCAAAACACTCTTATTTTCATTAGCAAGCAAAAAACTTACTACACTTGAAAAAAAGCATAATGCTCAATATTCATTTTTATTTATGAAGCCAAGTGGGGATCAATTACGTATTATTGCAAACTATATTGAATCTGGAAAAATCAAACCTGTAATCGATCGAGTTTTTCCTTTTGAAGATGCTCAAAAAGCAATGGAATATTCAGAGTCTGGAAGAGCAAAAGGAAAAATAATTGTAAAAATCAAATAATAACAAAAACTCCATTTTAATCAATCTTTTTGAAAAATGGAGTTTTTGTATTTGCTGTTAAATAGACACAATGCACTGAAGTCCTTACAATAGATTTCAAGGGGAAATATCATATTATACTTTTCGTTAACTTTACAAAGAATACATAAGTACAAATACATAATTAAAAAATAAAAAAAGGAGGAGATAAGATGACTAAAAATAATGAAGCTGGTTGGAATTTAGAAACTAGTTATGCTACATTACCACAATCATTTTATACAGAAATACCCCCAACTCCTGTAAGCTCACCGGAGTTAATTAAACTAAACAATTCATTAGCAATATCTCTTGGTTTTAATCCTGAGGAACTAAAAAAGGAAGCTGAAATTGCCATTCTCGCTGGTAATGCAATTCCAGAAGGAGCTCATCCACTAGCTCAAGCGTATGCTGGACACCAATTTGGCCATTTCAACATGTTAGGAGATGGTCGTGCTCTTTTAATCGGCGAACAAATTACTCCTTCAGGCGAACGTTTTGATATTCAGTTGAAAGGTTCTGGCCCTACTCCATATTCACGCCGTGGTGATGGCCGTGCTGCGTTCGGTCCTATGCTACGTGAGTATATTATTAGTGAAGCGATGTACGCACTTGATATTCCAACTACTCGCAGTTTAGCAGTAGTCTCAACTGGCGAACCAATCTATCGTGAAACAAAGTTACCTGGGGCGATTTTAACTAGGGTTGCAAGCAGTCATATACGCGTTGGAACATTCCAATACGCAGCAGCTCGCGGCTCAATCGAAGATCTCAAAGCTTTAGCTGATTATACGATAAAAAGACATTATCCAGAAGTTGAATCTCATGAAAATCCATACGTTTCATTATTACAAGAAGTTATTAAAAAACAAGCAAGCCTTATCGCAAAATGGCAGCTCGTCGGCTTCATTCACGGCGTAATGAACACTGACAATATAACGATTAGCGGTGAAACGATTGATTATGGTCCTTGTGCATTTATGGACAGTTATGACCAAGGAACAGTCTTTAGCTCTATTGACACACAAGGCCGCTATGCATATGGAAATCAACCATATATGGCTGCCTGGGATCTCGCTCGTTTAGCTGAATCTTTAATACCGATATTACACGAAGATGAAGAAGAAGCACTAAAAATTGCACAAGATGAAATTTCAAAATTTGGCGTGCAGTACGAAAACAATTGGTTCCTCGGCATGAAGAAGAAATTAGGACTATTTAGCAACGAGGAACAAGATCAACCACTTATTGAGAAACTTTTAAAAGCGATGGAAAAACATAAAGCAGATTATACAAATACATTCCGTGCATTAACTGACAACACATTAGAAAATGCACCTTTATTTGAAAGTCCTGAATTTAAAGAGTGGCACAAGCTATGGCAATCTCGATTAGAAAGACAAAAAGAATCAAAAGATGATGCCTACAAGCGGATGAAAAATACCAACCCAGTAATCATCCCTCGAAACCACCGAGTAGAAGAAGCACTAGAAGCAGCCGTTAAAGATGGAGACTATAGCGTAATGGAAAAACTCCTTCAAGCTTTATCAAATCCTTATGAATATTCTCCAGAACAAGCGGATTACTGCACGCCTCCAGCGCCGACAAATCGTCCTTATAGGACTTTTTGTGGGACGTGATTGTTTAATATGTAAAAAGGTGTGTTCATACAAGTTGTGTGAACACACCTTTTTTATACATTTCCCTCTCTAACGAAAACAATGAAATGCCATTCCACTAGTAGCTATTCCCCGTAAAAGTGTGTTACATATATGTCACCCTCTTTAGACCAACGAAATCCCCCTATTTAAATCAATTTAGTATATACAATTTAAAACAAATATTGAGAAATAAAAATTCCATTTCTATATATTATTATTTTTGATAGTATTATTTATAAGAATATTCAAAAAGCGAGGGGATTTCATGAACGTTCAACTACAAGGTAATGAACAAGTTACAAAACTATTTAATGACTGGTATTTAGCTATATTACAACATCAAACTATCCATGCAAAAAAACTAAAAAAAGAGATTGAGGATATAATCTCTAGTTCAGAAGAAGATACAAACCTGCAATTATATTATTCACTTTTTAACTTTAGATATACTGTTTTAACAGATGGATTAAATATCAATAAAGATTCTTTTAATAAAATTGATTCTTTCCCACTTCCAGAGAAGGGCCTACTTTCTTATTATTATCATTTTTTCAAAGCCATTCACAATACGATTATTGGAGACTATAATACAGCAAAACACCTCTTCGAGAAAGCTAAGAAGCTGTTAATCCACATATCTGACGAATTAGAGAAGGCTGAATTTAACTACCGTTTAGCTTCCTATTATTATCAAACATATCAACCACTAGTAGCAATTCAAACTGTAAATGAAGCTAAAGAGATTTTTTCAAAACATATAAACCATGAAATTAATGTAGCTTTATGTGATAACATTTTTGGTTTATCTTGTATAGATTTAAAACAATTTGAACAAGCAGAAATTAGACTCGATTCAGCATTAAATATTCTACAGAAATATTCAGAAGAGACTTTATCATTGAGAGTGAGACACAATTTAGCTTGGTTATATGCAAGTCAAAATCTTTCAGAGTTAGCAATGCGACATATTTCAGAGGTTACAACAAAAAAACCAAATCATTTTAAAGCACTTTTTATTGAAGCGCGTGAATACTACAAACTAGGAGAATATGCCCAAGCTAAAGGATTTATAGAAAAAGGATTAAGTATCTCTAATAAATTAGAAAACAAAGAATTTCAACATCGTTTCATGATTTTACAAGCATTAAATAATAAAACTCCTATTAATGATTTAGAAATGATAATTTTGGAAGGAATTTCTTACTTTAAAATAGAAAACCTTTGGGAGTGTATACAAGAATACACCGATGTTCTAGCAAATATATTTTATGAAAATGAAGACCATATAAAAGCTAGTAAATATTTTCACATGGCCAATCAAGCAAGAAAAAAACATGAAGAAAAAGGAGCTTTGCTATAATGAAAAAAATCAAATTGAGCATCATAGGCTTAGCTGTTATGGGCATCTCAACTCTTGGGTTAGGTTATACTTCCGAAATACCAATAACACAGCAAGGATATGTTGCATTGAATATTGGGGACACCCCCGCACCACAACGGCCTGATTTTTTCAAATCCGTTGACGTAAGTAAAGACTACAACTCAACAACAACTGAAAAATCACTTTAAAAAACGAAAGACCTTCAATTAAGAAGGTCTTTTTAAATACGTTCATTTAGTTAATATAATCGAATATTTTTTCATAGCCAAATGGTAGTACAAATGAAACTAAACAGCCTATCACAATTGAAGCACCGGATAAAAGAATAAATTTCCGAAAAGATATATCATTCCTCTTGTACCCGGTAAAACAAGCTTTTATTATAACAAAAACAGTCATCATTATGATAATAGCTGAAAAAGCGGCGACTAAAAAGACTTCCAGTTTGTACCCCCTTATAGAATATTCTAAACATAACTTTACCATTTATATGAATAATAAAACAGATAGATATTTTATAATATAAGGTTTTCCATATACCTCCGACAGGGTTCGAACCGGCGCTCTTAGGCATTTTTTATTTCAAATAAAATATATTTCTACAAAATAAAATCATCCCTTTATTTCATATGAAATCCACTTTCTTACTCTATTTCTTTCATCAAATCAGAAATCCCCCTACCCCCCTCATCACCAACCTTCTCAAGTTCTTCTATAACTAGTCCTCGTCTCTCTAGAGAATGATTTTGACTTAACTTCGCTTTTCCTTCTATTTTATTAATCTTTATCTTAAAACCAACTATCCCCCTACTTAATCCTTCCACATAATTCGGATCTACCTCATTCAGCGAGTAGGTGCTCTTTGGATTTTCATATTTATGTACTAAATCTTGAAGAGAATCTATTAATTCTTGTTCATCTTCAACAGTTTCTAATTCACCATATACATGCACCGCAACATAGTTCCATGTTGGTACTGCTTTATTTGTTTCATACCATGACGGAGAAATGTAGCTATGCGGCCCTTGAAATACAGCTAGCACTTGTTGATTCCCACTATCTTTCCACTGCTCATTTTGGCGTGCAAAATGCCCGTATAAAGTAAGTGTTTCCCTATTTAACAATAACGGCAAATGTGTTGCGTATGGTGTTCCGTTATGCTGAGAAAATAAAGTTGCAAAGCTATTTTGTTCAATAATTTCGTACTTCGTCTCTTCATCTTGTATAGCGAAATGCTTAGGTATGTACATAAACTCCCTCTTTTCTTATCTTCTTATTTCCCATTATATTTATGAGATTTATTATTCAACAGGGGCAGATTGTAATTGTTTTATAAGGTCAGTGCTTATAGAGCAAAACCTCTGTTTCAAAAATAATAGGTGGCATAATATGATTTCTGCCACCTTAGTCAACTTTTTTATTGATACAAACTCCTTTATTTAACTATCCTTCTTAGCTTTTTCTAATACACCTTTAATAAATTCCGTCTTACCTAAACTATAACTCGCTCGATCTTTCATAGTTGCTGCTAATTCTCTCTTTAACTGTCCATATTCGATAATAGCATTAGAATTTTCACGAAGATAATCCCGAAACGCTACATGTCTTCTTAACTCTTCACTATCCTTATCGCATACATATAAATGATGTTCCATCCAAATGGCATTCTTTCCATCCCTCGGAACATATTGATCCTTTCTCCCAAAAGCTTCTCTCCCCTTAAAACTCCACTCTTTTTGATGAAAATACCCTATCTTTTCAAGTTTCTTTATTATTTTAGGAAAAACATCATAATTTTCTATTACAACATCGATATCTAATATCGGTTTAGAAGCAAGACCTTTAACAGATGTACTCCCAACGTGCTCTATAGAAAAAATGAGTTCTCCCATTACGTTATTAAGAAACGTCTGTAATTTACAAAATTCACTTTCCCATTGTGTATTATATTTCTCAACAGTAATAAATCGTTTCAATTGCCCCATCCTTCTCAAATCACTTTTATAACCTCTGAATATGAGTGTCCTTAAAATCCGTCTCATACTTCAATCCATACCCAAGCATTCGATCCATCCCAATATGTGCTGTCCATATTAAACCGACCATTAAAATTGAATCCATCTTAAAATAGACCCCTATTAAAACAAGTAATATGGATATGATATATGTGTGAAATAGATTATACATTTGTGCACCGACACGATTGTTTATAGCGTACGCTATCATTGCTAAATCAGGCGCCAAAAGTAATACGATAAATAATAACCAACTAAATCCACATAATGCATATATATAAATAGCAGCTAATAAAACGACCAATCCTTCAAGATGTATAATTCGTTTCTCCAAATTTCATCATTCCTTATCTTTTAGCTTAAAAACTTTATTTGGATTCAAAATATTTTGCGGATCAAGAGCTTTCTTTATTTTCTCCATTACCAATAATGCCGCACCATGTTCTTCTTCTTGATACTTTAGTTTTCCTATTCCAACGCCATGCTCTCCCGTACACGTTCCACCACGTTTAAGAGCATACAGTACGATACTTTCGTTTATTTCGTCCGCCTTTTTCACTTCATCTTTATCGTTTGGATCAACCATTAAGAGCACGTGAAAATTCCCGTCTCCTACATGGCCAAGAATACCACCAACAAGACTAACTTTATCTAATGTCTCTTTCGCATGTTGTATTGCGCCAGCTAATTCAGAAATTGGTAAACAAACATCCGTACTCATTAGCTTTTTACCAGGATAACTATGAACGTACGAGTATGCTAAGTTATGTCTTGCATCCCATAATTTATTTCTCGCCGCAGTTTCAGTTTCAAAAGCAATTTCTCTACACTTATGATCAAAAACAATTTCTTTCGTAAATTCAATATCTTGTTTTAGCCCTGCTTCATTGCCATGAAACTCTATAAATAGCGTTGGTTCTTCTCTATAGTTTGTTTCGCTGTAATGGTTTACTTGTTTCATAGATAATTCATCAACAAGCTCGATTCTCGCAATTGGAATGCCAGCTTGCAATATATTTATAACAGCTTCTACTGCATCATTTATAGATGGAAACGACGCTCTCGCAGCCATAACATGTTCTGGTATACCGTATACTTTTAATGTTAACTCTGTAAAGCATCCAAGCGTACCTTCTGATCCTACAAAAATACCATTTAAATGATAACCTGATGATGACTTCGCCGCTAAATTGCCAGTATGTATCACTTGCCCATCAGCAAGAACTACTTCTAAATCACGAACTTGATCACGCATAACACCATATTTCACTGCTGTCGTTCCGCTCGCATTCGTAGCAGCCATTCCTCCTAATGTTGCATCTGCTCCAGGATCCACACTAAAAAACAGACCATGCTTTTTCAATTCTTTATTAAGCTGAGAACGAGTCACTCCCGGTTGTACTTTCACAAGAAAATCTTTCTCTCTTATTTCAAGTATTTTGTTCATTAATGAAAAATCAACCGTAATCCCCTTTTCATAAGGAATTATATGCCCCTCTAAACTGGAGCCTACTCCAAATGGAACGACAGCCTTTCCATGCTGACTCGCTACTTTCATTATCTCTCTAACCTCTTCGGTCGTTTTTGGAAACACAACTACATCAGGTAAACTACTAGTATGGTAAGATTCATCTTTACTATGTAACTCTCTTACTGTCGTATTAACAACTACTCGATCTTCTGGAAGTACATCCTTTAATTCATTTACTAAATGTTCAATTGTTATTTCCATAACAAGCTCCCCTTTTATATTATTTACTTCACAATAATTATACCATTTTTATACAAAATAATCAGAATAGTAAGTTTACGTCACTTGTACATAAAAAAGAACTTGCAGCATACGCTACAAGTTCTTTTTTAACTACATTTTAAATGACTTCTTTATTAAAAGCATAAACCAAATTAATGTGAATGCCATCATCGAATGAGAGAATCCTACAATATAAGTTAATCCTTTAAAGTCCGCTCCATTTAGCTGAAGAAGTCCTCTCGCTGCCAGCGAACCTAACATTAAAGTTAATGCGATGTTATGTAAAACAAACCATTTATTAAATCCTTTCACTTCATGAAACGCGAATACTTTTGCTAATCCTAAAGCAATTAAAAAGAAGAAAAAGCCAAGCACAAGCGTGTGTGTGTGCAAAAGATTTAATAGTGTAGATCCTAAAATCCCTTTATATTTTCCATACTCTCTAGCGAATATTCCCGATAGTAAACCTATAATTAAATAAGTAAACGATGCATTATATAATTTCTTCATTATATACCTCCTTAAGTAGAATGTGTAGTGTGTCATATTTAGTAATAATGATAGTTATATAGTAAAAACTCCTAGTTTCCTAGGAGTCATTGTATAAGCATCTCACTCTTTCCAGTTAATTTTAATTATAAAATATCCTTTTATACAAAACAATCGAACTTTATGTGAACAAGTAGAACTCAATTAAAATAACTTGCACTTTTGTTTTGCACAATCCATACTAATTGTTATAACTTTTAAAGGTGGTGCAATAGATTGATAGTTCGTGAAACTGAACGCCTCATTCTTCGCTGGTTCGATGTTAAAGATGCTCCATTTATTCTCGAGTTAGTAAACGATCCTGCATGGATTCAGTTTATCGGTGATAAAGGGGTTAGAAACTTAGAAGATGCTAAAAATTATATTTTAAACGGTCCAGTCGATATGTATAACAAAATTGGCTTTGGCCTTTACTTAGTAGAACGAAAAGAAGATCTCACTCCACTTGGTATGTGTGGCCTTATTAAAAGAGATTCACTAGAAGATGTTGATATCGGCTTTGCCTTTTTAGAAAAATTCCGCTCAAAAGGATATGGCTATGAATCAGCTGCTGCGGTAATGGAATATGGGAAAAATGAGCTGGGGCTTAAACGAATTGTAGCGATTACTTCTATAGATAATGCTGATTCAGGAAAGCTTTTAGAAAAAGTAGGATTGCGATTTGAGAAAATTATTTCAGACTCAGGAGAAGATTTAAAATTATTTGGGTATAACGCGTAATAAAAAGGTCGCCATGAATGGCGACCTTTTTACTATTTCACTTCTACCGTATTATTCCCTGATCCCCCACCATATTGATATACATGTAAATAATACTTCCCTGGATACATATAATAACTACCTACTAATTTATTCCCTTGCGGCTGAGCATACGTAACATAATTATTTAAATCCGCTTCTGAATAAAGAACCCAGTTTATTCCAATATTATTTTCATTCGTTACATTAAAATTTCTACTATTACTTATCCCTCTTTTTCACTATTATGATTTTAGCTTTATAAACGTAACTTCCGGTAACGATTGCATATGTTGAATGAATATATTCTTTTCTTCTGCTGATATATTTTTTAGTTGCATTCCTACTTTATAGATTACGCCCTCCTCTTGCTGTAATACATCAACTTCATATGAAAGGATTGGAATACCTTTCACTTGTAACGTTTCTAATATTTGTTGAACTGCTTCGTGTTTATTCATACACATTTGCACCGCTATGTTTTGCGGAAATAAAAATTGCACCTTAAAAATACGACTTACAATCTCTAAACCAATTAAAACGAGAATCGTCGCTCCAATCCCTACTACATACATACCTGCTCCAATTGCTAATCCAATTCCTGCAGTTGCCCATAAACCAGCCGCTGTCGTTAATCCTTTCACTGCCTGCTTTTGAATAATAATTGTACCTGCACCTAGAAACCCCACTCCACTAACAACTTGTGCTGCAATACGACTCGGATCAAGAGACATATGATCTTCAAACATAATATCTGAAAAAGCATATTTCGAAACAACCATTATTAAAGCACTTCCTACCGCTACTAAGAAATGCGTTTTTAACCCTGCCTCTTTTGAACGAATTTCTCTTTCAATACCAATCATTGCTCCTAACAAACCAGCAACACCGATTCGTATAATAAAATCAATATCTAAACTCACGAGCACTTCCCCCTTTTATTCATTATAGAGAGATAAAACAAAAATTATCACATGTATCTATCCATCGATATAAAAGCATTTTATTAAAATATATTTAATATCCCAGTGAATTTATGTTAATATTTTAAATATTAACATAAATTAAAAAGCAACCTACTTTCCATACGAAAAACTTTAATTTTTAAATCCAAACTAATTTTCATTTAAAAACGGAATGTGGATTGCATGAAATGAGGTTGAGAAAGTCAGACAACGCTTTCATTTCATGCCGCAATTTTTGTGAAATAAAGCATAAATAAAAGGAGCTTACTAACAATGAACGTCTCTTTAATTACACCTACTACTGATTTACAAGAAGAATACTTAGAGTTTTATAACGAATGGAAAGATAGCGGTGAAACGATGATTCCATGGGTTATTTCAAAAGACCCTTCTAACTTCCCAGCTATGATTCAAGAATTACTCGATGCACATAACGGAATAAATATTCCTGAAACTTGGGTACCAGATTCTACTTATTGGCTCGTGACAGATGAAAATAGAGTTGTAGGAGTTGTTAATATACGTCATAGTTTAACTGATCATCTATTTAACGCTGGTGGTCATATCGGTTATGGCATTCGCCCTTCTGAAAGAAGAAAAGGTTATGCTACGAAGTTACTAGAGTTATCACTAGAAAAAACGAAAGAATTAAACATCACGAAAGTACTTGTCGTTTGCGACGAAGTGAATACTGCTTCAGAGAAAACGATTTTACATAACGACGGTCTCCGTGATGAAGATTTTACTGAAAAAGATGGAAATGTTGTAAGAAGGTATTGGATTGAGCTATGAATAACTCATCAAAAAAGAAACCAGAAAGTGATTAAACACTTTCTGGTTTCTTTTATACTACTTCTATTTCAAACTGTACTGTAATACCACTCGGATCTACTACCGTAAATCCATTTGTAGTTTCATTTATTTCATGTTGTTTTTCTATTAATCTTTCTTTCACTTCATCTAAAGCTTCTTTATGTGGTAATACAATCGTATACACCTTTAATCCAGTTGCATGTGCTGGTGGGTGCGGGTTATTTACCCCATTCCACGTATTCGCACCGATATGATGATGATAACCACCTGCCGAAATAAATAAGCAATCATCTTCACGCTGTTGTACTTCAAAACCTACTGTTTCTACATAAAACTCATGTGACTTTTCTACATCAGCTATTCGTAAATGTACGTGCCCAACGACAGTGTCAGCAGGTAATCCATCAAACTCATAATTAACGAGCTTTGCTAGTTCTTTTAAATCAAGTGGCGTACTTCCTCCTGATCCCTCTCCCCATTGATCTCGAGGACGGTCTGCATAAATCTCGATACCATTGCCCTCTAAATCTTGTAAATAAAACGCCTCACTATACGTATGATCACTTGCGCTATTAAATCTTGAAATTGGCAAAATTTCATTTGAATATGTATAACGTCCTTCTTGTTCAGCTGGACTATCAATTACCTTTTTATTGCGAATAACACCAAATAGTGCCGAAGCAAAAGCTTCACGAGTCGGAACTAAAAAGGCAACGTGATATATACCCGTCGTACGCGGTTCTTGCAGCGCTGCATCTTCCAACTGCTCAAGAACAAGTAACGTATTCTTACCACCTTTTCCTGCTAAATATGCTTTATTCCCCTCTTGCTTAATTATTTCTAACCCTACTACATTCTCATAAAAAACAATTTGACGCTCTAAATCTTTTACTTTAAATTCGACATGACCAATACGTGTTTTCGGATGAATTTGTACCATGAATAACTTCCTCTCCAGTTCCCCTTTAGTTTTTTATATAAGTTGATAGGCAATAGCCGCATTTAACAAATACACCTTAATTTTGTTTTTTTGTAGCATCAACTTTTAGCCATTTTTTCGATATGTCACTTAATGTTCCATCTTGCTCTAATTCTTTTAACGCTTTATTTACATCTTCTAACTTTTCACTCTTTTTTGCAAATGGAAATGCAATCTCTCCCCATTCAAGTGGACCAAATCCAACTTTCACATTATCTAGTTTCGCCTTTGTTATTGTTGTTTCCACTTGAACTTTATCATTATAATAAGCATCGACGCGTCCAAGTCCTACTTCATTCAATTCCGCTGTACGCCATCAAAATTACTATTCTTAATAAACTGTACACAAAAAGCCGGCACTTCTAACAAACTTAGAATTACCGGCTTCAAATCTTATATTTTTATAGCTTATGATATTTATTTCATCTTATGTACTTCAGCAACTAACTTTCCACCTTGTATACCCATATAAAGCTTAACAGGAGCATCATTCGTGTTTTCAAATACTAAGTCTAAATATGGATATGCAATTGTAGCATCTCTTCCTTGTGGAACATAACCCACTGTTTTAGAATGTGTAGTTCTCTCTACCATTGTCAAACCAGCTTGATCTGCTGCATTGAATAAAGTAGATGATGTTTGACAAACGCCACCACCATAACCATCTACTAATTTACCATCTACAATTTCTTTTCCTAATTGATATCCTTTATCTGGCGTTGTATCACCGATTAATGCATTAAAAGAAAAACGGTCTCCCTTCGCTAAAACAACCCCATTTACGCTCGCCGCAGACAAACGAATATTTTCAATTCGGCCACCTGTTGAGCCACCTAAATTCGTTTCATATCTACCAATTACAGTACCATTACCTTGCGCATCACTTAGTGTTGCAGTAGGTTTTTTCTCCACAATTGGTAACTGATAAGAAGAATCCCACATACCTACATTTAATAATTTATCTACTAATTCTTTTTCCATTAATTCAGACGAAGGCTTTCCTTCTTGCCAAGTTCCATCAGGCGCTATACGTGAAGGAACCATCTTTTTATCGACGCTCTTCCCTACCTCACTAGCAACCTTCGTTACCGATTTTTTGAATTTCGCTTCATCTTCAAAATAGCCTAAGCTTGATAAATCTATTTTTTTCACTTCAGTGCCAGTACGACCATCCACTAAGCTAATGCTATCCTGTACTTCTGCCTTAGCTTCTACAACGTTTCCGCCGATATCACTTACTAATGCCACATCACTCACTTTTGTACCACAACCGCTTACTACAGCTATGCATAGCACCCCTACTAATATACCCTTTACTTTACGTAACAATATACTCTCCCCTTTTTCCCAACATCATTTCTTATGTATTATTTCATTTTTATGTATGTTTTGTTACAATCATTTTACAATATATTTAGAAAATGTTACAAGTTATTTTTACTCTATATAAATTACTCTTTTCTTTCCAAAATGTCTATACATATCTACATAAAAAATTTAAGTTCGATAGAATTGTAACCTTTATGTAACCATTATATCCAGTATATACCATTAACCAAATTAAATACAATTATAAAACCTCCATGTTCTTAATTTGCCATAAATAATGAACCACTGAAACATTTATAGGTATTTGCCGTGCCACTACTCCGCTTTCACACATACATTATGATGAATTTAACCCACCTTAAAGAAATGGAGGAGTTTATATGTATCCCTACAACCCATATGATCCATATAACCAATATGAATATGAATATCAACCTCAATACGATTTACAAGCACAATATCAACAATATATAGATCAAACAGAGCAAGTTAATCCATATGATCCAAATAGACAATTTCAACTTCCAATCTCTTTTCCTGGCACTGGAAACCGTCAACTAGGACGACGAGTAAATGAGCTTGAACAAAGAGTACGTCAACTAGAAAACACAGTTGAGCGACATACTCGTAGACTAAACCGCTTAAATCAGCGTTTACGTACAGTAGAAAACAGACTTAACATTCCATTTTCAGCATTAGAAGACGGCTTTTAATTTCGAAAATAAAAAATATATAAGGAAGGGACTCTTCCTTCCTTATATAAATTGACGAAAGTTTTTTCCATCTCTATACTGATAAGAGTTAACGAAATGAAACAAGGTGATAAATATGGATTTTGAAATAAATTTCCTTTCCTTTTATGTTGTACAAGTGGAAGGAAAAGGAGAAGCAGTTGATAAACGCTATAAGCATTTTCAAACATTAGATGCGGAAGAGTATGAAGATAGCTCTTTGAAAGAATTTTTGAATGGTGAATTATTAAAAATATCGAAGCGAAAAGTAGAACGTCATGCAAAAACAGAACAAGCTCCAACAAAGATTGGTCGCTTTATTGTAGAAGAAGGACATGAATTAGATTCAAACCCTCACTACAACCTTTTTAATCGTATTCGTTTTGCAGAAACGAAAGAAAACTTCAAAGATATGAGCGAACCTCTCGTTTATACATATCTAGACACAAGCGCTGTGCGTGGTGGTGTATTTTTAATCGCTCAAGCAAAACTACGCAAATATTTTGATGATCCATTCGTATTCGTTATGAAATGTGACTTCGAACCAAAAGTCGCTTCAATTTCTGATGAATCTACACTTATTCGTAACGTTGAAATGGCTATTACAACAAAGAATATGAAGTCTATCCAATACCCATACATGCCTGAAGAAGGTATGGTCGAAGTAGGCGAACTAAAAATACACCAAGCATCACATGCCCGCTACTTTGAAGACTTCTTAAAATTCGTCGAGTACGAACGCTCTATGCCTGAAATTATGAAAACACAAGTAATGGACATGGTATACGACCAAATTGAAGATGTATTTGAAGAAGGTACAGAAGAACGCGAACAATTCGACCAAGCGATGGAAGTATGGGCTGCCAGTCCAAAACGTGAAATTATGGAACAATTTTCAACAGAAGAAGTAATGGAAGCTACTGCTCAAATCGTCGAGCACGCCCCTGAAGTGGAATTAAAACTAAAAGCAGATCATATCTCCGTGAAAGCACTGCTTGCTGATTTCGGAGACCTGATTCATATCGCGAAGGTAAATGACAGATATGTACTCATGATCGAAGCAGACACACTTACGTTTGAAAAAGGTTTCTCTCCGATTGAGTTTCTGAAGCCGGATGAGTTGCAAGACGTGATTGAGCGGATTGAGAAGAAGCAACAGTTTGGGTATGATCCGAGCGGGATTGAATAGAACCGCGAATGATTAACTCACTTAAAAAATAAATACTAAAAAACTCCTATATCTATACATGGAATAGGAGTTTTTACATTACTTACTAATAAATTCTTCTCATAAAAAGAGGACTAGACTTAGCTACCTTAATACATTTACGTTACCTTTCCCTCTTCCTGCGCTTTCTCCATCTCAGCCAAATACTTCAACTGCCTTTCCGCTTTTCTCACCGCCGTACGAAAATGTTTTTTCAGAAGTTCTACTGCAGAGTCACTTATATAATACCTTTCCGTTATACTTTCCCACGTGTCACTACTTTCAAATGTACTCCATACAAAAAGGTGCTCTGTATTTTTTCTCATTTCTTTAAATACCCATTTTCGCATCTTTTTTCTCGCTTTTTCTGTTAGTTTTCCGTTCTTTACAAGTTCAAGCTCACCATGTCTCTTGTATCGCTTATTAATATCTCTCTCGTTATATACTTTAAGAAATATATTTGCTGTATTCTCGGCATCTGCTAAAGCACGATGTTGCCTACCTTCCCATGTTAAACCGAGCTGCTCCACTGCAAATTGTAAACTTGGTGTATGTTCAAACAATTCTTCATACGCCTGGAAAACAAATTTCTGCAAATCAAATCTGCTCTCTTTTTCCATACATGGGCATTCTACACCGTGTAATGTACAATCTTGAGATAGAAAACGATAATCTTCTTTTCCCCATGAAATAAATATAGAATCTTCTCCGATGAACTGAATAAATTTCTCTATAATTTGAGGGAATTTCTCTACACCGATTAAATCTCTCTTTGTAATGCCAGTTAATTTTGTTGTATGACGAGTTAATGGAGCACTTGGTTTTACTAACTCTGAAAATTCTCCAATAACCTTCATTGTACTCACATCTATTTTTAAAGCTCCAATATCAACTATTTCTGACGGATCCTCTGATTTATATGGCCTGAAATTCCTTTCAATATCGAACACAATGAAATGTGTAGAGTTTATCAATTTGTTTACCTCTTTCTAATTCCTTTTGATGCCAATTCTAAATTAGCAGTTTCACTTTATTTTCAGTATCTATTTATACATACAGTTTATACATTTAATACGCTTGAATACAAATTAAAAATTCAGTCTTATCTTCGAATGTACATAGGAGGACATTCATTCACCAAAAAAACGCAAAAAAAAGAAGGGCAAGCCCTTCTTTTTTCATAATTACTTCTTGTTTACGTTTGTAGCTTGAGGTCCACGGTTACCTTGTTCTACTTCGAAAGTAACTTCTTGACCTTCTTCTAAAGTTTTGAATCCGTCGCCTTGGATAGCTGAGAAATGAACGAATACGTCTTCTCCGCCTTCAACTTCGATGAAACCGAAACCTTTTTCTGAGTTAAACCATTTTACTTTACCGTTTTGCATGAAAAAAATCCTCCTACAATGTACCTATATGTACATATTCATTTTCAACCACTTTACAATAATACGTCAGACATTAAAAAACTGCAACCCCCGAAGGAGATTTAACATTGCTATCCTCCTCGGAAGTTACAGCTCATTTAAATCTCTATATTATTAAAAGTAAAATGGTTTAAAGTAACTATATCATATCAATATAATAAAAGTAAAGTTTTTTTTAAGCTATACAGTTTTTTTCTTCCACTGCATCGCTTTTGATTCACCTGATCCAGCTACAACATAGCCTTCTTTTTCATTAACAATGCGCCAGCCATGCCCTTTAACCGAATCACATACTGTAACAATTCCTTCATCAAGAAGCACACGGCAAACTGTGCTAATTCCCGCCTTATTTTGCGTTGACGTTGTATATAACACATGTTGATCTACACTTAAGTCTAAATAGCTACTAGCTTTTTGCTCATTTTGACATGTATGCCAACATATTTTATCACTCTCAACACTCTCATCTATTTTACAAAAAGAAATATTCCCGCTAATTCCCTTACAAGATCCACTTGCTGCTACTAAATAGGAATTATGTATAGTCAACGCAGAAATCACCTGATTCGTCGCTATTTTAATCCTTTTTAATTTATGTGTCTCTAAATTAAAAAGCCAAACACCACCATATTTAGCATGTATTTTTGTACCGATAAATAAGGAATGTTTATATAAAAATAATGAACGAATAGATGGTGCATCACTACCGTAATCAAGAAATGGATGAATAGTTTCCCAGGTGGAACCGAAATTTCTAGAATGGTACAGTGTTTTATCTCCATGAGCAATTACCGTTCCATTCTCATTACTACATACATTCCAGCTTGTTGCTTTCGTCGGGAAGCGCTGGACCGTCCACGTTTCTCCACCATTCGTACTACGAATAAAAACTCCTTCGTCTCCTACTCCGTAAACTACATTACCTTCGCTATGTAAATCCCGAATTCGTTTTTGAAACTCATTTAAAATCTGTTTCCATTCTCCATCTTGTTCAATGAATAAGCCATTATATGTAGTAGCTAACAAAAGTTTTCCATCTCTTAACTTTGTAATAGCAGTTGCACTTAACATTGTTTCCACGTTGACACTCCCATTCTTAGAACTTCTCTGCAAAAGAAATTGCAAAATTACTACATTTTTCAACGTCCTCTTCGTCTTCCGGAGCCAATTCAATTTTCAATCCTTCTTGTACAAGTTCTGCCCCGCATCCTACAAGACGTTCTTCAAAAATCGTTACTGCTTCACAAAATAGTTCGTACGCCGTATCACCTGATCCAAATACAGCTACTTTTTTACCCGATAAATCTATATTTTCTAGCTCATCATGGAAGTCTTCCGCTTCAAATGGTAATTCACCATCGCCCCACGTATAAGACCCTAAAATAATTCCATCATAAGCTAACAATTCTTCAGCATCCATACCTTCCATCTCTTGTATTACTACTTCGTGATCAAAGGCATCTAAACTTACTTTAATTAAATCAGCTATACTCTCTGTATTTCCTGACATACTTGCATACGCTATTAAAATTTTCGCCACTTTGGCATCCCCCTCTTACAATAAATGATTCTCATTCTCATTATATTAATAATGAGAATCAATTTCAATTATTATTTTTCATCCGATTTATATCCTTTTCATTTATGTTAAAAGAAATAGTACATCTGACTATTACCTTTTCATTTTGAGTATTAACATTCATATTCATCTATTGCCAAATCTGCTTTCTCAACTTATTGTATATACATCCTTTCACATTTAATATGTTGCATATATAATGTGAAAGGCCCTTTACACATTTCATTATTTTCAGGTAACAAACAATTTCGATCTTACAAAAAGAGGAGTCTTTATAATGAAAAAATTTTTTATTAGACTTTTAAAAATAGCGTCCCTTTTGACTGCACTATTATTAACAGTAGGTGCCATTATTCTATTCGGCACTTCATACGGCCATAATTTACGTGTCATCGCAGCGGAAAGTATTTTAACGTCTCAACATCCGCAATACGCAAAAATTACATTACTGTCTGATAATGAGTTAAATGATATTTCTCAATCCATTACAAATCCAAAATGGAAAAATAGCGATTTTGCTAATACTAAACTTTCAAAACAAGAATTAGAGCGAAAGAAAAATTTACCACTAACTGTTTCGATTGAAACAGTTAAGAAAAAATATAACGACCATTTTTTCGAAGGTAAATTAATGACTATTAGTAATCCATTAAATGTAAATCTCGTTACACAACAAGGTTCACAAGGAAAAGACGTTGGAGAAAAGATATATGTCATGGCAAAGCGAAATCATGCACTTGCTGCTGTAAATGCTAGTGGTTTTTGGGATGAAACGGGACATGGTGGTGGTAAAACAGGCATCGGTATTGTTATTGAAAACGGGAAAGTTATAAACACACCGAAAGACATTAATACCCCTACTCTCGTAAGTGGACTTACAAAATACGGACAAATGGTTTCAGGAGAGTTTTCTGCTAATCAACTGTTAAATAAAAATGTCGTTTCCGCTGCTGGCTTTATGCCTCAACTAATTGTAAATGGCGAAAAAATGATTACAAATGATGGCGGATGGGGCTATGGTCCCCGAAGTATTATGGCTCAGAAAAAAGATGGATCAATTATGTTTTTCATTATTGACGGAAGACAACCTCATAGTATCGGAGCTTCTTTAAGAGACTGCCAAGATATTCTTTATGAAAAAGGGGCCGTAAATGCAATGGCAATGGACGGAGGCTCGTCAGCGACATTGTACGCAATGGGAGATATTTTAAACATCCCTTCAACCTTATCTCATAAATCACGCTATTTACCAAACGCCTGGGTTGTTACCGCGAATCCTAAGCAACAAGTTCATGTAACAATAGACGGCAACCCAGCAAGCTCTCAAAAGATTTCCGAAATGACAGGATCTACTGCTGTAGCTATCAATAAATAAAAAAGAACGGATGACTATACAATCATCCGTTCTTTTTTATTACTTTTTAAAAATACCAAATGGTTTTCCGACTGGTAATACAACTTTTCCGAAGTGTGTATTTAACACTGCTGCTGCTGAACCATAGAAAGATAATAATGAAATACATAGTTCAGAATACGCTGCTAAATTATGCATTGCATGCGGCATAACACCTAATGTACTTAATGAAAGACCAATAAATAAGAAATCAATAAGGACGAAAATCATAAATAATACTTTATGTGTTTCCATTGCACCAATTGTCATAAAGATCGTAAAAATCAAGTATCCGATAAAGGCTACACCAAGCTGTTTTGAATCTGCAGTTTGGGCTAATTTTTCGCCAAATACTCCAAGTTGAATTAACCAAGACGTTCCAACACCTAACCAAAATAGGCCGTAAGCACCAAATGCTGTTGTACCGAACGTATTGTTATGCTTTGCATCGTGAATGCATGCAAAGAGTTGTGCAAATCCTCCTAAAAAGATTGCCCATGGTAATACAAGTGAAACGCCATCTGTTAAGCCTAACTTTTGAGATGATGCTACAAGTGTTACCATCGCTAATCCAAATAGACCAATTCCAGATGGATCTGCTGTTGTCATTTTCACATGATGTGTAGTAGTTTGATTGCTCATATAAACCTCCTGATTATAAACATACTCGAATACAATACTTAAATCAGAAGGCTATGTCAATGGTTTTTTTTGTATGTTGTCAGACCTTATATTCCATAATAATCGAATACACTTTTGGCCACATCATAAGGTTTTATATTTATATTTAGCAACTCTTTTATCGACATCCATACAGGAATATAGCTTCCTCTATCCTTCAACTCGAACTCCTCGCCGTTACCACTTCCGAACACTCCACCAGTAACATAGGCATTATAATAATACTCGGTACCTTTATACTCCACCTTTGCGATAAGGTTTTTCACTTGTATATGTATCCCTAATTCTTCGTAAACCTCTCGCTTCGTTGCTTCTTCAGGTGTTTCTCCTTCTTCAATCCCCCCGCCTGGAAAAACAAAATACATCTCACTTTCTCGAACACGTTTTATAAGTGCGATTTTACCACCCTGTATAATTATAGCTGCACCGCGATTTCTTCTCATATTATTACCTTAATACCAATTGCAACTGTTCCCCACTCTTTCTCTTGTTCTTTCGTATATATTTTGTATGTACTTTCCAACCTTTCCTCTATACTAACGTTTTCACGATCAAATAATTTTCCATCAATTTGTTCATACATTTCTTTAAAGCTCTCGTATCGCTTTATCTCCGTTACCTTTACAGCAATTATTTCTGCCGTCACAAGGTTAGTAAATACAATTTCATCACCTTGTTTTATTTGTTGACGCTTTTTATCATACAACCTAACTTCAAATACTTTTTTGCCAGAACAAATAGATTGAAAAGGTTCATTATATAGTCCCATTTGATGTCTCATATTTTTCCCTCCTTATAATTTAGTTTAGCATACAGCCTGTATTGTACGAGAACTTGTATACTTTTTCTCATGCAAGAATATCCACCCTCCTTCCCACTTGCATATACTGTTCCATATCCGTTACTGTTGTTGTAAAGCGATTCATAAAAGGCACACAATCATCTCATTTCATTTATAGTAAAAAGTGCTCTATACTATAAAATGTAGACAAACTATACAATGTACGTTGTCCAACAAAATTCCACATATATGGAGAGGAGTTTACTAAACTATGCGCTACGTTATCATAACAGGAACTTCACAAGGTTTAGGGGAGGCAATCGCCGCGCAATTGTTGGAAGAAAACACAACAATCATCTCTATTTCTAGAAGAGAGAATAAAGAGCTTACAAAACTCGCAAAGCAAAAAAACAGCCATTGTATTTTCCATTCCGTAGATCTTCAAGATGTACATAATTTAGAAACTCACTTTAACGAAATCTTTTCATCTATAAAAAAAGACACTGCCTCATCTATTCATTTAATTAATAATGCAGGCACAGTTGCACCAATGAAACCCATCGAAAAATCAGAAAGTGAACTTTTAATTACGAACGTACACATTAATTTAATTGCACCGATGATCCTTACTTCCACTTTCATGAAACATACGAAAAATTGGAAAGTAGAAAAACGTGTTATAAATATTTCATCTGGCGCAGGAAAAAATCCTTATTTCGGATGGGGAGCTTATTGCACAACGAAAGCCGGTGTCAATATGTTTACACAGTGCATAGCTACTGAAGAAGCGGAAAGAGAATTCCCTGTTAAAATCGTCGCTTTTGCACCAGGTGTTGTTGATACAAATATGCAAAAACAAATTCGCGGGGCTAACAAAGAGGATTTCACAAACTTAGATCGATTCACCGCATTAAAAGCAGAAGGAAAGCTACTGTCACCTGAATATGTTGCGAAAGCTATTCGTAATTTACTAGAAACTGAGGACTTCCCACAAGGCGAGGTTATTCGAATTGATGAATAGTAAAAAGGCACGTTCATAGCGCGCCTTTTTATTTTTCAATAAATATAAGTACAGACTCCATAATTTGCTCATAACCAATTTCTTGATAAATTTTATTAGATGTTGGATTCGCTAGATCGGTATATAATGTAGTTGTTTTGTAGCCTTCATCTAACATACGTTGACTAAGTGCGGCTACACAATTAGATGCGTACCCTTTTTTCCGTTCTTCTTTCGGCGTATAAACGAAATTGACTGTTATATTATTTGTAGTTGGTCTCGTTTTTGCAGCTATAGAGATTAGTTTACCTTCCACTTCCAGACCAAATAGACGATTGGTAGTTATTAACGTATGTGCAGTTTGTTTTGCTTCTTCTTTCGTAGTAGGAAGCTTCACGTCTTCACAAAATTGATATACCCATTTTTCTATTAATGGAAGTTCATCGCTATTTATTTCTCGAAAAATCCCATTCCCGTTCCACTTCTTCTTTACTCGTTTTAGTTCATATACACCTTGCTCCATCACAACAGTAGTTTTTTTCTGTTCTAATATCGCAATCTCTTCAGCTAATTTCTGTACGATTTTTTTATTACCGATCAATCCAGGAATATTTGGATATACTTTCGTTAACTCCTTTGCAAGTTCCACTATATCCTCTTCCGAAATTTCAGACGTAGCAACGATCATTTGTTTCTCCACTGTTTGAAGAAATACAATCGCCACTTCTTCTCCTTGTTTCGCTGCCGCCATAAATATCGGTTCTTTAATAACTTGTAATACGCCTAATATTAAATTATTTTCCTGCTCATTCTTTTCTAAAAATGGTATAACATCTTCTTTAAAACGAATAACCTCTTCATATACGTGCAATTGAATCATCGACAATCTCTTCCCTCAATTTTTATTTTAATTAAATATTGGCGATTAATTCATCAAATCCTTCTTTTACGATTCAATAATATTGGAAACTAATGTGTTTAAATCATTTTCAGCTCGTAAAATTCTCCGTTTTTCCTTTTCAAATATCTCTTCTTCACTCTGAAATGACTCTTTACGATTTTTAATCATACGCTCCATTTCTTTTTTACTCGGTCCACCGTATACATTTCTTTTTTGAATAAAAGCTTCTGGCGATATAATTTCTTTCCACTCTTCTTCTAATAAATTCACTTTCAAGTTTTCTTGTAAGTATACATTTACGTCTTTGAAATTTAATTCATGCAGCTCCTTTTTCTGCCCCAATGACATATTCGCTATAGTACTTGCTGCATGATGTGCATGCCGAAATGGAACTTCATAGTTTTTTGTTAAAATATCTGCGAAATCTGTTATCGTAATTGCATGTTTATAGGAACGATTTTTTAACGTTTCCTCTTCTACTTTCATCGTTCGAATGACTGCATTCATAATACGAAAAACACGAATCGCCTTTTCGATTCCGTTATATAAATACGGCTGTAAGTCATCCTCTGTATCGACAATATCACCAAATGGTGTATTATGAATCATTTGAAATACAGTAAATGCTTCACCTAAAGCGCTACTCGTAATAGCACGGGCATGTTCAATTGAAACTGGATTTCGTTTTTGCGGCATAATACTACTAATTTGCACATATGACTTTGCAACAGTAATACCGTCATACTCTTTCGTTGCCAATAATAAGAAGTCATGAATCCACCTACTCGTATTCGTCATAATTACCATAAGTAACGAGCTAACTTCTAATAAATAATCCGCTCCAGCAACAGCGTCATATGAGTTTTCAATTACATTTGTAAATCCAAGCAACTGCGCCACTCGTTCTCTCTTAATCGGAAAACTTGTTGTAGAAAGGGCCGCAGCTCCCATTGGAGACTGATTTAAAAGATGGTACGTTCTTTTCATTCGTTCTAAGTCTCTTTGCATCGTATCGTAAATTGCTAAAGAATAATGACCAAATGTTGTCGGTTGCGCTGGTTGTGTATGTGTATATGCAGGCATTATTGTTTCCATATGTTCCTCAGCGAGTTGGAGCATGCTTTCTTGCAGTAATAAATGGTGCTCCATTAACCGCAATACATATTGCCGCAAACTCATACGATACATCGTTACGCCCATATCATTTCTACTTCTACCGATATGCATATTACTTACAAATTCACACTTTGCTTCTTGAACTATTAAATGTTCAACTAAGAAAAAAAGATCTTCATGTTGCTCCGTATATAGCAATTGATCCTTCGGAATTGCCTCTACCTTTTTTAGTGCTGTTAGTATAACTTTAGCTTCTTCTCTTTTCATTAACTTTTCTTCAGTTAACATAGTAATATGTGCCCTATGCACTTGAAACATATCTTTCAATAAATAATTGCGTTGAAAATCAAATACATGCTGTAATACACAATCCACATATGATTTCCCAGGGAAATCAGCGCCTTCACTCTTTATAAACTCTTCTTTACTCTGTTTCATCACCTTTTCCCCTTTCGCCTAAGTATTACTACCCATCATACCCAGCGATAGCGAAAAAGTGCTTGTACACAAAAATAAACTCGGCGCTTATAGCACCGAGTTTATTTAATAACAGTCGCATCATACTTATCACTTTGCAACACTTGGAAATGTAAATTTGCCAAGTGTTTACGTATTTCAGCACTGTCATCTTCATTTAAATTATTTGCTAAGAAAACAATTTCTGTACAGTTTCCGCGTTTATCCATTGCATAAACTGCTTTAGTTACCGTCCATGGTGTATAGCCATTCTTTTGTCCAGCATGCCTGAATGTTTTACGATATTTCTTTGCACTCATATCTGTTTCAACGATATTCGCCCACACTTTTTCTTCAGCTTCTGTAAGGCCACCTTTATGATTTGCCTTTTGAAGCAATACCATATAATCATTTGCCGATGCGGCAGGTAATCTATCCGACCAAATTTTATCATATCGTTCCTCTAAATACAGAGGAATTTCCTGCTGTAATAATAATGGTCCCTTCTTTTTTAAGCGTTCATGAATAATCATGGCATACTCTCGATATTGCTCTTGAGACATTTCTTTTAACTTCTTCTCTATTTTATATTTCGGAACATGTAATTCTTTATGCAAATATCCTGGAATATATAAAGATGAAACAATCGGAAACAGTGGTTGGTGTGCAGGGAGCGCTAAGCTTTGTAAATTTCGATTAATATTATCTAACCCTAACACTTCCATTAAATATTCAGTATTTGCATTTGAACTGAACTTAACCATTCCTTTTGCAACTTCTTCTAAAGAAACCGCTCCTTCAGTTATCTTCCCTGTTTTCTGCAAATAATTTTGCCACCTGTCCTGTGCACCACCATCTGTATTTGGTACATAATAACGATTCACATCATTAATTGAGACGAAACTAGACGAATCAATTTTCCCCTCTGTAACTTGTTTCGTATATTCAAGCGCCACAATTAACTTCATCGTACTAGCAACTGGCAATACAACATTTGGATTTACAGAATAAACAACTTTATCATTTCTTTTTATTAGAAGTGCACTATTTTTTTCATCTTTATGTTCTTCAATAAAGGATGCTATATATTGCGCATCATCATTATTTGAACTCCAAACTTTTTTCACTAAAAAGTTACCTGATATTAGCAAAACAAAAATACCCACAATCACTGCGCATACTATAGTTTTTTTCAAGTAAAATTCCTCTCCTATTGTGTAGCTCTTCTCTATTTATCTCTTAATAACAAAATAATCATCTCCATTATTTTAACTTGTATTCGACTATTATGTCTACGTCATAATTTTCACAAAATCCTCAAGAAACTTTTTATAATGTAAAGACCAACCAATTTTCACCCAATTTTTCAATGCTTTCGAATCAGGCTGAGGACGAAAATCAGCGATACTTTCTCCTTTTGCAACTCCAATCGTATCTACATCAACACGGCGATAAACGTAATCTAAAAGAGATGGATTTGATGCTACCATCATCGTTACTACATCGTGCACTGGGCTCCCTGTTATTTTAGGATTGAGGTTTTTATAAGCTTTATAATAATACGTGAAAATCGGTTCTATTAATTTCTTAAAATTCGTTTTAGAATGTTTCGTAATGTATTTCACCATTTCCGGTGTAATAATCGCTTCTGATGTAACGTTAAGCGGTATTAATGTCACATTTTTTGCATTTTGCATAACTAATTGTGATGCAATTGGGTCCCCATGAAAATTCGCCTCCGCGACTGGTGTAACATTTCCGGGCATTAAAAAAGCACCGCCCATTATATAATATTCCTTCACATACTTCATCATCGGTTTCTCCAAAATAAATGCCGTCGCCAACGTTGTTGACCGGCCGGCATCAACAATAATTAGTTCACCCTTATATTTTTCAATGATATCAAAAAACTCACAAAAAGGTTTTATATTTGGAGAAAAGGCTTTAGGGGGACGAATCGGACCTAAGCCGTCTGCTCCATGAATTTCTGGGTAATACGTTACAAACTCCCCAGACAAAGGTATTTTAGCCCCATTAATAACAGGTATATCTTCCCGGCCCGCTATTTGCAATAAATACGCCGCATTACTCGTCGCCTTTTCCTGCGTTACATTCCCATATCCCGTTACTACTCCAACAATATCTATATCAGGATGCAACAATCCATACATAATTGCTAAAGAGTCGTCAATTCCCGGGTCTCCTAAAAATAATATTTTTTTCATAGACCTCAACTCCATCCCATCAATTGTTATTACTTTATGAATACATGACAGCATACAGAATGAAAAAGAAAAATTTTGTTATATACAAAAAAACGTAGAAACTTCATAGTAGAAGTCCCTACGTTTTTTCAATTTTATCCCGCTACTTTTTTCATCGTAACCATACTACCAATTATATAAGCAATAAAAGCAAAGCATATCGGGAAAACAACTGTATGTATACCAAATGGATTAGGAAAACAAAGATGAATAAACATATAGGAACCTACTCCAACTAAAATAGAAGCGAGAGCTCCAGTTGCATTTCCCTTTCTCCAATATAAACCTAACACAATCGGCCAAATGAACGCCGCTTCTAAACCACCGAAGGAAAATAAATTTAACCAAATTAAAAAATCTGGTGGCTTAATAGCTGCAGCATATACGAGTAATCCTACGATACCAGTAATCCATAGACTACCTTTCTTTATCGTACTATCCGCTGCCTCTTTATTTATGTAATTCACATATATATCCTTAATAATTGACGAACTTACAAGTAATAATAATGAGTTTACAGTAGACATTATTGCTGCCATTGGTGCAGCTAAGAAAACTCCAGCTAACCAAGGTGGCAACACTTCCATCGCTAATAGCGGCATTACTTTATCTGGTACCGTTATACCTGGAAGTACTACTCGTGCAAATACACCCGTTAAATGCATACCAATCATAATTGTACCAACGACAACCGTTCCAATGATTAGCGCCTGATGCATAGCTTTTGAATTTTTATAAGACATAGCACGCACACTAATTTGTGGTAATCCAACGACACCAATTCCAATTAAAATCCAAAATGATGTGACATATGCTTTTGTTAAACTACCGTCCGCACCGAATGGTGTTATTAGCTTTGGATTAATTTGAACGAGTTCATGCATTATCTTTTCAACCCCACCACCAGCAATGACAGTAGCAATTAAAATGATTGTTGTTCCGACTAACATAATGATTCCTAATAATGTATCTGATAAAGCGACTGCACGAAATCCACCAATTAACACGTACACAAGTACAGAAAATGTAAATAAAAATAGTGCCGTTGTATAGGAAAGTCCTGTTAGTGACTCAATTAATCGTCCGCCACCAACCCACTGAGCTACTGTTGCTGAAAACAAAAAGATTATAATACATAATGCAGAAAGAACAACTACCGCCTTATTATTGTATCTTCCCTTTAAATAATCAATAAGCGTAATTGCCTCCATCTTCCTAGCGATAATAGCAAACTTTTTACCAATAACCGTTAAAACAATATATCCTGTTACAACTTGAATCGCCGATAACAACACCCATCCAAGTCCCATATTGTAAGCAATACCAGGCCCACCAATAAAGCTACTTGCACTACCGTACGTAGCTATCATCGTCATAGCTAATAATAAGCCGCCAAGCTCACGCCCACCAAGAAAATATTCTTGCAAAAATTTATTATTAGCAGTTGCTTGTACACGTCTTGATGCAAATACACCAATTAAAAACACAACGATAAAAGAAATTATCATTGGAATTATTACATACCAATTCATCTATCATTCCTCACTTTTTTCTTCCTCATCGAGTGAAATATCTTGAAATAAAAAACGAACAACTAAAATAAGCAAAATAACTATTACGATAAATCCAACGATACAGCTATAAAAAAACCATGCTGGAAAACCTAATACATATGTATATTCACTCGGATCCTTACTGCCAAGCCCATAAGCAAATCCATACCATATTATAAAATTAATAATAGCTAGTCCAAGACCAATTAACGCTTCTCTATGGGCAATTCGAAAGCGTGGATCATCATGATAATCCTTCATTTTCTCCCTCCTCTCACGATGTATAATTGTACCACTGTTCTTCTAGTTTTTCCTACTAGAAAACAAAAACGCGCAGGATTTTTTGTAATTATATAGAATACAATATTTCATTACATATTTTTTACATTTGTAACACAAATGAAATTTGAATTTTCTGTATTTGTTATTTATGATTTTAAGTAGAGGTTTTTCATCTAGTTCCCACATCCTTGATTTCGGAATAAACGCCGTCTCGTACTGCGTTTACATTATATTTTCAAGGGGGTTATGCAATGAGTCAACTAGCTGTAAATCTTCATGAAAAAGTAGAGAAATTTCTTCAAGGTACAAAGAAATTATATGTGAATGGAACGTTTATCGAAAGCGCTTCCGGAAAAACTTTTAAAACTCCTAACCCAGCAACTGGTGAAACTCTAGCTGTCGTTTCTGAAGCTGGTCGCGAAGATATTCATAAAGCTGTCGTAGCAGCTCGAATGGCTTTCGACGAAGGTCCTTGGTCACGTATGAGCGCCTCTGAACGAAGTCGTCTTATGTACAAGCTTGCTGATTTAATGGAAGAACATAAAGAAGAGCTTGCACAGCTCGAAACGTTAGATAACGGAAAACCAATCCGTGAAACAATGACAGCAGACGTCCCGCTTGCAATTGAACATATGCGTTACTATGCTGGTTGGGCTACAAAAATCGTCGGGCAAACAATCCCTGTTTCCGGTGAGTACTTTAACTATACACGCCATGAAGCAGTTGGTGTTGTCGGCCAAATTATCCCATGGAACTTCCCACTTCTTATGGCAATGTGGAAAATGGGAGCCGCTCTTGCAACAGGATGTACAATCGTCCTAAAACCTGCTGAACAAACTCCACTATCTGCTCTATACTTAGCTGAATTATTTGAAGAAGCTGGATTCCCGAAAGGCGTTGTCAACATCGTTCCTGGATTCGGAGAAACAGCTGGACAAGCTCTCGTTAATCATCCACTCGTTGATAAAATTGCATTTACAGGCTCCACTCCAGTCGGAAAACAAATTATGAGACAAGCATCTGAATCATTGAAACGCGTTACATTAGAGCTTGGTGGTAAATCACCAAACATTATTTTACCAGACGCTGACTTATCTCGAGCAATTCCAGCTGCACTTTCTGGTGTTATGTTTAACCAAGGACAAGTGTGCTGTGCTGGGTCACGCTTATTTATTCCGAAGAAAATGTACGATAATGTCATGGCTGATCTCGTTCTGTATTCTAAAAAATTGAATCAAGGCACCGGTCTAAATCCAGAAACTACAATCGGTCCTCTCGTTTCTGAAGAACAACAAAAACGCGTAATGGGCTATATTGAAAAAGGAATTGAAGAAGGTGCTGAAGTACTTTGCGGAGGAAACAAACCATTCGACCAAGGATATTTCGTTTCTCCAACAATATTTGCGGACGTAAATGATGAGATGACAATCGCTAAAGAAGAAATTTTTGGTCCAGTTATTTCTGCATTACCATTCAATGATATTGACGAGGTAATTGAGCGTGCGAACAAATCACAATTCGGCTTAGCGGCTGGTGTATGGACAGAAAACGTAAAAACTGCACATTATATCGCAAGTAAAGTTCGTGCAGGTACAGTATGGGTAAACTGTTATAACGTCTTTGATGCAGCATCTCCATTTGGAGGATTTAAACAATCTGGCCTTGGTCGCGAAATGGGATCTTATGCACTAAACAACTATACAGAAGTGAAGAGCGTTTGGATCAACTTAAACTAACGAGAAAGAACCTGACCTAATAGGTCGGGTTCTTTCTCGTTATGTATTCATTTAAACTTGCAACCCGCCACTAACATGTAAAACCTCTCCTGTAATATAAGATGCATACTCTGATGCTAGAAAGGCTGCTGCGTTTGCAATATCCTCCGGTGTTCCGATTCTTCCAACTGGAATCGCTCCAACCATTTTCTCTTTTACTTTATCCGGTATTGTTTTGGTCATATTTGTATCCATAAATCCTGGACAAATCGCATTACACGTAATACCAAAACTTCCAACCTCTTTCGCTGCTGTTTTTGTTAAACCTACAACCCCTGCTTTTGTAGCCGCATAATTTGCTTGTCCAATATTTCCTTCCCTACTAATAGAAGAAATATTAATAACCCGTCCATACTGTTGTTGTCTCATATAAAGAAGCGCTGGCTGCATACAATAAAAAACGCCAGTTAAATTAACTTGTAATACTTGTTCCCAAGCAGACTTCTCCATTTTATGTAACATTGCATCTTTTGTAATTCCAGCATTATTCACTAAAATATGTAATGCACCAAATTTTTGAACTGCATACTCAATTAATGATTTCGCTTCATTTTGATTACTCACATCACATCGATATAAGCTCACTTCATACCCTTCATCCGATAACTCACGTGTCGTTTCTTGTAACTTCTCTTCATTTACATCACTAATTAATACTTTAGCCCCAAGCTTCGCATAAACTCTTGCGATTTCTTTTCCAATCCCCTGCGCAGCACCTGTTACAACAGCTGTTTTCCCATTTAAAAAGTCCATCCCTATCCCCCATTTCTATTCGTTATACTGTATATTTCGGCTCTTTGCTTTCCAAATCCTCTTTGTATAAAAAAGTCTATTTGTGTCAAACTAACTTTGCAACACCGCATAAAACACAAGGAGATTGTGTCAAATGAAAAAAAAGAATGTAGATCGAAACAAAGCTGCTGACGGCATTGATGTTGAGTTCTCACGAGAACTCGCTGACCACAATGACTTAGAAGCAAACGCACGTGCAAATGCCGCTGATGCACGTCAAAAACGCCAGTCAACTGAAAAATAAGGCATTACAATGTTCCTTATTCTTTTCAACAGGGACCTACTACCCCAAAAATAAACCGAGGGCTACTCTCGGTTTATTTTTTATATTTTTTTATATAATGTGCCAAAGCAAGCAACGGGTATATGTGTCCGTAACTATGATAACGAATATAAAATCCCCCTGGTAACCCTGTACCAGTAGGATATTTTTCATTCATAGTAGGCTGCGCGAGCAAATATGAAATTCCCTTTCGAATAACCGGTGTTTCTTTATCATTGTAAGAAATGAGTGCATCAAGTGCCCACGCTGTTTGTGACGGCGTACTAAAGGGCAAAGAAATAAATCTTTTATCTACACTACTTTGACATGATTCTCCCCAACCTCCATCTGCATGCTGCAAATGCTCGAGCCATGATGCTGCTTTTTTTAATGACGAATGAGTCGAAGAAATTCCTAATGCACGTAAGCCTGTCATCGCTGCCCATGTACCATATATATAGCATATCCCCCATTTCCCATACCAGGATCCATTCTGTTCCTGTACATCCATTAGCCATTTTACAGCTTTCTTTTTTTGCTCCTCTGGCAATTCATTCGGCGCGTATGTGCCGAAAAATTCTAACACCCTACCTGTAATATCTGGTGTAGACGGATCTGTTATCATATCACTCGCGTTTTCAATCGGCAAATTTGCTAATATACGGCTCGTTACCCCTCGTTCAAAAGCTCCCCAGCCTCCATCACTGTTTTGTAATCCTTTTACCCATTCTACGCCTCTTCCCCATGCATCATCTACTCTCTTATTCCCTCTACTTCGTGCTAACACTCTAAGAGCAGCAGTTGTATCGTCTACATCAGGAATCGTCGTATTAACATCTGAAAAGCCCCAACCACCAGCCATAAGTGACGGTGCGTGTACGCTCCAATCTACCTTTTTAGTTTGTTGTCTTTGCAATAAATACTCTGTCGCCCTTTGAATCATCTTATTTTCTTTTGTAACATTAGCCTCTTGTAATGAATAACTGAGTAAAGCGGTATCCCATATGGTAGAGGGAGAATTTTGCAAGTGACTTCCTCTTCCTATCTTACATGCATAAGGTTTCAATCCCGTTACAGCCTTCTCAATAACAGGAGACTGAATAGAGTGTCCTAATGCAAGCAAAGCATAAATCATATAAAACGTAGCACTCGCGTAACTATATAATGTTCCATTTTCATCAATACGCTCTTTCATAAAGCGCTCTACTTCTTCGTATCCTTTATGATGCAAAGAAAGCGGATAAGATATTACCTTTTTCACATCGCCCAATAATGTTTGAAACAGCGGTGACCGCTCCTCTCGAAACCATTGTCCACCCCCGCCTGCAATATGATTTAAATTTGGCAATAACTTTTTCTCTATACGAAATCTCTTATTCATACAAATCATCATCGGAATTAAATGTATCCGTGCTGAGCTGCTTAGCTCAAATATACTGAGGGGGGAGTCATCTTGTAAAAATAAGATCGGCGTTGGAAAGTGAAAAAGAGCAGGATAATCATATTCCCCGTGAATCGCTAATAAAAATTTCGTCATAAAATGAGCACGAGAAACTCCACCGCGTTCCTTAATAAACATTTCAGCTCGCTTCATATTCACATCTTCTTTCGAATACTTTCTTGAAGCAAGTAAAGCAACATATGCTTGAATCGTTGCGGATAAATTCCCTCCAGGCTCATCTTCATATAATTTCCATGTTCCTTCATTTGTTTGGAGAGATGCTACCCTTTTCACGAATGGTTCTATTTCATCATCTCGCCCTAACAATTTAAGTAAAAAAATCATATGACAATCCGTTAACGGAGCCCCTTCAAAACAAAATCTCCACGTTCCATCTTGCCTTTGCATCGTTTGAAGTGCAGTCGTTCTCCGCTCAATTTCGTCACGCACTTTGTCATATAGTAGCACTCTATTCACCCACCCTTTCTAAGTCCGTATACGATATTCGAAAAGCCAGCTAAATATGTATGAAAACAAAGAGAAGCAGAACGTGTATAGCTTCACGTTCTGCTTATAAACAATATCCAACTCCAACGAAAATACCTAATAAAGCACCAACAACAACCTGATACGGCGTATGTCCAACGAGCTCATTTAACTTTTTATAATCTGTTTGCCTGCCGTGAAAAAAATCATTCAATATTTTCGCTTGCTTACTTACCGCAAGTCTTACTCCTGAAGCATCATACATAACAATAATGGCAAAAATAGCAGCAACCGCGAACATTGAACTTTCCACCCCTTCCACAACTCCGACACCTGTAGCAAGTGCCGTAACAGTCGAGGCATGTGAACTTGGCATTCCACCTGAAGCGAAAAACTTTGCAAAATCAAACTCGCCAGTTTTTACTAATTTAAAAACAACTTTCGTTAACTGCGCTAAAAACCAAGAAATTACAGCTGCCATAAGCGGATCATTATGTAAAATTGTTTCCATGTTTTTCAGCTCCTCACTGACTATAATGGAACTTCTATATAATTATAAGTATAAAGAAAAATGCGTAGAAAATACTACGCATTATGATACTTTTGCTGATTTATTTTTAATAAATTTCGGTTGTTTCTGTAGTAAAAACTTTGTTTTCGCTATCGAAAAGACAAATAAAGCAACCCATATACAGAAAAATGCAATCATATGAGTAGATGTGAAATGTTCACCAAAAACGAATACACCTAAAATTAAACTAATAGTCGGTGCAATATATTGTAAAAACCCTACCATATAGAGCGGAATAAGCTGTGCCCCTTTAGCGAAATAAAAGAGTGGTAACGCTGTGACAATACCTGCTCCTATCAAAAGAAACGTTGATGTAGCCGAAATGGAACCGAACGAACCAAAGCCATGCACTCCTGTCATAAACAAATAGATAAGCGCAAATGGCGTCACTATCATCGTTTCCATCGTAAGCCCAATTGTCGCGTCGTAATTTAATAATTTTTTTGTTAATCCATATAATCCAAATGAAAAAGCAAGTGAAAGAGAAACCCATGGAATAGATCCGAAACGTACTGTTAAAATAACAACGCCTACTCCGGCTAAACCAACCGCAACATATTGCCAAAAATTAAGCTTCTCTTTTAAAACAACTGTACCAAGTAAAATACTTATAAGTGGATTAATATAATAACCAAGACTTGCTTCGATTACATGGTTATGATTTACGGCCCATATGTATACAAACCAGTTTCCACTAATGAGTACCGAAGCAATTGTTAATGACATTAATAATTTAGGTCGTTTAAAAAGGGTCACTAACTCCCCACCAAACTGACGAAACCGCTTCGTTACTCCTAAAACTAACAACATAAAAACAAATGCCCAAACAATGCGGTGCGCTAAAATTTCGTCTGCCGGAACTTCCTCCACCCATTTCCAATAAATCGGAAGGATTCCCCACATCGTATACGCACCCGCCGCATATATAATCCCCTGCTTTTGTTGTGCTGTTTGACTCCCCATCTTCCTTGTTCTCCTCTTCTCTTTTTTCTTCATTATAAGGTCTTACATGCTTACTTTACCAATATCCAATCTGCATTTCTTTCGACATTCCTCTTGCCAATCCCTTATATGTATAAAAACATGCCAACTGTTACAATAACGAGCACTGGAATACCGAAGACAAATTTACTTTTATGTGTCTTATGATGAAACATATACATACCAATCCAAGCTCCAACCGCTCCTCCAGCTGCAGCTGATAAAAATAACGTACTTTCTGGCGTTCTCCGCTGTTTTTCCTTTGCTTTTCGCTTATCAAGTCCCATCATACTAAATGCTATAACGTTGATAATAATAAAATAAATCCATTTCATTTCTTTCTCTCCCTAAAAAAATTCGCTTTATGTTAACACGAAAATAAGGTGCACACAATTAAAAAATGGCTATAGGTTAAAAATAACCCTTTTTTAACCTACAACCATAATTTTAATGCTTACACTCTATTTCTAATATGACTATGTTTTTTTGCGTATATAAAATAGATAAAAATACCTACAATAACCCAAATTGCAAAACTGATTAAAGTGGTTTTAGAGAGATTTAATGCTAAATATAAACAACTTACTATCGCAAGTATAGGTAAGAATGGAACGAAAGGAGCACGGAACGGTCTTTTCAGATTAGGATGTGTCTTCCTTAATACAATTACAGCTATAGATACAAATATAAACGCTGTTATCGTTCCCACATTCACTAAATTTGCCAACAAATTCAAGTCCAATAAACCTGCTAATAAAGCCGCAAGAATACCCGTAATCCATGTATTAAAAAATGGTGTTTGATAACGTCTATGAACGCTTGAAAATCTTTTTGGTAGCAAGCCATCTCGGCTCATCGAGTAAGATACTCGAACAAATGCAAACATAGCAACTAACAGCACTGTCGTTAAACCAGCTATCGCTCCAACTGATAATAGACCAGCAATTCTATCCTCTCCCACAATACGCAAAGCATATGCAACTGGATCAGCTACATTCAGATCCGTAAACGGAACCATTCCAGTTAACACGAATGAAACACCAACATAAAGAATTGTACAAATACATAAAGAGACAAGTAATCCAATTGGAACGTTACGTTGTGGGCGTTTCACTTCCTCTGCTGCTGTTGCAACTGCATCGAAACCTAAAAAGGCAAAAAATACAGTAGCGGCCCCTCCAATAACACCATGATATCCAAAAGGAAGAAACGGCTGCCAATTCTCTGGCTTTACATATTTCGCTCCTACAATAATAAATACTAAAATAACAGCCAGTTTAATAATAACCATTATATTATTTATACGTGCACTTTCTTTCACACCACGACTTAACAAAAATGTAACAACTAAAATAATAATAACCGCTGGCAAGTCAATAATTCCGCCATTCCCCATCCCTGGTGCTGAAGCAACGATTGCCGGAATATGAATATTAAACCCTAGTAGCAATGATTGGAAATAGGCTGACCATCCCGCCGCCACTGCAGAAGTAGCTAATAAGTACTCTAGCATTACACACCAGCCAACTATAAAAGCAAAAATCTCACCTAATGTCATATACGTATACGAATACACACTTCCTGAGACCGGGACTGTAGATGCAAATTCAGCATAACAAAAGGCTACACATGCACATACAATTGCAGCTAACATAAAAGATAATACAATTGCTGGACCAGCATGTTTCGCTGCTACAATACCTGTTAAAACGAAAATTCCTGTACCGATAATTGCTCCAATTCCTAAAAGAGTTAGGTCAATTGCTCCTAAAGTTTGATTCAATACTTTTTTCTTTTCTTCATCCATTGCTTTCTTTATTAATAAACTCATTTGTAGAAACCTCTTTTTCAAAATTATCCCTTACTCATTACAATCTTTATTACTGTTGCTATTACACATTAATAATATTCATGCTTTACTATCACTCCCTATATAAACTCCACAAATTACACGCTTTAAAATCAGAAAAATCAATCTTCTAAAAACGCGCTTGTTAACAGGCATGTTTTTAGAAGATTGATTGAATTTATCACACGATTAATTATATTGTCAACAATATAATTAATTCACTTAAATTGAATAATTATAAACGTGACGATATTTCGAAATATAAAATACAATTTATAAACAGTGTTATTTTCCATTTTTACACACTTTAAATTATTTGAGGATTAATTTTTATACATCAAATTTAATGGAGATATTGCATACAACTACAATTAAACCAGATAATTCGTTATATTGAAATAATCATTTGGGTTTATAGACTGATCAACTTCCCACGCATTACACACAGTATTTTCACTAAAAAAAAATAAAAAAGCGCAGATTTTCATCTGCACTTTTCATTCTTCCACTTTATTTTCTGCATTGTTATTTTCGATGTGTTCCTTTTGAGCTTCTTCTTGCATCTCTGCTGAAATCATTCCATAATAAATTTCTGGATATAATCCAAATATTTGATATACACTTCCTAAAAACGGCATTGGAATCCCTCTTTTCTAAAGTTGTATTGCCATTCTTAAGGATTCCCTTTTCATTCATTATACATTCGTTTTTGGCACTTCTTCATCGTGAACGTGTAATAAATTTTGCCATTTTTTATAAGGTGCACTATTTGGATCCACATACCCTTTCGCATACGAACGATCCCACAATTGTTTAATAAACATCTCTTTCTCTTTCTTCGCAACCATATCTGCACCCGTTCCATAATAATTTTGGAAATACAGCTCAATTTCATCAAGGAATAGCCTTAACAACTCGTCGGATGTTTCTTCTAGCGTCGGGTCATATTTTGCCTCACGGTCATACATTAAAATCATATCTAAAATATTATGGACGTGCTCTTTACGAAGCCATCTTATATCTTGGGCGCCTAATACAAATGCATGTGTATATAAATGTCCACCTTGTATCATAGCTTTTTCTTGTTCTTCTTCAAATCGTGACAAGATGTTTTCATAAATAAACGGATTATGGAGCAATGCTCTGTGCAATTTATAACTTTCGCTTGATATATTTTTCCCCATCGACTGGATTAAAAAGCTACGCCCGACACCGTTATATTGATACACGAACTGTCCATCAACAGCAACTAAACTAATCCAACGATACATATACGCGTATAGAAGAGCACGATTACACTTATCGTAGTCTAACTTCGTTTGTGTTGCATTCAAGTCTGGCATAAATGCTGGTAAGTGCCAATACTTATCTAAATGCGGCGTCAAACTAGACTTTTTACTATTTAATTTGTTCACACGGCGATAATACGATTGAAAGTAGTCACCTTTATCATTCATAAAACCATTTGCAATATGCCCAGATGAAAGCTTTGGAAAATCTTGTAACGATAATCCGTAATGGGCACGATAACAAATCACTTCAAATGGTGAAAATGCCTCGTTTACCGTATCTTTTTCTTTAAACATTTCTTGCAATAACTCTTCTTGCAATTCTTGTTTTAAAGAAGGGTGTACGCCCCAATATTGTAACTCTCTATGATGAGAAACTTTCGGAACGAACGGACTTGCTAAATGGAAAAGATCTTCAATTTTTTCACGAACGTATTCATCACGATCACGTTTCTTGAAATCTGCTTCTTTTCGCAATGCTTCAACGATATTAAGCTCTAATTTGTCACGATAGCGCACTTGAAGTTCGTCATAACAATAACTCAATATATGTTCACGATAGAAATCTTCAACCTTTTTCGACTGAATTTCTTCAGTTTTTGCATCACGACAATATTCCCCGTACAAACTCATATAAATTTCTGCTGATATATCTTTCGGTAATACACCTAAATTTAAATGTTGCTGCATATCTTGCCAAATCTTTTCTTGCAATTTCTCTTCAGCTAACACATATACATTCGTCGGATTCGTTTTCCCTTCAAATTCTTTACTTCGCTTTTGAATTTCAAACAATAAATTTTCACGTGTTTCTTGTAAATTATCAAAGAATCTTTCCCAATATTGAATCATTTTATCAACCGCCTGATATAGCGATTGGTACACGAGTTCTAACAACATTTCTTTGCGATACTCACTTAATTTGTGTACATATTGCGTTACGATATCTTCAAATTCTTTTTTGAACAAACGCTGCTGATTATAAAACGTTTTCCCAAACCAACCTTGTTGCTGGGCAATTTCAACGCGGCGAACAGCCGTTACAGTTCCATCAATATTACTCACATTAAATTTCTTATCGTAGTTTTGAATTAAATTACGCTTTTGTTCATTATTTTCATGTAGTCGATTCATCTTCTCTACTAACTGCTTACGAATTTCATACAGCATGAAACGTGCTGCTACTGGATGAACAGGATCCGTTTTCTTTAAAAACCATGTATTTAATTGGTAAGACTGTCCCTCTGAGCCACTTGGTGTAAAGCGGTCTGATTCGATCATATCATATAAAAGGGTAGTAACATGCTCATGTACACGGCTCGGAATCGCATAAGCATATAAACGAACCGCATGATCAACTCTCGCTACTTCACCCTTCATTTGTTCCATCATTTTAAGCTTCGCAGCCGATATTTTGCACTCATGCTGCAGGCGGTTTAATTCCTCATCTTTTTGCACTGTACGGTGTACATAACTCTCTACAGCGTCTAAAAACAATTTTGATTTTGCAACACCGAGCTTTCCGCCCTCTGCCCCTTCACGCGTTTCATTGTACATTTGTCTATAAAAAATATGAGCTTGTTCTGGACGAGTAGCAAGATGTTCTAAATCTTCTAAATAACTTTTACCACGCTCCGGCTTTTCGCGCTGCATACCACGTTTTACATCTTGATCGTATCTTTGCTTCTTCTCTTGAAACAGTTGATCTAAATGAAGCCACGATTCATCTAAACCTTGCACCGCCCATTTTAATGCACAATATTTCAAAACATGCTCATACGGATAAATAAGTTTTGCCGTTCCTGCCCCGCAATATCTACCTTTTCCACTTGATTCTGCTAATTGCTGGATTTGATTATCTTCTTGTGCAAAATGACTTGTGGACATCGGACTAAATAACTGTAAATAAATCGTGTTTGCCATTTGCTCCATATAATCCGATAAATTGTGCAAATGGTGCCCATGTAAATTTTCATAATCATATAAGAAACAATAATTATACGGTAAATGATGCTGCTTAATCGTATGATTCGTTCTTCCATCTTCATCCACTTGATCAGGACGATATTCTAATTCGATCGTTACACCGCCGCGTTTTGATAATTCCCCAGTAGACCCGAGCGTAATAGCGTGCAGCTCTTTTAAAGATGCATAGCCGTTCGCTTGCACAGTTTCAAATTCTTTCGCACTAACCGTTCTCGTCTTAACTAAAACATCTGGCATTAAAAATGCACCACGTATTAAAATGTTATGATGCTGCAATTTTTTCCGAAGCATTTCACGTAAATATAATGCGATTTGTAAAAACATCCCTGAACCTGTTCCACCAGCTAGTGACGTTACAATAATAACTCGCACACCATATTCCGTCTGATCGCTTGTAACCGGAAAAATCTTCTCAATTTCTTGCCAAAAAGATGTCAGCTTATCTTCTTTCATCGCTGCACGTAGCGCTAACCGAGAGATAACCCGTAACTGTCCTGCTCCTTCTGTTAACGGTTTATCAAGTATAGTCGGGTCCATCGGGAACCATTCCGGAATCGTTGGATCTCCCGCAATATACTCTCTCGGTGTTTTACTCGAACTCGTTTGCGTCTTAAACTTCCGAATATGATCAAATTTACTCAATGTATTCACATCTGTATCAAATACATGCATCGCTACCTTTTTACGACGCTCCTCAGGTAACTTTTCATAAATTTGATGTGTGACAGTACTACCGATTCCACCTAAGCCAATTAAAATTGTTGGAACTTGTAATGTCATGTGAACCACCTTCCTATTCGTGCTTGTTTGAATAGAAGGATTAAGAGAGCCGAGCCTCCACCGCCCCTCTTATACCCCATCTACTATTCACATTCATACCGGTAAATCTCCTTACCATATCCTCTATCAATTATTAAAATTTCATTTGGATACAATGTTTTATGCTCCATTCCCACTTCTTCCTCTGTAATAAACATCCCGTCAATAATCATCCCAACCACTTGCGATTCTTTCGCTACAAATATAGATTTCGATCCTTTTTTCGCTATTAATGTTACAGATTGCACAGTCTTTCTTTCTGCTCGAAATGGAATGCCAAAATAGTGTTTCCACCATTTATTTCTAAGTAACTCAGGTTCAGATTGGTAAAGCCAATCTTTCGCCACTTCTTGATCCCATTCGTAATATAATAATGCTTTCCGGTGAAACCTCGGACGAACAATCCATCCTAAAATAATAATTCCTACTATTAAAAGTAATAACGTGATAGGAATTACACATTTAAAAATGAGCGCATACTTCTCAAAAAACGGCGCATTTTCAATGTGAAGTGAAATCTTTTCTTTTACTTCTTGTAATTTTGAATCATTGATCGTGATGGTAGCTTCTACGGTGCCTGTATCTGTAAAATTGAATGTGTCGGAGTAATAGGGACGAGGATAAACGTAAATTTGATTACCATGCTGTTTTAATTCGTAGTTGATCGATTGATTAGATGTGACACCAGTAGATTTTAATAGTTTCTTTACAGCCTCTTCTGTCATCGGTTTATCATCTAACTGGGGCTGTAAAATAAATGGTTTACTATTTTCTAGATTTGTTACTTTTTCTTCATAATCTTTCGTAACAGTTTGAAGTGATAATTTCTGTTTTTCAGCTGTATCAATTTTGAATTCTTTCGTCTGCCTATAAAATCCCTTTATATTCATATGAACTTTCCCGCGTACTAACTCTTTTCCAACTTTTATTTCATAATAAAACACATGCCTTTTATCGTCCCACTTCATCGGATATTGTTTCCCGTCTATTTCTACTTCTGCTTCAAAATAAGAAGACTGAATTGGTAGCTCAGTAGGCTTTGCTTCAATAACTGCCGTTACACCTTCGTACATTTTCTCAACAGTTTTTCTATCTTTATCATCTTTGTCATACGTAGAAACAGTATAATTAAGTGCCGGTTCAACAAGTACTTGTAACCCTTCTTTCTCAATGTCTTGATCCACTTCTATCGTATATGTCCCTGGCTTAATCACTTCCTGATTCGCCGTACTTACATGCACTATATTTCCGAATAATTTAGCTTCTTCTGGCGCATGTATGGAAAAAGAAGATTGTAGCTGTAACGGTTTAGAGATTTGCACAACTTGATAGTTAGACAAAGAAGGCAATTGTCGTACAAGTGTCATACGCTTTAATGGAAACGGCGTTGTAATCTCCACTTTTTTTCCAGATATTTTCGTTTTCACAATCGATTCAACAGAAGAAAATGGATCGCGATTTGCAACTAATGCTGCCACTTGATTCACGCTTTTTACAATACCATCCTCTCCACTAGATGGCATCGTAACACCATTTATCTCTTTCTTCCATATTTCTTTAAAAGTATTTAGCTGCTCTTTTTCTTGCTGTCCTAAATCTTCTTCCATCGTTATTAAGACTGGATGTAAAGAAATCTTTTTTAAGTCCATTTCTTTCCTAAACTGTGCTAACTTCTGTGTAATTTGTTCTTTTCCGCCAACCTTATCTTTTTCTAAATCATTAAATGCCCCGTCAGTTAATACAATAAGCCAAAATTCACGTTTCCCATCTATATCCGCTTCCTTTTTTATTGATTGCATTGCCGTTTCTACTGCGCTAAACGGAGTATTTAAATACGTTTTCCACGCTCCAATTCCATCAATTTCTGTTTGCCTTTTATCCTTTGTTAAAGCAATATTTAGCGGATCGTTCGGTCGGCTCATTGGAACGTAAGAAAATTTATCTTTCTCGTCTAATAGTGCAACTAAACTTTGCAAAGCATAATTGGCATACTTCCAGCGATCGTTATTTCTCATGCTGCCCGAATCATCATATACAAGTGAAACGACCCTTTCCTTTGCCTCCTCTCCTTTTGCAAAAGTCCAAAAAGGATGTAACCATATAAATAGAAAAATCATGAATGTGGCACAAATTCGAATTTTCATGATGAGGCTTCGCCACCTTTGTAGACAAATTCCTATGTTTAAATTTATGAGAGGAAACAAGATATATGACTTGTATTTTAGGACAACAGTTCACAACAATAACATTATGTAATACGAGTTAAAATATTCCATTTTATATTTCGAGTTTTTTCCTTATTATATTTCCGAAATAACACATAGCTTTCATACTTTTCCCCTTATAAATTCCACCATTAAAGTTTGATTTTCTACTCAATACAAAAAATAAAGAGCACGCTACTACTAGCGCGCTCTTTATTTCTTCACATATACTTCAACAATCGGATTTTCCTTCTGATCTGCATGTAAACGTATATTCTCTTCACCCGCATTATAAATGCTAGCTAACAGCATAACCGTTAACAAATTAGGTATCTTCGCATCGCTTCCATATTTTCTTTCAAGTGCTTCCTTATATTCAAAATCTAAATCACCCTGCACATATGTATATACCTCAAAACCATCTTCCAAATTACAAACTACTGTATCTATAATATCCGCCCCGACTTGTTTCTTCATTTCACCTCGCAATGCTTCTATAAATTCTTCCCAAGGAACTTCGTACGTCTGAAATTGATCTGTAGATTTCATTTCATTTCCTCCTCACTATATATCCTTTTCATATATTTCCCCTTTCTTATAACAATTATAATAGGTAGGTCATTCATACAAGCCGCACTTGTCCCCCTTACATATCGTATTACTGTAATGCGAAGGAGGAAAGAACATGCATAGACAAAAATGTTATGACACATGCCAACGTTATTTCGGAAAAGTGGTTCGAATTGAAGATCTTGATGGTCGTATCCATTTAGGAAAAATAATAGACGTGACAAATGATTCTGTTTGGATCGAGCCAGTACAAAGGCGTTCACCTTTTGATACAGGATTTGGATACAATGACGCATATTCAGACGGTGGTTGTGATATTTGTGGCGGTCTTAGTAGATGTGACAGCTGCGGCTTCGGATTTGGCGATAGCTGGGGCGGCGGTGGTTGCGGCGGTGGTGGTTGTGGCTGGGGCTTTGAACTCGGATTTGGTTTTATTTTTGGAATTACTTTGGCTGCATTATTTTTCATCTAACATAGTAAAGAGTTGACTATCTTTAGCCAACTCTTTTTTCTATTTTTCACATATAAAAATACGATGTCCTAAAATATGTTGATACATAAGCAGTACTTGTTCGTGTTGCACCCACGCCTCATACAATTCTTCTGGAATAAACGGTGACACATTCCACTCCGGCTCTTCCATATGTCCTGCAACTGTTTCTGCAATGGTACCGCCACCCGCAATTGTAATTTTTTTAAAATTTGCTGCTTTAAATAAATGAATCCACTCATTCTCAGTTAATAATTCTTTCATCCCATATAATTGTACGATTTTTTCTTCCTCTTTTTTCTCAATATGGCTTTCGATAATCATTTCAATGACAACAAGCTTTCCATCCTGCTGCAATACACGATAACATTCCGGAATAACCTGTTCTTTATTCGTAAAAGCGAGTATAGATTCTCCGAGTACAAGCTCAAATGAATCACTTAAACATGGTAGCCATTCTACATTTCCTTGAATCAATTGTATATTCAATCCTTCAAACAACCATCTATCTTTCGCTTTTTGAATCATAATTTCATTTTTTTCAACCGCTGTTACTTTATAACCAAATGCTTTTGTCATATACGCCGCTGTTTTCCCCGTGCCGCAACCTATCTCAAGAACATTCGCTCCATGTCTAAGTGGCAATTGAGAGAGCAATTGTTTCGTTAGCGTGAAACCACCAGGATGGGCACTCCCTATTCCGTAATAAGCTAGAAAATCGATGTACGTATTTCGTTTCATGAGATTCTCCTTTAAATTTTCTATAATACATATATTCATCCATAAACAAATGGTGCGCGTAAAAAAAAGCATTCCCAAGTGCTATACCGCAACTTGAAAATGCTTTTTTCTTTTACTATTTCTCTTCTACATACGCCCATTTGAAACTATATTCCGGACTAATATTATGTTTCACAATTCCCTTTACATTTGGCTTCATAACATATGATCTACCACTTTGATATAAAGGTACGAGCGCTACATCTTCTTCAAGTAACAATTTCTCTGCCTTCCCTAACTCTGTCCAACGTTTTTTTGCATCAGCCATCCATTCTGTCTTACTTTTATTAATAATGTCATCATATTTTGAACTTGAGTAGCTCATCTGGTTCTGAGAATTTTTTGTTTCAAACATATCAAGATACGTCATTGGATCCGCATAATCTGGATTCCAGCCGCCATATGAAAAATCATAATCTTGGTCTGATTCTAATTTTAGTTTTTGCTTAAATGGCTGAAGTTTAATATTTACTGTTACACCTTTTAAATTCTTTTCAATTTGATCTTTTACATACTCCCCAACTTTTTTCGCATTACCAGTATCATAATTTAATAGCTCTATTGTCACTTGATCTTTTCCAAGTTCTTTTTTCGCTTCTTCCCAAGCTGCTGCTGCCTTTTTCGAGTCTTGTTTTAAACCGTTCTTGAATGTTTCTGCGAAATCTTTACCGTCTGGTCCACTTGCTAAACCTTTTGGTACTAAGTAATCAACTGGTTTTGAACCGTCATTTAAAATGACATTAGTTAAACCCTTTTTATCAATTGATAATGCAATTGCTTCACGTAATTTTTTGCTCTTTAACGGTGTATCTTGCCCACCACGTTTTTGATTTAAACGTAAGTAAAACGTACTTGTTTCCGAATATGCACCAAACTCCTCTTTATTGTTTCTATACTTATCAACAAATTCCCCTGATAAAAGTGCGAAATCAATTGCACTTGTATCATATAAATTCACTCTAGTAGCCCCTTCTTTTACTACACTATAATTAATTTCTTCTAATTTTACTGTCTTTTTGTCCCAATACTGATCATTTTTCTTTAATTTCCAGCCTTGCTCATGTTTCCAATCAGTTAGCACAAATGGACCATTATAAAGTGTTGTATCAGACTCTAAACCGAATTTCTTCCCTTGTTCTTTTACAAACTTTTCATTTAATGGATAGTATGAAGCGAATGCCATTAAATTCAAGAAATATGGTACTGGTCTTTCTAGTTCAACTTCAAGGGTGTAATCATCCACCGCTTTTACACCTAATGTAGAAACTTCTGCTTTCCCTTGATTAATTGCTTCTGCATTTTTAAGATAGTATGCAATAAATGCATACTCAGCAGCTGTGTTTGGGTCTACTAAGCGTTGCCATGCAAATACAAAATCTTTCGCTGTTACAGAATCACCATTTGACCATTTTGCATCTTTCCGTAATTTGAATGTATATTTTTTACCATCCTCACTTTTTGTACTAGATTCCGCTACAGCTGGGATTGGCTTATTATCTTTATCAAGACGATATAAACCTTCCATTGTGTTCCCTAAAATTTGTGAGCCAAGTGTATCTGTATTTTTTGAAGTATCCATCGTTGGAATTTCATTCGTTTCTGTACGATTCATTACTTGTTTTGCCGCATATTTAATATCAGATTTTTTCTCTTCCCCATTATTAGACGTCGTAGTCGTTTTCTTCTCCCCACCAGAAGATCCAGAACACGCTGTTAACGCCATACTCATCGCTAGCACTGGCGCTACAACCGCCGTAAACTTTTTCATCTTTTTCTTCATTCTTGTACCCTCCCCAATTATATGTACGTTACTAACTTTGAGAGATTTCTTTTTAAACTAAATTAATAGAAAATTCTTACTAATTATCATTCTACTAATTTTTCTTAATTTGTAAAGAGTTTTTATGAATATTCCGAATAATTAATTTATTCATCACGATAACTATCTATTACTACTATACGAATTCTCCCACATCTACTATATGTAAGTACCACTTTTCTTATTCTTCTCTATTTATTTAAATTTAATTGAATAGTAAAAGAGCGTTTTAAAAATAAATAATCTACTTTTAAAACGCTCTTTCTTATTATTTCCCTTCCGTTACATAAGCCCACTTAAAGCTATATTCTGGACTGATGTTATGTTTCACAATGCCTTTAACATTCGGTTTCATTACATAAGCTCTTCCTGTTTGATATAAAGGTACTAATCCAGCATCTTCTTCAAGGAATAATTTTTCTGCTTTTCCTAACGTTTCCCAACGCTTCTTCGCATCTCCCATTAATTCATTACCTGCTTTTCCTACCATTTCATCGTATTTTGGATTTGAATAACTCATTTGGTTGTATGGGCTCTTCGATTCAAACATATCAATAAATGTCATTGGATCTGCATAGTCAGGACTCCAACCTGCATAAGAAATTTCATAATCTTGCGCAGTCTCTAATTTTAACTTCTGTTTGAACGGCTGAATTTTCGTATTAATCGTTACACCTTTTAAATTTTTCTCAATTTGATCTTTAACATAATCAGCAATCTTTTTCGCAGTTCCATCATCATAGCTTAGTAATTCAATTGTAACTTGATCTTTTCCAAGTTCCTTTTTCGCTGCTTCCCAGGCTGCTGCGCCTTTTTTCGGATCATATTTCAGACCATTTTTAAATGTATCTTGGTAATCTTTACCGTCAGGTCCTGTTGCAAGCCCTTTCGGAACCAATTGATCCGTTGCTTTTGATCCATTATTTAAAATTACATTCGCCAATCCTTTTTTATCAACTGATAATGCAATTGCTTCACGAAGTTTTTTGCTCTTTAACGGTGTATCTTGTCCGTTACGCTTTTGATTTAAACGTAAGAAGAATGTACTTGATTCTGCATACTCACCGTATTCATCTTTATTCGATTTATATTTATCTACGAATTCTCCTGATAGTAATGTAAAGTCAATCGATCCTGTATCATATAAATTTACTTTTGTAGCTACTTCTTTTACAACACTGTAATTAATTTCTTCTAATTTCACAGTCTTGTTATCCCAATACTTATCATTTTTCTTCAACTGCCATCCTTGTTCATGTTTCCATGAAGACATAACGAACGGCCCGTTATACACTGTTGTATCCGCTTCCAAACCGTACTTATCTCCTTTTTCTTTTACGAATTTTTCATTTAACGGATAATATGACGGGAATGCTAGTAAATTTAAGAAGTACGGTACTGGTTTTTCTAATTCTACTTCTAGCGTGTAATCATCTACCGCCTTTGCTCCTAATTCAGTTGCAGGTTTTTCTCCTTTATTGATTGCTTCTGCATTTTTAAGATAGTAAGCGATAAATGCATATTCTGCAGCTGTGTTTTTATCAAGTAAGCGTTGCCATGCAAACACGAAATCTTTCGCTGTTACAGGATCACCATTCGACCATTTCGCATCTTTGCGCAGTTTAAATGTATATTTTTTGCCATCCTCACTTTTCGTACTAGATTCTGCCGCAGCCGGGATTGGCTTATTATCTTTATCAAGACGATATAAACCTTCCATCGTATTCCCTAAAATTTGTGCCCCTAACGTATCTGTAGATTTAGAAGTATCCATCGTCGGAATTTCTTGGTTTTCTGTACGATTTAAAACTTGCTTCGCAGCATATTTAATATCTGACTTTTTTTCGTCCCCACCACTAGACGTCGTAGTCGTTTTCTTCTCCCCGCCAGATCCAGAACACGCAGTCAACGCCATGCTCATTGCTAATACTGGCGCTACAACCGCCGTGAACTTTTTCATCTTTTTCTTCATTCTTGTACCCTCCCCAATTATATGTACGAAACTAATTTTGATAGACTTTCTAACAATTAGTTATCAGAAAATTCTTATTAATTAATATTCTACTAATTTTTCTTGTTTTGTAAAGTATTTTTGAAAATATTCTAAAAATTTATTTTTTTAATAGTAATTGTGTATTTTACAATTACTATTATACGAATTCCCCTCCATCTACCATATATAAGTACCCGTTTCCTTACGCTTATTCATTTGTTTAAATTTAATCTCATAATAAAAAAGCATTCCAAAAGTAAGTGTTTACTTTTGGAATGCTCTATCATTTTATCTTTCTATTGTGGGCAGTAAGATTCTCACTATAAAAATAAGCTAAGAAACTTGTATACACCCACTTAAAGATAGCGTTACTATTTAAAAATTATTTTCCATCTTTTTCAGTCATATATGCCCACTTGAAGCTATACTCAGGGCTAATATTATGGTGAACGATGCCTTTTGCATTTGGTTTTTGAACGTATGCATCACCACGTTGGTATAAAGGTACAAGCGCTACATCTTGCTCAAGAAGTAATTTCTCAGCTTTCCCTAGCTCTTCCCAACGTTTCTTCGCGTCACCCATTAATTCTCCACCAGCTTTTTTGATCATATCATCATACTTCGGATCAGAGAAGCTCATTTGGTTATGAGAATGCTTAGACTCGAACATATCTAAGAATGTCATTGGATCTGCGTAGTCAGGTCCCCAACCAGCATATGATAAATCATAATCTTGCTCTGTTTCTAATTTTAGTTTTTGTTTGAATGGTTGAAGTTTAATATTAACTGTTACACCTTTTAAGTTTTTCTCAATTTGATCTTTTACATATTCTCCAACTTTTTTCGCATTACCAGTATCGTAGTTTAATAGCTCAATTGTAACTTGATCTTTACCAAGTTCTTTTTTCGCTTCATCCCAAGCAGCTGCTGCTTTTTTCGCATCTGGCTTGATACCATTTTTAAATGTTTCTTGGAAGTCTTTACCGTCTGGTCCAGTTGCTAATCCTTTCGGTACTAAGAAGTCCGCTGGTTTAGATCCGTCATTTAAAATAACGTTTGCTAAATTCTTCTTATCGATTGAAAGTGCGATTGCTTCACGTAATTTTTGGCTCTTTAATGGTGTATCTTGTCCACCACGTTTTTGGTTCATACGTAAGAAGTAAGTACTTACTTGTGAATATGTTCCAAACTCATCTTTATTGTTTCTATATTTATCAACGAACTCACCTGATAAAAGTGCGGAATCAATTGCACCTGTATCATATAAGTTTACTCTTGTAGCTACTTCTTTTACTACACTATAGTTAATTTCATCTAATTTTACAGTCTTTTTATCCCAATATTGATCGTTCTTCTTTAGTTTCCAGCCTTGCTCATGTTTCCAATCAGTAAGAACGAACGGTCCATTATAAACTGTTGTATCAGATTCTAAACCGTATTTATCCCCTTTTTCTTTTACGAATTTCTCATTTAGTGGGTAGTACGATGGGAATGCAACTAAGTTTAAGAAGTACGGTACTGCTTGTTCTAATTCAACTTCTAAAGTATTGTCATCTACCGCCTTCACTCCTAATTCAGTTACAGGTTTTTCTCCTTTATTAACCGCTTCTGCATTTTTAATCGGGAATGCGATAAATGCATACTCAGCAGCTGTTTTTGGATCTAATAGACGTTGCCATGCAAATACGAAATCTTTCGCTGTTACAGGATCACCATTTGACCACTTTGCATCTTTACGCAGTTTAAATGTATATTTTTTACCATCGTCACTCTTCGTGCTTGACTCTGCTGCTGCTGGGATTGGTTTATTGTCTTTATCTAAACGATATAACCCTTCCATTGTGTTCCCTAAAATTTGAGAACCTAATGTATCTGTATTTTTCGAAGTATCCATTGTTGGAATTTCATTTGTTTCAGTACGATTTAACACTTGCTTTGCCGCTAACTTTTCTCCAGACTTACTATCTCCGCTAGAGCTAGAATTTGTACTTGTCTTCTTATCCCCACCTGTAGAACATGCTGTAAGTGCCATACTCATTGCTAAAACTGGTGCTACAACTGCTGTTAGTTTTTTCATTTTTTTCTTTTTCACTTTCTGTACCCTCCCTAATTCTTAACGATCTCATTTAAGAATTTTCTGATAATTCTGTTTTTCTTTATATATTTATCAGAAGATTCTTATTAACTATTATTCTACTAATTTTTCGAGTTTTGTAAAGTGCTATTATTGAAAATTTTTAAAAAATTATTTTTTTACAGTAATATTCATAAAAATTCCATATTCTTTTGAAATACTGTACATCATTGAATTATACGTATTGATTTAATAGTCTTTATGTCCCCAAGCCATAAAGAACCTGTAAATTATTGTTAATAAATAATGCATATCATCATAAACCTCTTTCCTACAAAAATAAAAAAAGTCAGCAAAGCTGACTTTTTTATCCGGCTATTCTCTCTCTCTTCATTTCTTCTAACACTCTCGTATACTTCTCATCATTGAATTCATTTTCACTTTTTGCAACAACTACAGTTGCAACACCGTTACCAATTAAATTAACGATTGCTCGCGCTTCTGACATAAAACGGTCAACCCCAAGTAAAAGCGCTAATCCTTCTAATGGGATAACATTCATCGCAGATAAAGTAGAAGCTAATACAATAAATCCTCCGCCCGTTACCGCTGCTGCCCCTTTCGATGTAACTAACAAAATAGCTATTATAGTTAATTGTTGGCCTAGTGAAAGATCGACATGAAAAACTTGCGCTAAAAATATTGTTGCCATAGATAAATAAATCGTTGTTCCATCTAAGTTAAAAGAGTAGCCGGTTGGAATAACTAAGCCTACTACTGGCTTTGAACATCCGAAGTCTTCCATCTTTGTCATCATACGCGGTAATACAGATTCTGATGAAGATGTTCCAAGAACGATTAATAGTTCTTCTTTAATATGCGCTAAGTATTTCCATAAGCTAAATTTATAAAGCTTACAAATAAAATTTAAAACGATAAAAACAAATAATGCCATTGTCGCATATACGCAAATCATCAATTTACCTAGTGGTATTAAAGTACTTATACCGTATTTTCCAATTGTAAACGCCATTCCACCAAACGCTCCAACCGGTGCTAGTTTCATAACAATCGATAAAATATTAAAAAATACTTTCGATAATCTTTCAAAAAAGTCGATAACAGGTTGACCGTTTTTTCCAAGCATCGTTAAACCTGCTCCAAATAAAATGGAGAAGAACAGCACCTGTAAAATATCACCTTTTGCGAATGCCTCGAACATATTAGAAGGTACAATATGTAAAAAGAAATCCATCCATTTCATTTCTTGCCCGCTTTGTACATATTGCGAAACATCACCGCCCTTTAGCTTTGAAGGATCTAACCCATCGCCAGGACGTACGACATTCGCTACGATAATACCAATGATAAGAGCAAAAGTTGTAACAATCTCAAAATATAATAACGCTTTCCCACCAACGCGTCCTACTTTTTTCATATTCCCCATACTTGCAATACCAAGCACAATTGTTAAAAAGATAATCGGTGCAATGACCATTTTAATCATATTAATGAACGTCTCACCAATTGGTTTCATTTGCTGTCCGACACTAGGCCAAATCGCTCCTACTGCAATACCACAAATAATTGCCACAATAACTTGGAATGTTAAATTCTTTACAATTTTCATTTTCAATACTCCCCTGTTTCTTTCATTTCTCCCATACTATTTCAATTAATGATAATCATTTATTCTATGTGATAGCCCCCTTGCTATTTAACTTGAACCCCTTTATTATGTTACACTATTATATAAAACTTTTAAATAGTATATAATATTTAAATGTAAATGTTATACTATTTAACAAAATAAAAAGCAGATATAACATCTGCTTTAATTTTCCTCAATTTGCTTCTCACTTAATCCAAGGTGGATTCTGAGTGTATTACTCAAATTTTGTAAGTCTGTTTTATTAGGATTATAGTAATATACACGTTGTCCATTTGGACCATTAGGTAAATATAAATCATCACCAGCTAGTTGAATCTTCTCAACAGAACAATCTAAACCATATTTATAAAAAGATAACATATCCTCCAATGCTAAATTTGTTTTAAAATCACCATCGACAGCCTCAACCATTTTCTCCAGTTTTGTAATAGACCCTATACTTTTTAATTTACTTAAAATCGCTTCAATGACAAGTTGTTGGCGCTGCCCCCTCATTGCATCACTATCAATATGACGAATTCTCGCCAAAGCAAGTGCTTCTTCTCCCGTTAATTTTTGAACCCCTTTTTTCAAGTGAATCGCATCAGGTTCATCTTTACTATTTTGTTCAGTAAATTCAACAGGGACATCTACTTCAACACCATCGAGCCCATCAACAATTTTAATAAATGACCCAAAATTAAATTTCACAAAATAATCTACCGGTACTTGCAGTAACTTTTCTACTGCCTCAACAGAAGCTTGTGGTCCTCCATCTTTTCCGTTTTTAACGAAACCACTTCCATATGCGTGTGTTATTTTATCTTTTTTCTTTTCGATTGGAACATATGTATATGTATCTCGTGGTATACTAGTTAACTTCACTGTCTTATCGTCTTTATTAAAAGTAGCTAACAATAATGCATCTGTATGAAATGCACCGTTATACTCCTTTTGACGTTCTTGATTTTCATCAATTCCCATAATTAAAATTGAAACGTTGTGTGTAATTGGCTTTACAGCTTTCTCGCGTAAATTTGATTTTTCACCACGCGCTAAATTCAAATTTGATTTTTGTACGAGATTAGAAGTCTTCATATATACATAGGTACCATATCCAACTCCGCCAAATAGTAATACTCCTAACAATACACTTATTATCGTTGTCTTTTTATATTTTCGTTTATTTTTCTTTTCTCTTGAAGGAGAGGTATTCTCCATATAATTCCCTCCGTTTTCTATTCATCTAATATGTTCTTCATTTTTTCATAATTAGCGCTATCCTTTTGAAATACATTCTCTTTCAATCCTTTATTTATTTGTATCCATTCAGTCGTAATTGAATATTGAATCATACCTTCGTGGAAACTAAGAAACTTCAACATAATCCCTGTATTTTTCTCTACAACCATTTCAAATTTCCCTCTCAAATCTTCAGATGTACTTACAGGCATTTCTATGTTTATTATCCCTTCTATTTTGTAGCAATCTAATCCAAGATACTTCGTCTCTCTATAATTCCAATCTTTATACCGAATTAACAAATCTGCAAAGTCTGATTGAATGCTATATTTGGCTTGCCCTACATACTCATCGTCGTATCGTTTTTTCTCACCTGATTTTCTAAGTAGCCTTTCAGTAGGGCTTAATTTTAATAGTTCATTATTTCTTTCTTTCGGGCTCCATCTCGTCTCTTTATACGTATTATTCTCATCATTAAACTCTTTTTTTCTGCCCTCGTTATATATAATCATTCTTTTTTTTGATAGTTTATCTTCTTTAGATGAAATACCACTTTGTTTCTCCGTATCAATCGCATATTTATATGTTGTAGCAATTCTTGTAGAGCTAGAGTATTCCTCGAATTGCCCTGAAACATTTTGGAAATGATCAATTGAATCAAGCATCTTTTGATGAATCTTTTCCTTATCTGGATAATTGACGTTCGACTTTATTTCTTCTTCATTCTCATAATCAGAAAATGCATTCTTCTTTACGTAATTAAACACCCCTCCATTTTGTGCAAAGCTCTGTATAGAAAACTCAGACATAGATACAATTGACAGCGTTAGAACAGCAGCACTAATAAACATCATATGTACTCTATAACTCTTTCTTTTTACAGGAAGATTATGAAGTGTATCATTAATTTTTTCGTTTAGTGCCTGTGGCAATACGGTATTATCCTTCTCTATTCTCTTTTTTAATTTTTCATCAAATGATTTTTCTTTATCCATTTTAACCACCTCCTACTCCATCTTTAATCGCTCTTCTAATTGTTCCCTTGCACGTGACAATCTTGATTTAACCGTGCCTTTTGGAATTTCTAAAAGCGCTGCAATACTTTCTTGATTCATATCTTCATAATAATAAAGTACGGTTACAGCTCTTAGTTCTTCCGTTAAAGACTGAATAGCATTACAAAGATCAATATCTTCATATCGATCGAACGCCACCATATTACTATCATGATCCTCAATTACAATTACTTTTCTATAAGAGCGAATTATATTGTTACACTCATTTATTAAAATTCTAATTAACCACGTTTGAAAAAACTCTTCCCTTTTCAATTTTTTTATATTTTCATAAGCTTTTAAAATTGTTGCCTGCATCGCATCCTCTATATTCGTCTCATCATGTAACATCGCCTTCGCAATGCGATACATCTTCACTTTTTCTGTATGTATAAGTGCCATGAAAGCCTCATGATCACCCTTTTTAGCTAAAGAAACATCCGTTTCTTCTTTTACAATCATCTTATATAAAGGAATTACTTTCACAATTGCTCCTCCTGTTTCAGCCTCTCTTCAAATTCAACTTTACACTTATTAGACGAAGTAGCCTATAAAAAGGTTCACTTTTTTGAATATTTTCACAAAATTAAAGGTAAGCATTCAATTTTGACTATCTACTTAGATATTACTCTAAAAAATATCCCTTTGAATTTACAAACAAAAAAGCCCACTTTCACAGTGGACTTTCTAATCTACAAAGGTAAATCCCTCTTCCTAAACACTACAATTGCTATTATAAAGAGACAGAACGCTCCGGCAGTCAAACCTATGCTTACTGGCCATATATGATACGTTCCTTCAGCAATTTCTTTCGGACGAAACAACGTAAATAATGATATATTTCTCATCCATTCTAACTTATCACTTAATTTCCCTATCATATCTAACATAAAAAATAAGATTGTTAAACTTGCTGAGTAGCTAAGTGCTTTTCTTTCATCATTACATATACAAGAAAATAAAAATGAATAGGCGCTAACTACTAAAAACACAAGCCCTCCGACTATATTTATTTTTAAAAATAACTCTTTATTTAAGTTATTATCTTTTAAAAACCATTCTGCACCTAATATACCCGCTACGTAAGTAACAAATACAATTATTAGTAGCCCCAATATGAGAACAGCCGCTTGTGTAATTGCAATTTCCACCCTAGATACAGGTGTTGCTAGCAAGTATGCCATCGCTCCTTTATCTACATGCCGAGCAATTAAATGTGTTGCAACCGTGACGCAAAAAATTGTTAAAATGATAATAAACAATAGGCTATAGTACTCACCAGCTAAAAAATCCATTACATTTTGAATTGGGCTTTCCATACCAACGATTTTTTTTACACTATCAGGCATAGCACTTATTAATTCATTTAAGCCTTTCGCTGAAACCATCGATGGAAATATCCAAATTAATAACCATAAATAAAGAGCTGCACCAGTAGCATAACTCCATATACTTTTTTGTGTTTCCTTCAAACTAGCTAAAAATAGTTGTTTATTCATGCTTTACCCCTTCTTTCTGATCGTAATAATGCATAAATAAATGTTCTAAATCCGTCGCTCTCGTTTGAAGTGCCGTTACATTATAGTTTGAAAGTATTTGTAAAACAGTTTGATAGTTTCCTTGCACAATAATTGATGCTGTTTTCCCTTTCACAGCCTCGAATTGTAAATTTGATTGTGTAAGTGACTGTACTTCATCTTGAGATGATACTGTTACATCTATTACTTGTCTTCGCATTCCTTGTAAATCGTGAATATCTTCAACCGTTACGAGACGTCCATCTTTAATAATAGCTACTCGGTCACATGTACGTTCAATTTCAGTGAAAATATGCGACGACATAAGAATCGTTTTCCCTCTTTGTTTTTCTTCTAATATTAAATCTATGAATATTTGCTGCATAAGTGGATCGAGCCCTGATGTTGGTTCATCTAAAATTAATACTTCTGGATCATGCATAAATGCAGCAACTATTCCTACTTTTTGTTTCATTCCTTTAGACATTTTTCGGATCGGTGTTTTCACATCAAATTGCAGACGCTCTATCAATTCATCGCGTCTCTTCGTTTCCTTTAACTCGCGCATACCTTGCATCAAATTTAAAAACTCTAGTCCATTCATTCCTTCAATAAAAGAAATTTCTCCTGGTAAATAACCAACTTCTCTTTGAATTTTCGCTGCCTCATCCCAGCAATCTAATCCAAAAATTGTTGCTCTACCAGCTGTCGGTTTTATAAATCCCATTAAATTACGAATAGTTGTTGATTTTCCAGCTCCATTTGGCCCTAAGTAACCGAATACTTCCCCTTCTTTCACTTCAAATGTAATATCAAACAAGCCTTTCCCATTTGAAAACTGTTTTGTAACATTTTGAACTGAAATCATAAACCCACCTCATTTTTTGAAATATTTGATTGATGATATTTCAAAGTTATTGTACTCCTCATCTTTCATATTCGCAACAACTTTTTGAAATATTTATATGTCCATATTTCAAAAATATTGTTTTCAATTATCTTTTCTTGTATATTTTAATTGAGGTGATTAAATTGAATGGCTTTGAAAAAGTGAAAGAAAAGAAAAAACGTGCCATTAAAGATGCGGCCTTCGAATTATTTTCTGAACGTGGATTTAATGAAGTGAAAATAGAACATATCGCGAAAGAAGCAAACGTCTCTCAAGTGACAATTTATAACCATTTCGGTAGTAAAGATGCCCTATTTAGAGAGTTAATTCAAGAATTTATACAAAGTGAGTTTCAATACTATACAGAGCTTGCTGATGAAAATTTGCCTTTTCACGAAATGATGCAAAAAATGATCGTAAGAAAGATGGAAACTGGCGGACTATTTCAACCTGATATGCTACTACAAGTGATGCAAAGAGACGAAGAACTTCGGAAATTTGTTTATAGCTATCAAAATGAAACTATACTCCCTTGGTTTTTAGAAATACTAGAAAAAGCGCAGCAAAAAAATGAAATTAATCCTCACCTTTCAAAAGAAATGATGCTACTTTACATTCAAATGTTTACTAAGTTAGATGATGACTTCGGAGCAAAGCTTCTTGAAGGAGATCGAGAAAAACATATACAAGATATAGTCACAATGTTCTTTTACGGGCTTTCCGTTCCCCAAAAATAAAAAAAGACACGAAATCGTGTCTTTTTTTATTTCACTGAAATTGCTCTGCCAGTTTCACTACTTTCAATTGCTAATTGAATAAGCTTAATAACTTCCAAACCTTCTTCAGCTGTTACTGGTGGCTCTGCACCATTTAATATACTATTTCCAATCTCTTTATAATACATTTCATAACAGCCGACTTCTGTTGGAATACGTTCTAACTTTTCTTCCGTTTCTAAAATAGCAAAGTTCGCTTCTTTATCTGTTCCATAACCACTATCGCCCGGCTTTATACCATTCTTTAATTGTTCTTCCTGCGAATCCATACCATATTTCACGATAGAACCTTTATCTCCATGAAGTGTAAAATGTGGGCCTGCTTGTTTTACGTAACTACTACTATGTAAAATAACGCGCTTTACTCCATAGTGAAGTACAACATGGAAATAATCATCTATCTCCGCACCTGGTCGTTGTTTTATTACATCTGCACTAATTGCATCTGGTTTACCAAATAGAGATAATGCTTGATCCATTAAATGTGAACCTAAGTCATATAAAATTCCTGACCCTGGTAAATTCTTTTCTCTCCAGCGATCACGTACATGTGGGCGAAAACGGTCAAAATGCGCTTCATATGCATATACGTTCCCTACTCTCTTTTCTTGTAATAATTTCTTTATCGTTAAAAAATCATTATCAAAACGACGATTGTGATACACACTTAAAACGACATTATGTTGCTTCGCTAATGAAATCAGTTCTTCGCCTTCTTCAATTGAAACAACGAATGGTTTTTCCACAACAACATGCTTACCGTGTAAAATTGCTTCTTTTACATATGGAAAATGAGTTGTATTCGGCGAAGTAATGACAACTAGGTCAATATCCGCTCGATTTACTAATTCATCAATTGTGCCAACAACTTCAGCATTTGGTAATGCTTGTTTCACTACTTCTTCTTTTGATGATAAAATAGCACGAATATCATATGCTTCTATCGTTTGTAATAACGGGATGTGAAATGTTGTACTAGAAAATCCAAATCCTACAATCCCTACACCTATTTTTTTCATGCTGCCCCTCCATTTATGAGAACGATTTCATTACATTATTATAACAAGATTATTTTCATATACATAATAATTTGCTTTAGAAAAAAGGAGTCATAAGGTAATCTTTTTCAAATATATCGACCGCAACTCCAAATATATCGTTTTACCGACACAAACTGACAATAACAGTAACGTATTAATAAGAAAAGGATGTTCCAAAATAACTTTTGGGACATCCTCTTCCTTTATTCCGGTCTTTTCTTCGTCCACGTTTCCACTACTTCACCAGTATCATTAACATCTAGTACTAAACTACCATTACTATACCGGTCTTTATTTCGAAACGCCTTCGGATCAATTTCTTCTACAATGTGTTTCTCTGTCTTCATGTAAACTAATTCATCATCTCGAACAATTTCAATACCGACAATGCGGTACGGATTACGTTTTAACTCTTTGAAAATAACAAGGCCTCGCTTCGCCCTCGTTGATTTCTCAATTTCTGATGCCTTTATACGTTTCACAGCACCTCGCTGCGTAATGAGAATAAGTTGATCTTTTTCACCATTTAACGGTTTACCAGAAGCAACATAGTCATCTTCTTTTAAATTAATTGCTTTCACACCAGCCGCCCTTACACCAACTGGACTTACTTCTTCTTCATTGAATACAAGTGCATATGCACCATGTGTTGCAAGAACAATATCACTTGTCCCATCTGTCGCAAATATATCAACAACTTCATCATCTTTTTTCAAGTTTACAGCAACAAACGCCCGTGAATAACGCTGAACTTTATATTGATTTAATTCTGTTTTCTTAATCATACCGTTTCGTGTAACAAATACGATAAATCGTTTTTCTTCCTCAAAGTTCGGTACGACTGTCGCCCAGATAATCATTTCATCCCGCTCGAGTGATACAAGATTCGCAACGTGTTGACCTAAATCTTTCCAACGAATTTCTGGCATTTCATATACAGGAAGATAAATATAATTTCCTTTGTTCGTAAATAAAAGAACGGTTTCTGTCGTGTTTGTATCGAAACGCTCAAGTAAGATGTCACCCTCTTTCATACCGAAGTCTTTCCCGTTCGATGCATTATGCGAACGCCAACCTGTTCGTTTCACATATCCTTCTTTCGTTACAGTAACGATGACATCTTCTTGCGGAATCATAACTTCCACATCGATTTTAATTTCTTCAATTTCCTCTTCAATTATCGCACGGCGATCATCACTATATGTTTTCTTTACTCTCTTCAAATCTGTTTTAATGACTTGAAGAAGTCTTTTTTCACTTTGTAAAATTGACTGTAACTCTATAATTTTCTTATTAAGTTCAGCTGCTTCTTGCTCTAACGCTGTAATATCTGTATTCGTTAAACGATATAGTTGCAGTGAAACAATTGCTTCTGACTGCGCCTCTGTAAATCCAAATTTCGCACTTAAATTATCTTTCGCATTACGCTTATCTTTAGACCCACGGATTGTTTCAATCACTTCATCTAAAATTGATAATGCTTTCTTTAAACCTTCTACAATATGTTGACGACTTTCTGCTTTTCTTAATTCATATTGCGAACGTCTCGTAACAACTTCTTTCTGATGCCCAATATATGCATCCAAAATCTTAGGTAATGTCATAAGTGTTGGACGACGATTATTTATCGCTACCATATTAAAGTTGTATGGAATTTGTAAATCTGTATTTTTATATAAATAATTTAAAATACCTTCAGCATTCGCTTCTTTTTTTAATTCTACAACGATGCGAAGACCTGTACGGTCTGTCTCATCACGCACTTCAGCAATTCCATCTAGCTTTTTATCTAGACGTAATTCATCCATTTTCTTAACAAGGTTCGCTTTATTTACCTCGTACGGAATTTCTGTAATAACGATTTGTTGCTTCCCGCCACGAATCGTTTCAACTTCTGCTTTTCCGCGAATAATAATTTTGCCTTTCCCTGTTTCATACGCTTTTTTAATGCCATCTATTCCTTGAATAATACCACCTGTAGGGAAATCTGGTCCTTTAATAACTGTTAACAAGTCATCCACAGAACTATTCGGTTGATCGATACGCATCATTGTAGCATCAATTACTTCTCCAAGATGATGCGGTGGAATTTCTGTTGCATAACCAGCGGAAATCCCTGTAGAACCGTTCACTAATAAGTTCGGGAACATTGCCGGTAATACAACTGGTTCTTCACTCGTATCATCAAAGTTTGACACAAATTCTACTGTTTCTTTATCGAGATCACGTAATAACTCTGATGCGATTGGTGATAAACGGGCTTCTGTATAACGCATTGCCGCTGCTGGATCCCCATCAACACTACCGTTATTTCCGTGCATTTCAACTAAAACATTACGTACTTTCCAAGTTTGACTTAAACGTACCATCGCCTCATATACAGAGGAATCACCATGTGGATGGTAATTACCAATAACGTTACCAACTGTTTTAGCTGATTTACGAAACGCTTTATCATGTACGTTTCCTTCTACATACATAGAGTATAAAATACGTCTTTGTACCGGTTTTAAACCGTCACGCGCATCTGGAAGCGCGCGGTCTTGAATTATATATTTACTATAACGTGCAAAGCGGTCACCTAACACGTCTTCAAGCGGGAGGTCATGAAACTTCTCTGCCTGCATGTTATTCCACCTCCGTCTCCATAATCATTTCGTTTTCTAAAATATTTCCTTCTTCTTGCATACCAAATTGTACATTACGCTCAATCCATTTACGACGCGGTTCTACTTTATCACCCATCAATGTAGTCACACGGCGCTCCGCTCTTGCTGCATCATCAATTTTCACTCGGATTAATGTACGCGTTTCAGGGTTCATCGTCGTTTCCCATAACTGATCCGCATTCATTTCACCAAGTCCTTTATAGCGCTGCAACATATAGCCTTTACCGACCTTTTTCGTTACACCATCTAATTCTTCATCAGACCATGCATATTCAATCACTTCACTTTTCCCTTTTCCTTTACTTACTTTATATAAAGGTGGAAGTGCGATAAATACTTTACCAGCTTCGATAAGTGGTTTCATATATCTGTAGAAGAAAGTTAATAACAATACTTGAATATGAGCTCCATCTGTATCGGCATCGGTCATAATAACAACTTTATCGTAGTTAATATCTTCAACAGTGAACTCATTTCCTACGCCGCCACCAATTGCATAAATAATTGTGTTAATCTCTTCATTCTTAAAAATGTCAGCAAGCTTTGCTTTTTCCGTGTTAATTACTTTACCACGTAATGGTAGCACCGCTTGGAAACGACGATCTCGCCCTTGCTTTGCTGAACCACCAGCCGAGTCACCCTCTACTAAATACAATTCGTTTTTCTGAGGATTACGTGATTGTGCAGGTGTTAACTTCCCGCTTAAAGTACCTTCTGATTTTTTCTTCTTCTTACCAGTACGTGCTTCTTCTCTCGCTTTACGAGCAGCCTCACGTGCTTGCGCTGCTTTAACTGCCTTTCTCACAAGAAGTGTAGCTACATCCGGATTTTCTTCTAAAAAGTAAGCTAAATGCTCAGATACAATGGCATCAATTGAAGAACGCGCTTCACTTGTACCCAGTTTCCCTTTCGTTTGCCCTTCAAACTGAAGTACTTCTTCTGGTACACGTACAGAAACGATAGCCGCTACACCTTCACGAATATCTGTACCTTCTAAGTTTTTATCTTTTTCTTTTAATAGTGAAACTTTACGAGCATACTCATTAAACACACGTGTCATCGCTGTTTTAAATCCAGCTTCGTGTGTTCCACCGTCTTTTGTACGTACGTTATTTACAAACGAAAGAATGTTTTCTGAGTAGCCATCGTTAAATTGAAATGCTAGCTCTGCTTCAATTCCATTTTGTTCACCATTAAAATATACAACCGGATGAATTGAATCTTTTTCTTCGTTTAAGTATGAAACGAAAGCTTCAATTCCTGTTTCATAATGAAAGACATCTTCTAAATCATTTCGTTCATCTTTTATTGAGATCTTCATCCCTTTTAATAAGAATGCAGATTCACGTAATCTTTCACATAATGTTTCATAATTGTAATTTGTTGTGCTGAAAATTGTTGTATCTGGCTTAAAATGCATTGTCGTACCAGATTCTTTCGTTTTTCCGATTTTCTCTAACGTCGCTGCAGGAATACCACCATTTTCAAAGCGTTGTTCATAAATATTACCATCACGCTTAATCGTTACTACTAACCATTCTGATAAGGCGTTTACAACTGATGCCCCAACACCGTGTAAGCCACCACTCGTTTTATAACCTCCTTGGCCAAACTTACCACCAGCATGAAGTACAGTTAAAATAACTTCAGGTGTCGGTTTCCCAAGTTTATGCATTCCTGTAGGCATTCCTCGCCCTTTATCAATAACACTAATACTATTATCTTTATGTATTACGACAGAAATTTCATCGCCAAATCCCGCTAACGCTTCGTCAACGGAGTTATCTACTATTTCATATACTAAATGATGCAATCCACGGCTATCCGTACTCCCGATATACATACCCGGGCGTTTTCGAACGGCTTCAAGTCCTTCTAACACTTGAATTGCATCTTCATTATATTGGAACTGATGCTTTGCCAAACTCCTTGCCCCTTTCCTAATCAAATCAGAACATATGTTTCTATTATAGAATAACGCCTCGACTATAGTTTTGGCAAGTTATCTTATCTCTTTTATATACCATTTTCAATAGAAAAATCCTTGTTTTTTTCACAAGGATTCCTCTAGGCTACTATTTCAGAAAAATAATCGTTTGTCAACGAGAAATGGATATGTATTCCAAGATTACACATTCCAAACCTTAATCATGATCCAAATGATCAATATCCAAAACGGGATAACAAGTAACAATCCCCAAAAACAGCCTTTAAAAAATCTCATGATGAACACCTCGTTCATCGGCCCTATTCATACTTATATAGGGCTGAATCAATCTTTCTATCTTTAAAATCTATACTATTTTGTCATCGCATGCTCTACTTTAATACAACGATCCATTATTACAGTATAGCCTTTTTCTTGTAAAAGTTTATATGTATCTTCATCTTGTACTCCTAATTGTGCCCAGAAAACATCTGCATCAATCTCTACAAACTCTTTTGCAACATCCATTAAAAATTCTGAGCGACGAAATACATTTACGATATCAACATGTTCTTTAATATCAGTCAGTGAAGAAACGGCCTTTTCTCCAAGCACTTCATCTACTGTTGGGTTTACTGGAATAATGCGGTACCCAGCATCTTGCATTGCTTTTGATACCATATATGATGTACGTTCTGGCTTATCTGATAATCCAACAACTGCAATCGTTTTGCTTTTCTTCAATACTTCACCAATTTCCGGACGAGTTGGGTTTTCAATTGTCATAATTAATCCCTCCTATACCTTTAGTATATCCGATAAAGAAAGTCTCTTTCAACATGAAAGAGACTTTCTTTAATTCCGGTTATTGATTCTTTGTAGCTGAATTATCTGCTAATGTAGCTGTTTTCGTCATTTTTTGACCGTTGCGGTAGAATGTAACCTCTACTTTTTCGCCTACTTTTTTCTTTTCATATAAATATTTACGGAATTGAAGTGAATTTTCTACTTTTTGATCATCTAATGCTACTACAATATCATATTGCTCTAAACCAGCTTTTTCTGCCGGAGATATTGGATAAATTTTACCTAATACAACTCCATTTGTTACTTCTTTTGGCACTTTTAATTGATTTACTGCATAAGCTTGCACATCTTCTAATGAAACTACACCGACTCCAAGTGCTGGACGTTTCACTACTCCATCTTTTTCAAGTGATTCAATAACTGGTTTTGCGATGTTAATTGGGATTGCAAAACCAATACCCTCTACTGATTGTTGTGCTATTTTACTTGAGTTAATACCGATTACCTCACCGTTTTGGTTAAATAATGCACCGCCACTATTACCAGGGTTAATCGCTGCATCTGTTTGAATAACTTGTGCTTGCCAATCCGGACGTTTATCACCATCAATATCAACTGGAATTTCACGCTCTTTACTACTGATGATACCTTCCGTTACACTTCCATCAAATCCTAATGGGTTACCGATTGCAATTGCTTTCTCACCCGCACGAATTTTACTTGAATCACCTAAACTTGCAACTTTATTCACATTAGATCCATCAATCTCTACAACTGCTAAGTCTAACCAAGGGTCCTTACCAACTAATTTCGCATCAACTTGCTTTCCGTCGCTCAGTTTAACAGCAAGTTTATTTGCACCATCTACTACGTGGTTATTCGTTACAATATATGCTTTATTTCCTGATTTTTTATAAATAACACCTGAGCCTGTACCAGCTGTTTCTTCTTGACCTGTCGGTTGCATTGCGAATGGATCGACGCTTTGCTGCATATTAATTACTCCTACAACAACATCCTTCGCACCTTCAATCATACCTGGTAAATCAGTTTCATTTTTCGCTTTATTTACAACTGGAACTACAGTTCCTTCTACTTGTTTATTAGAATTAAATGACGAAACAGCTGCACCATTATTTTGCACCCATGGCATGTACGGTGCTGCAAAACTAATTGAAACAGCTCCAACTACAGCTCCAACTAAACCTGTGAAAAAATATCCTTTTTTACTACCTGATTTTTTCATTTCTCTCATTTCACTTTGCTCTTCATTTAAATTCGGTCCGTCGTAATATCCCATGTTTTCTTTCCCCTCTCTGGTGAATTCGTACTTTTAGTATAGTCACATTTTGTGTCCTTCTTGTGAACTCATCGTGAAATCCAATTAAAAAAATACTCCTATCTACCATTGTAGACAAGAAAAGTATTTTTTGTACATTCCACCTACAAAGGAGAGTGTAAATTTGCTATATTCCCAAGCTAAAGTGCATAGTAACTTAAAGATTATTCTTCAAATTTGTAACCTACTCGAATGACAGTACCGATATGCTTTGCTTTATCTCCAAGCTTATTTCGTAGTTTTTTAATATGTGTATCAACCGTTCGATCATCACCGTAGTAGTCATATCCCCATAACTGATCTAATAAATGTTGGCGTGACAACACAATTCCCTTGTTCTCCATTAAATAAACGAGAAGCTCAAACTCCTTATGTGTCAATATAATTTCTTCTCCATCTACTAAAACTGTTCTAGATAATCGATTCACTTCTATTCCAGCTAAAGACATAGCATTTTCTTCAGCTACTCCTACCGCGCCATCTGCACGTTTCAATAACGTCTTCGCGCGAGCTACTAACACTTTCGGGCTAAAAGGTTTTGTTACATACTCATCTGCACCTAGTTCAAATCCTAGTAATGTATCATCCTCATCAGAACGTGCAGTCAGCATAATAATTGGTACCGCTGACTCTTTTCTAATTCGTCTACAAACCGACCAACCATCTATTTCTGGTAACATAATATCTAACATAATTAAATCAATTGTATGTTCAGCAAATAATTCTAGCGCTTTTTTTCCATCTTCCGCTTCGATTACTTCAAAGCCCTCATTACGAAAATAATCACTAACGATTTCACGTAATCTTCTTTCATCTTCAACAAGCAATACTGTTTTATTCATCTGACCTATCCCGCCTTTTTACTCTTGCAATCGAATAATACGTTGATTGGAGCTTCCGCGAAATGGAAGTGTTAAATCTTTTTTCTCGAGTTCAAACCTTCCATCGACCAGAACGTCCCCATAATGTAACAACTCTATCATATCATTATTTTGGGCACTCTGTATCTCTTCTAACGTATAACCTGTATAAATCCATAAGTTTTTTTTCAAATCTTTCACTGCTTTTGCTACTTTTTTCACTTCAGCGGCTTGAAAAAATGGATCTCCACCTGAAAATGTTACATCGGTTAATGGATTTTTTTCAATCTCTTTCACAATTTCTTCTACCGTCATTTCAGTTCCGTTGCAAACATTCCAAGATTTCGGATTATGACAACCGATACAACGATGCGGACAGCCCGCAAAAAACACGACTGTCCGCAACCCTTCTCCATCTACTACACTATCATGAATGATATTCATAACTTTCATTTATGCTTCACCCGATCCATCTCTTCACTACGTTTCGCACTATTCCACTTCGACATATCTCCTACAAGATATCCTGTTATACGGCGAATTCTTTCTATTTCATGCTCATCTTCATTTCCGCAGTTCGGACATGCATTCCCGATAATGCCATGATAACTACAACACTTACAACGATCAACAGGGTGGTTAATTGAACCGTACCCTACTCCATACTCTGCCATCGCTTGTACAATTTGTTTTAACGCCTTTTGATTATGCACAGCTGCACCATCAAGTTCAATATACGTAATATGTCCACCATTACAAAGAGCATGGAACGGACCTTCTAAACGAATTTTATCTATCGCTTGCACGTTGTAATACACAGGTATATGGAATGAATTTGTATAATAGTTATGATTTGTCACACCACTAATTACACCAAATCCTTCTCTATCTTTTTTCACAAACTTTCCTGATAGCCCTTCTGCTGGCGTTGCAATTACAGAGAAATTGAGTTGATGCTCTTCCGTCGCCTTATCCATTCTCTCCCTCATAAAGGAAATGATTTCATATCCAATCTTCCACGATTCTTCATCTTCTCCATGGTGCTTCCCAGTTAAAGCTACTAAGCATTCCGCAAGACCGATAAAACCAATACTTAACGTCCCTTGTTTTAAAATCGGTGCCACAGTATCCTCAGGGTGTAATGTTTCTCCACCACGCCATACACCTTGTGAATATAAGAACTGAAAATCTCTTGCTCTCTTTGTACATTGATAAGCGAATCTCTCTAATAATTGCTTAATCCCTAAATCTAAGTAATAGCTTAGTGCTTCAAAAAACGCTTCTTTTGAACCGCTGATTAGCGCTAATTTCACTAAATTAATAGAAGTAAACGATAAATTGCCTCTTCCGATTGCTGTTTCTTCCCCATGGATATTAGACATAACACGGGTACGACATCCCATATAACATACTTCACTTTCAGGTCGACCATCATAATGCACAGCATTAAACGGAGCATCTAAAAACGAAAAGTTAGGGAATAATCGCTCAGCTGTCGTTTCCAACGCTAATTCAAATAAATCATAGTTCGGATCACATTCTTCAAAGTTCACACCTTTTTTCATTTTTAAAATTTGAATAGGGAAAATTGGTGTTTCCCCTTTTCCAAGTCCAGCTTGCGTCGCCTTTAAAAGTTGTTTAATTAAAAGTCTTCCCTCTTTCGATGTGTCTGTTCCGTAATTAATTGAAATAAACGGTACTTGTCCCCCGCCCCTACTATGCATACTATTCGAATTATGAACGAAAGCTTCGCATGCCTGATACGTATCATTTTCAGTTTCTTTCCATGCAAATTCCTCTATTTGTTCTTTCGTAAGCGGATATGACTGTAATCGTTTTTTATGTCTCTCTACTGTTTTTCTCACATATGGAGCTAAATCAATATCAAAGAGTGCAAACGATTGACCACCGTGTTGCATATTTTGATTCGCCTGAAAAATAATTGAAGAAAGCGCCAACGCACTTTTAATATCTTGTGGTTGTCTCATATGTCCATGTCCAGTATGAAAACCGTTAGCAAGCATTTGTGCTAACGGAATTTGTGAACAAGTCGTCGTTCCTGTCGCATAAAAATCTAAATCATGTGGATATAATATATTTTGATCTATCGCTTTTTTCACTTGATCTGATAGTAAATTTTCGACTGCATAATATTTTGCACTCTCAGATGCGAACGTTCCCATTACGCCCATTGGAGATCGGCCATCTACATTTGCATTTTCCTGCATTAAATCTTGTTCATTGCCGTGGACAATTGTCTCAAACATTTTCATTAATTCTTCTCCACGTTTATTTTTTTGTAACATTTATAACCCTCCATCAATATATTGTTGTCTTTTAATTAGAATGTTACAACATATAGTCTTATTGTTTCTGTGAGAAATGTAACATTCCTGTGAAATTTTTTTCACGAAATAATGAATTTTTCATTTACAAAAAAGAAATGTGCTCTTTACAAATGTATGGTACAATATACGGGAAAAACTCTTTTTACCCTTTATCAACACATTTGAATAAAGGAGACTGAACTTATGGTTACTACATATCTTTTATTTATCGTTGCCTACTTACTTGGCTCGATTCCATTTGCACTAGTCGTTGGAAAAATCGGTTATGGAATCGACATTCGTGAGCATGGAAGCGGTAATCTAGGCGGAACAAATACATTCCGCACACTAGGGAAAAAAGCAGGTTTTATCGTTACAATTGCTGACATTTTAAAAGGTACATTAGCAACAAGTCTACCGATTATTTTCGGGTTAGATATTCACCCACTATGGTTCGGATTAGCAGCGGTTCTTGGACATGTATATCCAATCTTCGCAAAATTCCGCGGGGGGAAAGCAGTTGCAACTTCTGCTGGGGTACTATTATGCTACTCACCAGTTGTTTTTGTAATATTAGCTGTTGTCTTTTTCAGCCTTTTATTTACAACAAGATACGTATCACTTTCTTCTATGGTAACAGCTGTCGCTGCTGTTATTGCATCCATTGTTAGCGGGGATAAAATCTTCATTATTGCGATGTGTTTATTAGCAGGTATGGTTATTTATAAACACCGTGCAAATATCGGACGAATTATAAATAAAACTGAACCAAAAGCAAACTTTTCAAAAAAGCAAAAATAAGATCGTAACCCACATAACGCAAAAAGAAAACGTGAAGCATATTAATAGCGTCTTTTTGCGTTATTTTTTATACTTAAGAAAAAGCAATATAATTTGGAGGAACTATACATGAATCTTTCCGTAACAAAAGAAGCAGCACAATGGTATAAAGACGAGTTAAACTTACAATCAGGTGAAACACTACGCTTTTTCGTACAATACGGTGGTTGCAGTACTGTGCAAAAAGGACTTTCTTTAGGAATTCGTAAAGATGACCCTGCACATCCTGCTGTTCAAATTCAAGAAGAAGGTATTAATTTCTTTATTGAAGGCGATGATGAGTGGTTCTTCGATGGACATAATTTATTAGTTACACTTAATGACGGTGATGATTTCCCTCAATTTAATTATGAAAAATAAAAAAGCGTGGCTACTGCCACGCTTTTTTTATTTCTTTTTAATTTCCTCATATTTCGCATACCACTCAGGATATAGTTTTTTAAATGATACAGGGCGGAACCCTTCTTTTTTCGCACAAATATTCGTTGTACTTGCCGTAATACAAAGCTCACCATCGCCGTTATAAATTTCATATCCATATACAACACGAAGTGGACTCACAGTATCAATCCATGTTTTCACAATGGCCTTTTCTCCATAACGCATCGCTTTACGGTATGAGATTTGCAAGTCTAATACAGGAGAGATAACTCCCTCTTTCTCCATTTCAACATATGAAAATCCTAATTCTTGTATAAGTTTCGTGCGTCCAAGTTCCAGCCACACTAAATAGTTTGAATGGTAAACAACACCCATTTGGTCTGTTTCCGCATAGCGGATTTCAATTTCATGTTCTGCTACAAACATTTCTATTCGCCTTCTTTCACTTCTGCTGCCTTGCATACATTTAATCATAATACAGTGGAATCAAAAATAAAATAAAAACAGTGAATCTTTTATCGAAAGGGGCAAGCACATGATTCAAATCGTAACTGTTCGTAGCGGTGATAGTGTAAATAGTTTAGCTTCAAAATATGGATCTACACCTGAAGAGATTGTAAAAGACAATGGTCTAAATCCAGCCGAAACACTCGTTGTTGGTCAGGCACTTATCGTTAATACGAAAGGCAATAATTATTATGTACAGCCTGGTGACAGCCTGCATCGAATTTCTCAAACATATAACGTTCCTCTCGCTAGTTTAGCTAAAGTTAATAACCTTTCATTAAAATCTATTCTCCATGTCGGACAACAATTATATATACCAAAAGGGACAAAAAGAGCAGCAGAATCCATCGCTTATTTACAACCTTCAACAATTCCAATAAAAGAAAGTTTAGTAAGTGCTACACGTGCTATCAACCCATTTTTAACCTATTTAGCCTATTTTAGTTTTGAAGCAAAAAGAGACGGTACTTTAAAAGAACCAACCGAAACAGCTAAAATCGCTAACCTTGCAACGCAAGGTAAAACCATCCCTATGCTCGTTATTACAAATATCGAAAATGGAAATTTCAGTGCCGATCTGGCATCTGTTCTTTTACGCGACGCAACCATCCAAAATAAATTTATTACAAACATTTTGCAAACAGCTGAAAAATATGGCATGCGAGACATTCATTTTGATTTCGAGAATGTGGCGCCCGAAGATCGTGAAGCATATAATCGTTTTTTACGAAATGTGAAAACACGCTTACCTAACGGGTACACATTAAGTACAACTCTCGTACCAAAAACAAGCTCCACTCAAAAAGGAAAATTTTTTGCAGCCCATGATTATAAAGCACAAGGGCAAATTGTTGATTTCGTCGTTATTATGACATACGACTGGGGTTGGCAAGGTGGGCCACCGATGGCAATTTCTCCTATTGGTCCTGTGAAAGAGGTACTTCAATATGCAAAATCTCAAATGCCTCCACAAAAAATTATGATGGGGCAAAATTTATACGGATTCGATTGGAAACTACCGTTCAAACAAGGGAATCCACCCGCAAAAGCAGTTAGCTCTGTCGCAGCTGTTGCACTAGCTCGTAAATACAATGTTCCTATCCGCTATGATTTCACAGCTCAAGCTCCACATTTTAATTACTTTGACGAAAACGGCGTACAACACGAAGTATGGTTTGAAGATTCACGGTCCGTACAAAGTAAATTTAATTTAATGAAAGAGCAAGGTATAGGCGGCATTAGCTATTGGAAAATTGGTCTACCATTCCCACAAAATTGGCGTTTACTCGTTGAAAACTTTACAATCACGAAAAAGGGCTGACTTTCGTCAGCCCCTTTTTTTGTACATTCTGTTAAGATTCATCTTTTATTTCACTTTTAAATGAATCAATACTTTCTAAACGTCTTTGATTTTTCGCTTCAATGGCAGCACGATCTTTTTCATTAGAAAGTTCCGCTGTTTCTTTTGCTTCATTAAAATTATCAATCGTATTTTGTACCATTTCTTGTAATTTTTCAGCGTTGTCACTTCGATTGTCTGGATTCGGCATGTTATTCCCTCCTAATTATATATACTATCTTAAATTACCTATACTCCTTCAAATTTATACATAAAAAGGAGAATGCAACATTCTCCTTTTCTTTAACCGTTATCTACAATCGGCTGTTTGCCAGTTTGGTCTTGCATTTGCTTCCCTTTATTTCCACCAGCTTTTTTCGATTGTGTTCCAATTTGGTTTGGTGCAAAGTCTTTTGAATTCTTTTTCGGATTACCCATTACTATCGCCTCCTTAATACTAGTATCGTACTAGTGTTAAGAATTATTCAGCCTGCTTAAAAAGTTTCATTTCATAACGTTTTTCAATTCGCTCTTCAATTCGATCGATTGCATCACGATCGCTTAATAATTGTTGTTTATTTTCATTTACAAGTTCTTCAAACGACTTGCGGCGACTTCTTCTCATGTTGCTCACCCTTTCTCCTTCGCTTTCTTACTACATAGTATGAGCAAATGAAAAACTCTTTAATCAGATTTGTAAGAAAATTTTATGTTTTGATAAAAAATCCCATGCGCATATTTTACGCATGGGATTTTTTACACCATCATATTTAAATACTTTTTAATTTCTTCATCTGCATTTACTTTATTTGCTCTATATTCGTCCAGCGCTCGTAATACCGAATCGTATTCTTCTACAATGTAGCTCTCTAACTTCAAAATGTCCTCTACACTGTCAATCATAATTCTCGTGTTGCCAATCTCACTTTTCAATGCTGCCTCACATGTTAAGCTCGTACAAATTTCTCTTACATCGTCTTCCATTTTTTCTGTTAACACATATTTTTTTCGCCCTTTTACCTTTAACCTTATAATTGGATAAAAAGCCTTTATATCTAAATAACTCCCGACATTCATACAACGAATCCATTCAATATCACGTTTATTTCGCACAAGTATTCCTTTTACCGCTTCAAATACCGCAGTGTCATCCAGTACTTCTTTCTTTGCTTCTTTCTTTGCTTTTCTCTTTCCTTCTTCTTCAACTAATGCACATCTTTGATAAACAGCTGCACATGTAATACAATCGTCAAATGCATTATGAGAACTTAAGCGAATTCCAAGCATTCGTTTTAACGTTTCCAGTTTATGATTAGGCGCATGCTTCATATATTTTTTCGCTAAAAAGACAGTATCAATAACGTTATTTTTAGGCTCAGGTAGTCCAAGCATATTTACATTACTCTTTAAAAAACGCATATCAAAAGAAGCATTATGTGCCACAATAATATTTGTATCTAGAAATGCTAAAAATAAAGGTAATACTTCTTCAATTGTTGGTGCGTCTGAAACACGATAATTTGTAATACCTGTTAAGCTCGTAATTCGGCTTGGAATTGGACGCTCTGGATTCACATACGATACAAATTGATCAATCAGTTCATGATTACGGTACTTCACAGCTGCTACTTGGATAATTTTATCATTATAGGGATTAAACCCTGTCGTTTCAAAATCAATTACAACATAATCTAATGGTAAGGATACATTCCCCAATCCATACACTCCCTCATCTGTTATTAACGGTTATCTTTCTTTTATCATATCACGAAGTCATCACTCCATGAAAAAGAAAAGGCAGAAATGGCCAATATCCATCTCTGCCTTTTTACTTATTATTTCAATTTCGCAATCCGTTTTTCCATCTCTTTTTGTGTCATCGGTCCGATAAACTTATCTTGGATGACACCTTTTGTATCTATAAAATAAGACGTTGGGATTGTAATTACTTTATACGCTGTCGTCACATCAATGTTCTTGTCCAATAAAATAGGAAAAGTAATTCCTTTTTCCTTAGCAAAATTGCTTACCTTCTCTTCTCCCCCACCTTTTTCTGAAGGAGTATAATTTATAGCTAAAATTTCTACGTTTTCTTTATGTTCTTTATAAAAGGCCTCCATATCAGGCATTTCTTGCTGACATGGCCCACACCACGTTGCCCAAAAGTTTAAAATAACTTTCTTCCCTTTTAAATCGGATAATTTTATATTCGTTCCATCTATCTTTGTTAATTCAAAATCTGGTGCGCTCTTTCCAATTTCAATACCGTTCCTTGCGATAATCTCTTTCATAGCAGCTTCACTTTTTTCTTGCTTCCCTTGTACTGCCTGATCCTTTTTACCAAACTGTTCATACGCTGCATATCCCGCTAAACAAAGTAACACTACAATAATGGTAAGTTTCCGCCACATATTATATCACCCTTACGTGTTTATCTTCTTGTAACATAATTACCTAAATACTCTATACCTTATTTTAGCTTATACGGACAAGCTTGGAAATATTCACATTCAAAATAGTTAGAATATTTATAGCGGAGATAAAATATTTTCCTTTTTATCATATAATTAGAAATACATACAAAACCTGCGAGGTGATATGTATTTTACAACTACTTATCAACCCATTTACTTTTGTTTTCTTCACTTTACCCTTACTATGTATTTTTTTAGTTGCTTACTATACAAATTCAAATGGGCTGCTATTATTATTTCTTTTACTGTTCCACTTATATTTTTTATTATCGTCTCTGGATTTGATATATACCTAGCTTTACAAAACTTAGATGCTTGGATTGTTTATGGTGCTGTTTATTCTGTACTTTCCTATATAACAGCAGCGCTAATACGAAGAAAACTGCACATATAGAACTTTCAAAAAGGGAGGTGTTTTTATGAATTTATTCGAAAAAATACTATTATATATTCTTAGTTTTATATTTTCCCCAATCGGAATTATCACTTGGATTATCTCGCTCTTCAGTAAAGATCCTGAAAAAAAGAAAGTTGGACGTATTTGTCTCTATATCGCTTTAATCTCATTTATCCTTTTAGCAGGCCTCGGTATTCTTAGTTTCTTCACAATGACTATCACCACTACTACACAATAGTTACAGAAAGGATGATTTTTTTTGGGAGAACACCCTATTAGTAAAGAACTTCGCTATATACGAATATGTTTAGTTATTTTAGTAATCGTTCTTTTATTTTTCAACGGTGGAAGAGTCGTTGAAATTTCTACAAATCATGATTCCATAGAAAATGCTTCCACCAGTAATATGACACAGATTGCTGAAAATACATTTGCTATTCAAGAATATAATCCATCACTAAGTAGCGAACATACGATCAAAATTTTCAAATATAACCCAGATACAAATCAACTTACTTTAGTCAAAGAATTTAGTACTAGCGATCCTGAGTCTTATACGTATCAACTTAATAAGACTGAATAAAGATAAGAGCGCTACGTAGCTCTTATCTTTTTTGTTTGCATCTCTTTGAACAATGAGTTGCAATTTAATAATTCTCTAGGATTCCCACATTCCACAATAACTCCATTCTTCATTACAATAACCCGATCAGCTATCATCGCCCTTTCTACATCATGTGTCGTCACAATTTTCGTTACGTTTTCTCCCAACCCTTCAATCATATTCCAAACAGCTTGTTGATTACCTGGATCCAATCCAGCAGTCGGTTCATCTAAAATAACAATATTCGGCTCTGTTACAATCGCCCGCAGTAACGCAAGACGCTTTCTTTCTCCTCCCGAAAACTCTTCTCCACTTTTGTGCAGTACAGTATGGATTCCTTCTGATAAGTTTTTTAAGATTGTCTTCATATTTACAAGTTCGATACTTTTTTTAAACTGTTTTTCTATAATATCTTCTTGAAAATGTATATTCTCTTTTACTGTCGCCCGAAAAAAACGTGGTTCCTGCCATACAGTAGTCATACGAGCTTTCTTACCGTAATAAGCAACCATACCACTTGAAGGCTTATATAATCCTGTTAATAACTTTAATAAGGTTGTTTTTCCAGCACCACTTTCTCCCACAATGATAACAAGTTCACCAGGAGAAATTTGCAAATCAATATTTTTAATTCTATACTTCTCCTCACCGTTCTCTTGAAATGAAACATTTTTCAACTTCATTCCCATCGCTCTTTCTACATTTCTATCTTCAGCTCGTATATCTAAAAAGCAAAAAACTCGATTTGCCGATGCAACAGCAACTTGTGTCATCATTAATAAATCACTCGCATAACGAACAGGGAAAAATAACGTCTCAATTGTAGCTAATATCGCAACGAGTGATCCAACTTCCATATCCCCTTTCATTATTTTTTGTGCTCCTATAATAAGAACAACTATATATGCTCCTGTTTCTATTACCGTTCCTACTATCCCAATACAATGTTGTATCATAGTCTTTTTTACTTCCGTTTTATAAGACTTTGTTGTCACTCCTTTAAATAAGCCAATTGCCCAGCTCTCTTTTTGTAAACTACGCAAATCTTGTATACCCCTTACAAACTGTGACATCATCTCTACAACACTTGAATGATTTTTTTGAGCAATACTCGCTACATTTCTCACCTTTTTCGTCGTAACTATCGGAACAATCGTACTTAAAAATAAAAACGGAGTAACCCACCATATAAACTGTATATCGATATGCTGAAGCGCTATTAATGCCCCAATAAATTGCGCGATTGCATGAATGTATTCAATTAATATAGATCCATATAACCTTACCCAACTCGGAATATCAGAAATGACTAATGTTTCTAATTCTCCTTGTTTTACCTTCTCACTTTCTTCAAATGGTAATGACAAAAAGTGACGTAATAAATCTATACGCTTCTCTCGTAATATACGTTGACTCGCTTTTGTACTTATATAACCAAACAAAAGTGTATTCGTCCACATCAAAAACCAACTACCTGCAAATAATGCAATGTACATATACGCCCATTCTAACTCTCGCTGAATAAGGTTATCTACAATTAACCCCATTAAAAGAGGTCTAGATAAATTTAAAATAGCAGCTATTATCCCACTACATATCGCAGTAATTAACAACAGCTTTTCTTGCAACAGCGGCAACACAATTTTTCTATACTCATTCATCGTCATTCCTCCAAATTTGCATAATAAAAGGAAAAGGATGAAACCAAGTGGTTTCATCCCTTTCCTCTGTACATAAAGTAAGGAAGCTAACATATGTCAGCTTCCTTATCATTCATTACAATTATTTAGTTCGATACTTTAGACTCTTCGATTTTCTCACGAAGAACCATTTGTAAAATACCACCGTGACGGTAGTAGTCAATTTCAACTTCACTATCGAAACGAGCTACTACTTCGAATTGTTTTTCTTTGCCTTCTGCATCGATTGCAACTACTTTTACAAGATCGCGTGGTCTAACCGTTTTGTCAATTTGAATTTCAAATGACTCATTACCAACAAGACCTAATGTTTCAGCGCTTTCGCCATCTTTAAATTGTAATGGTAATACGCCCATTAACACTAAGTTACTGCGGTGAATACGCTCGAAGCTTTCCGCGATTACCGCTTTAATACCTAATAAGTTTGTACCTTTCGCAGCCCAGTCACGAGAACTTCCCATACCGTAATCTTTACCAGCAACAACTAGAAGGCCTGTGCCATCTTCTTTATATTTCATAGCAGCATCATAGATAGATGTTACTTCACCAGTTGGCCAATATGTTGTATATCCGCCTTCAGTTCCTGGTGCGATTTGGTTTTTAATACGGATGTTTGCGAATGTACCACGCATCATAACTTCATGGTTACCACGACGAGAACCGTAAGAGTTAAAGTCAACTGGTTGTACGCCGTTTTCTAATAAATAGCGTCCAGCTGGTGTATGCTTACCAATTGAACCTGCTGGTGAAATGTGGTCTGTCGTTACAGAATCACCAAATTTACCAACTACGCGTAAACCTGATAACGTTTCAACTTCACCTGGCTCTTTAGATAATCCTTCAAAGAATGGTGGGTTTTGAATGTATGTTGAATCATTATCCCAAGTATATAAAGCTTCATTAGAAGTTTGGATTTCATTCCAGCGCTCATTGCTGTTAAATACTTGCGCATATTCTTTTTTGAACAATTCAGATGTAACAACACTTTGAACTACATCTTCAATTTCTTTAGCTGATGGCCAAATATCATTGAAGTAAATAGAGTTGCCATTTGCATCTTTACCGATTGCATCATTTTTCAGATCAATATCAACAGTACCTGCAAGTGCATATGCCACAACAAGTGGTGGTGATGCTAAGTAGTTTGCTTTTACAAGTGGATGAATACGACCTTCAAAGTTACGGTTACCAGATAAAACAGATGTTACTAGTAAATCGTTTGCTGCGATCGCTTCTTCTAATTCCTCTGCTAATGGACCAGAGTTACCGATACAAGTCGTACAGCCGTAACCAACTGTTTGGAAGCCTAATTGATCTAAATACGTTGTTAAACCAGACTTATCTAAGTACTCTGTAACAACTTTAGATCCTGGCGCTAACGATGTTTTTACGTAACCAGGTACTTTAAGTCCTTTTTCAATTGCTTTCTTCGCAACTAAACCTGCTCCAATTAATACGTATGGATTTGACGTATTTGTACAGCTTGTAATCGCAGCAATTGCAATTCCGCCTGTTTTCATCGTTACTTCTTGATTTTTTAATGTAACTTTCACTTCTTTATCAAACTCTTGCTCATTGAATCCAAGTCCTTGTGTTCCAACTGGTGCTACAACAGCTTTATGGAACTCCTCTTTCATATTTGAAAGCGGGATTAAATCTTGCGGACGTTTCGGTCCAGAAAGGTTAGATTCAATTGTATTTAAATCAATTTCAACAAGATCAGTGTAGATTGGATCTTTACTGTCCGCTGTATAGAATAAGCCATTTGCTTTACAATATTCTTCAACAACGCGAATTTGCTCTTCATCTCTACCTGTTAAACGTAAGTATTCTAATGAAATGTCGTCGATTGGGAAGAATCCACAAGTTGCACCGTATTCTGGTGCCATATTTGAAATTGTTGCACGGTCAGCTAAAGGCATGCTCTTTAGTCCATTACCGAAGAACTCAACAAATTTACCAACTACACCTTTTTGACGTAGCACTTGTGTTACTTTTAATGCAACGTCAGTTGCTGTTGTACCACTTGGAAGTGTACCAGTTAATTTCACACCGATTACTTCAGGTACTGGGAAATATGAAGGCTGTCCAAGCATTCCTGCTTCTGCTTCAATACCACCAACGCCCCATCCAAGAACACCGATACCATTAATCATTGTTGTATGAGAGTCCGTTCCAACTAATGAATCTGGGTATGCTACTAAGTCACCTTCAGCATTTTTCACCGCATGAACAACTGGTGCTAAATATTCAAGGTTTACTTGGTGTACAATACCTGTTGCTGGTGGAACTGCACGGTAGTTATCAAATGATTTTTGTGCCCAGCTTAAAAATTTATAACGTTCTTCATTACGTTTAAACTCTAAGTCCATGTTGAATGCAAGTGAGTCTGCCGTACCCGCTCTATCAACCTGTACAGAGTGGTCAATTACAAGGTCTACAGTAATTTCAGGATTAATTTTATCAGGATCCCCGCCCATGTCTGCCATTGCTTTACGAAGCGAAGCCAAATCTACAACAGCTGGAACACCTGTGAAGTCTTGTAAGATTACACGAGATGGTTTAAATGGAACATCGATATCTTGAACATCTTTCGTTCCCCATTTCGCTAAATTTGTAACATGCTCTTCTGTAATTACGCGTCCGTCTACTTGACGAAGTACAGATTCAAGTAAAACTTTAACGGAATATGGTAATTGAGATACGTTGCCAACCCCTGCGTTTTCAAGCGCTTTCAATTGATAATAATGATACGTCTTTCCATCTAATTCAAAAGTTGCACGTGATTGAAATGGATTATGTTTGACCATTATGTTTCCCCCCTGTTAAACGTGACTAATTTGTCTGAATATAAAATGTAGACAAACTTTTCAATACCTTACGATAATATCTTATTACAACTTTCTAAATAAGTAAATAATAAGAAACTTATAGATTATAATAAGTTTTCTTTATCTTTCTAAATTTGAATAGTGTCCATGCTCCTTATAAATACTATTATTGTAAAGTAAAGCACTCTACTTTACGTTCATATATGTTATGAGCAACTCATGTTTCATCTATAAAAACATTATAGAGGTGAGAAAAAATGGGTAAACGAAAAGCAAATCATACTATTTCAGGAATGAATGCAGCATCTGCGCAAGGACAAGGAACTGGTTATAACGAAGAATTTGCAAATGAGCCTTTAACAGCTGCGCAGCGACAAAATAATAAGAAGCGAAAAAAGAATCAGTAACGAAAAATCCCAAAAGGTTCACCTTTTGGGATTTTTTTAATGCTTATAACGTAATAGCTCCGAAACCTTCACAAATCGATATCCTTGCTTTTTAAGCTCTGGTAAAATTTTTGCCAATGCCGCCACTGTTTGACTACGATCATTCCCCCCGTCGTGCAACAGTACAATATCTCCGCTTTTAGCATTTTTCACAACATGATTCACGATAGATTCTGTACCAGGGTTTGCCCAATCACGAGGATCTTGATGCCATGACCATAAAACAATTTGATAACCAGCTTCTTTTGCTGTTGTAAATACAGCGTCATTAATATATCCACCTGGTGGACGGAACAATAAAGGTTCTTTTACCCATTCTTTAAAATATTTTTTCCCATCTAAAATGTCATTTTTTAACTTTTCATCTGAAGAACTATTTGCATACAAATGATTCATCGTATGATTTCCGATTTCATGCCCCTCTTTTAGCACTCGCTTTACTAAGTATGGATTACGCTGAACTCGAAAGCCAATCATAAAAAAAGTCGCTTCCGCTTTATATTGACGTAATAAATCTAATACTTGCGGTGTATAAGTTGGATCCGGTCCATCATCAAATGTAATCGCAATGATTTTCTCATTATTAGGTACTTCCCATGTTACATAACCAGTCGGTTCTAACTCTTTCCTTAACAACATTTTCGCTTCCACTTTGTCCACTTGAAATATATGTACTGCACACATTAAGGAAAAAATTAAAATAAAAATTTTTCGTTTCAGCATAGTAGCGCTAAGAGTAATGGGGTTGTTGAATTCACAACAACCTTCCTTTACTTTTCTAATTGATCTACATTCTGCATAATATTTTGGAGATTACTTTCATATTCCTCAAGTTGTGGACGTTGTGTTTCTGATGCTACTTCAAGTGCATTTTGAATCTGTTCGTACGCCTCCTGAACTTCTTGGCGTAATTCTTTTAAATCATGACCGTAATTCGGATCATTTTTCACAATATTATTAAATACATTTTCCGCTTGAACAAATCCTTGCTGCGCGGCCTGAAAAGCTTGTTGCTTATTTTTATGATATGGCATAATACTTTCCCCTTTCTATATTAGTTAGTCCTACTTATCTTTACCCTTTTCTCTAAAAACATTCTCGTATAAATTCGCAAACTTCTCTCATTCTAAATAAAAAGAGGGGGTGTAAAATACAATGGGTAAAAACAATAATCAATCTAATCGTCAAAACGAGAAGAAAGGGTACCCTTCTGGGCAGCCTGAACCTTTAAGCGGGTCTCATAAAGTAAAAAACCGTAACCATTCACGCCAAAAAAATCATGCACATCATGATATGTAAAAAAACATTCACACTAGCTATATTTATCACATACACTGTTTATATTTTTCATTTATTCTTCACCCCTACTTCATTCATGCATAACATAGTATGAATTGAGCTTTTACGGAGGGTGTCGTACATGGGCAAGAAAAAGAAGAATTGTCTTTTTCATGTTGATGGTTTTGAAGAATGGATGGATCAATTTTGTTCCGATTCTTATAGTAACTTTAGTTTTCCAAATCAAATTCATATTGACCTTTGTGAAACAGAACAAGAATACATTTTGGAAACAGATGTACCAAATGTAACTGAACAGAATGTACTCATAAAAAAGATGGAGACAGGCCTAAACATTTGCATACTTCATAACAATGCTTCTTTACAGCGAATAATTCCCTTACCTGCTAATATTATTTACAAGAAGATGCTAGCCTGTTTAGAAAATGGATTTTTAACCATTCATATTTCCAAAAATGAAGTTGCTAATAAGCATGAAAAGAAAGTCTTTTTTTCGCATTAAGGATCGATATAAATACAAACAGAAGCCCGATCAAATTTTTAGTTTGCTCGGGCTTCTGTTATTTCGCATGTATTTCTATTTTAGAATTTCTAATATATCTTTTTTTCAATAAACCTTTTGTAACTAAAAGGACTGGAAATGCTACAGTTGAAAATATGGCTAATATAAAAAATACTAAAAAACCATTTTGATATCCATAGTAATCGAGGAGTATCCCGCCAAACCAAGGACCAATTACTCCACCAATTCCAGAGAAGCCCATCGCTCCAAAATATGTACCCTTTAGATTTGAAACAGCTATATCATCTATAAATACATCTGTCATTGAGAACATTAGAACTTCTCCAACTGTAAAAATAATTGTACAGATGGCAGCACCTAGTATGGATTCTACTATTCCAAATCCAAACAATCCCCCGCTCACAAACAACGTTCCGACTATAATAGACGCTAATGGCGTATACCTTTTACACATTTTAATAACAGGGTATTGAATGGCCACTACTACGATTGCATTTAAAGTTAGCATATATGAAAATAACTTTACTCCATCTTGAAATATATGTGCGTTTGCAAAGTATTGAGATACTGTCGTCGTTAAATGTGAAAAGCCACAATTACTCAAGATAATACCGACTAACGCAACTAAAAATACTATGTCTTTTCGTAAAATACGAATTGCATTTAACATCGTGACGGGCTTTTCTGTATTTATTTTCTTCTTTTCAAGTGGGTACTTCTTAAATTGCAACGCTAATATCGCTGTATATAGAATGTATACTCCAGCGGCTACTAAAAACGGAATTGTTGATTTGGCACTTCCAATTTGTAATCCAACAAGTGGACCAATCGCTACCCCAACATTTATTGCACCGTACCGTAAGTTATAAACGAGTAAACGATACTCTGGTTTCGTTAAATCTGATAATAACGCTCTTGATGTTGGTTCAAAAAATGAACGACACAATCCATTCAAAGCGTTTAATAGAAAAAAACTCAAAACATGATCTGCAACTGAAAATCCTATAAATACAAAAATCCAAACAATCATGGACCATATTATTATTATATTTCGGCCAAATCGGTCCGATAAATTCCCCCCAATAAAACTAGCAAACACTCCAACAAGTGCACTCGTTCCAATAATAGCACCAGTCATTCCAGCCGATACGTCTTTAACGGTTGTTAAATAAATCGCTAAAAAAGGAATACTCATTGAAGTGGCGAATCTCGCAAATAAAGTCCCTATAATAATTGTCATGCCTAGCGGATGAATCTGTTGTAACTTCCCCTTCATCTTTAGATCTACTCTCCCTTTTTCTACATCAAAAAAGAAAGCAAAGGATCTGCTTTCTTTTTCCTTTTTCTATACTTGAGATGTTTACACCCGAGCTGTTCTCGTTATGTCCATATCAATTCCATATGTAAACTGTAATTCTTTACAAACATCTTTAATTAAAATTACAACATTATACTTTTCATTAAATTCTAATACAATGCTTTCTACTTCTTCATATGTATACTTATATTCGCCAGTAATTACACTTTTTAAATCAAAGCATTCATTAATACATAACTGGACAAGTAATTGATCATACTTCTCTATCACATCTTCTTTTTTCCAAAGTAACTCTTTTACATATAACCGATCAAATTTCACACTTTCTCGATTACATTCCGTTAAAATCCGGGTCATTTCATTTAATTCTCGATATAATTCAGAAATATTTCTGTTTAAACTAAGCAGTTTATCTACGCCGTTATCATATAGCATTTCATTCCACCCCCGCATTTTCTTTTTCTTATTATAGCAAGAAAATTCTAAAAATAGTTTCTTTCTTCTGAAATATTAGGAAACTTATTTCGATTGCTTTACAATGAAACTAGTGAACACGAAAGGGGAAAACAAATTGGAACAAAAATTATATTACAACGACGCTTATCAGCAAGTCTTTACAACTAAAGTTATAAAACAGGATATTGATTCAGCAGGAAACTTGTACGTTGTTTTAAATGAAACTGCATTTTATCCAACAGGTGGCGGACAACCACATGACACTGGAACTTTAAATGACATTCCGGTAACTAATGTCGAAGAGGTAGATGGAGAAATTCGTCATTTCATAGTAGAACAACTACATACAAAAGAAGTAGACGGGAAAATAGATTGGCAACGTCGTTTTGACCATATGCAACAACATACAGCTCAGCACATTTTATCTGCTGCTTTTTGGGATCATTTTAACATACCAACAATTGGGTTCCATCTTGGAAAAGAAACAGTGACAATTGATTTAGAAACGGCTAACCTTTCTACAGAGACCATTGGAAAGGCAGTACAAATTGCTAATCAAATTGTCTTTGAAAATCACCCTATTCGTATTGAATGGATGACCTTAGAAGAAGCGCAAAAATTACCCCTTCGTAAAGAGCCAACTATGACAGAAAATATACGCGTTGTTATCATCGAAAACTATGACTACAACGGTTGCGGTGGAACACATCCGAAACATACAGGTGAAGTAGGCCCTATTCAAGTACTTAGTTGGGAGCGCAACAAAGGTGGTATACGTTTAACGTTTATCGCTGGTTGGCGCACACTTAAATTAATTAGGCAGCACCAACAAATTATTAAAGATGTTTCTAAACAATTGAACAGTAGCGAAACTGATATTCCAACAAAGGTAGCACAGCTTCTTACCTCTCAAAAAGAAAACGAAAAAGCTATACAAACAATGAATGAAAAACTATTATTTGTAGAAGCAAATGAATTATTACAACAATCAGAAGAACTACATACTGGAACACTTATCTCTAAAGTATTTACAGATCGCTCAATGCCAGAAATCGCAAAACTGTCTGCTATCATTACAGAACAACAAGAACAGGCAATTACATACTTCGTCATTGAAAACGAAGAAAAACTACAATGCATCCTTACTTGTGGTAAGGCAGTGACACTCGATATGAATACACTTTTAAAAGATGCCCTCCCTTCTATTGAAGGAAAAGGCGGAGGAAATAAAAAGAGTGCTCGTGGCGGTGGGAAAGCAATTATGACTGGAGATGAGCTTTTAAATCAACTTGTTTCTTCTTTACAATCTGCAGTGTAGATTATTTTATGAATGGGATGTCATTGAACTGGATGACATCCCATTCTCTTTTCTGCTTCGTACATAGTAATACAGTAAATAAAATTATATGAACGATTTTTCTAATATATCAACGATTCTATAAGAAATACCAATTTACCCTCAAAATACAACAACAATCGCAACTTATATAGTAAGAGGAGTCTGTTCCAAAATAACAGCCTCCTCTGTATGTTTACAAACCAATATTTTGTTTTAATCCTTGATAACTCCCTGCGTTTAGAAATCCTTCAGACACAAGTTTAATGAAAACCCCTGAAAAACCATAATTACTTAGTTTCTCTATCCCTACCATTTGTACATCATGAATTGGATTGTGATCAAATTCATTAGAAGGAAGCGGAAGTTCCCCTGTAACCCTTTCAAGTAGAAAAGTAATATGTAATAAAGATGGTATAGTACCTGGTTTATCACAAACATAAAGTAATTTCTTAATCTTAGTTTCTAATCCTGTTTCTTCTCGCATTTCTCGAATCATCGCTTCTTCTAACATTTCACCATTCTCTACTCTTCCTCCAGGTAAAGACCAATTCCGATTAGCGACTTTTTGTTTTACTAATAATACTTTTTCATCTTCAATTAAAATTCCCGTAACACGAACTTGCATTAAATTAGTCATACTCTCTCTCCTACTCCTATTAAATTTACAAATTAACCCTTCCACAAAAAGAACATACGTTTTATAATTAAAGGAAATTATGGAAGAAAGAAGTTGTTACATTCATGCGTCCACCTTTAACAAAAGCTATACCACTCGAAGATTTTCAAAATTATTATTGGTTAAAAGCAGAACTGCAAACATTTTGTCGTGAGCATGATTTACCCTCAAACGGCTCTAAAACTGAGATTTCTGAACGTATTACACACTTTTTGACTACAGGTAAAATATTAAAGAATTGTTCTAATCAAAAAAAGAGTAAAAACTCCCTCTCCTATAAAGATCTTTCTCTTCAAACGATTATTACTGAAAACCACCGCTGTAGCGAAGATGTCCGTGCTTTTTTTAAAGAAAAAATTGGAGCAAACTTCCGCTTTACAGTAGCCCTTCAAAAGTTTTTTAAAGAGAATGCAGGAAAAACATATGAGGATGCTGTAACGTTTTGGTATGAAGAACACGAACGTAAAAAAGACCCTGCATATAAAACAAACATCGGTGCCCAGTTTGAATACAATCGTTTTACTCGTGCTTTTTTCGAAGATCCATGCAACAAAGGAAAATCAAAAGCTGATGCTATCGCTGCTTGGAATGAAATAAAATCAAGACCAGGCAGTAATGCTTACGTCCAAAAAAAGTAGAAAGCTAGTTTCCTTGCTAGCCTTCTACCTTTTCAAATAAGAGAGCAAGCCCTATTCCTCCACCAATTCCCAACGTCGCTATTACATATTTCACATTCTCTCTTCGCGCTTCATAAAACAAGCGTGTTACAAGCATAGCCCCAGACGCACCGTACGGATGACCAAGTGCAATTGCACCACCATTTATATTGAGCTTCTCATATGGAATTTGTAATTCCTTTGCACAAGCAACAATTTTCGAAGCGAACGCTTCATTCATCTCAATACAATCAATATCTTCTATTACTAAATTCATTTCTCTGAGTAGTTTTTGTACTGCGAATATCGGACCAGTTCCTGGGAGATTCGGGTCCACTCCAACTACAGCACTGTGAACGAACCGAAGAACAGGCTTATATCCTAATTTTCGAGCCTGCTGTTCTTCCATTACAAGAACTGCACATGCCCCGTCATTTACACCACACGAATTTCCTGCTGTCACAGTACCATTTTGTAAAAATACAGGCTTTGTTCTCTTAATTATTCTTTCATAATTCATTTCTCTCTTTATTGGCTCGTCCAACATTCCATTAAAATCCCCAGATAATATTTCCTCTTGTAAATATCCTTTTTCTAATGCTTGCAGCGTCCGTTTATAACTAAGACAAGCGTATTCATCTTGCATTTCTTTTGTTATGTTATACCGCTCTGCAACATACTCAGCCGCCAATCCCATATCAGGGTCTCCAATTGTTTCAGGTGAAAACCGCGCTCTATTTTGAAAAGGTGACGTACTTGTACTCTCTACTCCTCCAGCAATATAGCAATTACCGGCACCACCCCCGATAAGATGACACGCAATACGAATTGATTCCAATCCAGCACCACATTGCCGGTCAATCGTTACACCAGGTATATGATAACCAAGTCCAGCTTCTAATGCAGATAATCTCGCAACATTACCTCCTGGTCCAACGACATTACCTAATATGACATCATCTATTTCACTCTCAATCCCTTTACTTAAAAAAGTAAGAAGCGGTGCAGCTAATTGCTGAACTTCATAATCTTTGAACATCCCATTCTTTTTGCCAATAGGCGTCCTTTTCGCTTCTACAATAACCGCTCTATTCATATATTCTCTCCCGTTTTTCGAATATACTTTTTGCTGCAATGCGAGCTACTTTCCCGCTACTCGTATAAGGTATTTCATCTACAAAACACCATTCTTTAGGTATTTTAAAAGATGATAGTCGTTGTAAGCAGTAGCTCTTTAATTGTTGCTTTGTAGCACTTCCTTTGACTATTGCGACAGGCTTTTCACCCCAATAACTATCTTTTATACCGACAACAACAACTTCTTCAACAGCTGGATGCGTATATAACACACTCTCTATCTCTTCTGGGTAAATATTAATCCCTCCAAATAGAATCATATTTTTCTCTCTACCAACTATATATATAAAGCCTTCCTCATCTTGATAGCCTACATCATGCACTGTCATCCAACCATCTTTGGTCAATTGTGGGATTATAGCTCCATCCGATACATAGCCCATAAAAAACTGATCACTTTTTACATAAACAGTTCCTACCTCGCCTACCTGTATTTCTTCTCCTGCTTCATTACCTATTCGAACTTGTACATTATGACAAGGTTTCCCTACTGAATTCGGCTTTCTTTCACTCTCTTCATTGACCAATGCTGTTACAAAACTTAGCTCAGACGCACCATAAAATTCATATCTTTTTGCATAAGGAAACATATTCTTAATCTTTTCTTTCGCTTCAGCTTCCCATTTCGCTCCTGACGAAATAATTTTCATTTCACTTTCAATTACTTTATTTTCTTTATACAAAGACTCAAGCATTGTTGGGACTGTATACATTACGGAAATATTCTCAGTTTCTAACTTGCACAACACTTGATCTGGAATAAACTTTCTCATAACGTGTACCGTTTGCCCTAAATACAATGCACTTATTGCACCATATAAGAAAAGAGAATGAACAAGTGTTCCAGCTATTAAAATAGACTCTGTCTTTTTCATATGAAAGTCATGTACATTACAATGAAAACTATGGACCCATGATTGTTGCGCACGTAAAAATGCTTTTGCTTTTCCTGTTGACCCTGATGTAAATCCCATATAAAAGGGAGCGTTTTGTACATTTTCTACAGGATGATATGCAGGAAGATATTTCTCTATTATTTCTTTCCATTCATCAATCTCAACTACTCTTTCTTCTTCCCCCGGTATATCATTTAACTTATACTGTTCCGTCACAATAATATCCGGGTTACTAATTGCTATTCTTTCCTCAAGCTCACCCTGTTTCCACTTTATATCTAACGGTACACAAATCCAACCTGCCATCGCTGCTCCGGCAAATATTTGTAAAAATTCAATACGATTTTCTAAAACTATTGCTACTGTTTTATTCTTCGATTCTTTTTCATTCAACCAGTTTGCTACTTTACAAACTGACTCGAACCAATCTTTATATGTTAAAACTCTATCATTTTCTTTAATCGCTATTTTATTCGGCTGTAAAGAAACATATTTTTTGTATTCTTTTGTAATTCCCATTGGAGACTTCCTTTCTTTACAAAATAACAAAAAGAAACACGCGATTAACGTGTTTCTCCTCTTTCTTATCCCGCATTTGTAAATTTTCCATTTTTCAAAGCAGGCGTAATAATATGTTTCAATGAACGATGTAATTTTGTCACGAGAATTGCTGCTATAATCGCTTTTATGCAATCACCTGGTAAAAACACGACACTTACTTTCATCGTTTGCCATATGGAAATATCCATTACGAAAGCTTGTACAATAATACCAAATACATAAACAACGAAAATACCACCAATTATATTTATGCATAATACTTTTATAATAGAAACTTCACGTAAACGCTCAATTAAATAGCCAATTACAAATGCACCAACAATATAACCAAGTAAATATCCTGCACTTGGACCAACAAATACCCCTGGACCTCCACGTCCACCCGCAAGTAGTGGTACTCCAGCTCCTACAATAAGTAAGAAAATAAGCTGACTTAGTGCACCAAGGCGTGATCCTAACAGTCCACCCGCAAGCATAACTCCAAGTGACTGTAATGTAATAGGAACTGGTGTAATAGAAAGAGCAATTGGAGGTATTAACCCTAGCACTCCCATAATTGAACTAAATAAAGCGACGAAAACTAAGTTTTTTGTATTCATGTTTGCTTCTCCTATTTGTAAACTTAAAAATGATTTTAGATAACATATTACAGGTGTTATATTATCTTTCTATTAATCATTTGTCAACCTCAGCATGACGAAAGTTTACAAATGAGATTCTATTTATTTTTCTTTATGCAAATGCTCAAGCTCTTTCCTAAGTGCCTGTTTTAAAAACTTCCCAACAGATGTTTTCGGTATTTCTTCCATAAATACAATATCGTCTGGCAACCACCATTTTGCAAACTGCGGTTTTAAAAACTCATATAGTTCCTCTTTTGTAACAGTGCTATTTTTCTTTTGAACAACACAGGCAACTGGACGCTCTTGCCACTGCGGATGAGGTACTGCAACAACAGCCGCTTCAAATATAGCATCATGTGCCATTAAAGCATTTTCAAGATCAACTGAGGAAATCCACTCTCCCCCGCTTTTAATAACATCCTTCGTACGATCAACAATTTTTACGCAACCTTCCTCATCGACTGTAACGACATCGCCAGTATATAACCATCCATCACGGAACCCTTCCACCGTACGCTCATCGTTATAATAGCTTGCAGCGATCCAAGGTGCTCGTAAACATAGTTCTCCCATTTCAATGCCATCCCACTTCACTTCACCCTCTGCACCAACTACCTTCATCTCTACACCAGGGACAAGATATCCTTGCTTCGAACGAATCTCAAGTTGTTCTTCATACGCCAAATCTGTTTCATAGCTTTTTAAACGTGCAAGCGTTACAAGTGGACTTGTTTCAGTCATGCCATATGCATGTACGAAAGGAACATTATATTTTTGCTCAAATGCTTTAATAACACTTTTCGGTGCAGCTGCACCTCCGCATAGTATTCTCGTAATACTAGTTAAATCGTAACTATTATTTTCTAACTCTTGTAAAACACCGAGCCAAATTGTCGGCACACCCGCAGCTATCGTTACTTTTTCTGTTTGAATCATTTCTAATAGAATTTTCGGGGTAAACATCGGTCCCGGAAGAACTTGTTTTGCCCCAAACCAAGTAGCTGCAAAAGGAAGTCCCCAAGCATTCACATGAAACATTGGTACAATGGCCATCGCTGCATCACTTTCCGATAAAGCTGTCGTATCTGCTAATCCGAGTGCCATACAGTGCAGCACTGTACTACGATGTGTATAAACAACACCTTTTGGATTTCCTGTAGTCGCTGACGTATAACACATACCAGCAGGTGTATTTTCATCAATATCTTTTACAAATTGGAATTTCGGATCGCCTTCTGCTAAAAGCTTCTCATAATGGAATACGGGATGAAGCGTAGTTTTTGGGAGTTCATCTTTATCAGTCATAATAATGTAAGCTTGTACAGTGGATAATTCAGATTGGATATTCTCAACGAGCGGTACTAGATCTTCATCAATAAGTAAAATACGGTCTTCTGCATGCTGAATAATATATGATATATGTTGAGGAGATAAACGAATATTAATTGTGTGCAAAACGGAAGCAATGCCTGGAATAGCAAAATATGCTTCCACATGTCGATGATGATTCCACGCTAACGTTCCGATGCGCTCACCTTCTTTAATTCCAAGATTTTTTAGCGCACTTGAAAGTCTTCTCGTCCTTTCTCCTAACTGCTTATACGTTAATGTTGTAACTGTATCATGTGTTCGAGAAACGATTTCTTTCTTCGGGAAAAGTTTTTCTGCTCTTTCCATCATAGAACTAATTGTTAGCGGTACATTCATCATCATATGGTTTACAGCCTCCCTTTAAAGCGTTTTCATTTCTGTATATTATAACAGAATTCCACAAATAATTACGATATTTTTCTGTATTTTCTGAATTATTTCTTTGGAAATAATTCAGAAACAAAAAAACATGTCTTGAAAGTAAATTATTCAAAACATGTTCCTCTCCTATTTAAAAACTATCTACCTTTTTCCTTACTTTCTTTTTCAATTTAAAAATGAAACGATTGCTATATTCTTTATTTTCTACTAAAATTCTGTACGTTTCTAACACTCCGAAAACACGAACAAAAAGATAGAATGCGATAGCAATAAGTACAACGCAGTACGGATAATACTGCACTAATTCCCCTGAAGTAATACGCTTTTTCTCAAACAAAAATGGAATTGCCCCTGCTGCTATGAAACAAAACCCAACGATCACTACTGCAGCATATTTCTTCTTAATAGTCGTATATCTTTTTGTCAATTCTTTTAGGAAGTTTTGATCAAATAGTAGTTCTTCCTTTTTCAATACATTGTATCGACTCTCTTCTATAGTTACAGGTACCATCATTGCTCCAATTCCAAGGACAGCAATAATAATTACAAGAAATGTAGACATTGTTACATCTTCCTTAAATAATAAATACGGTATCGTCGATAGAATGAGCAAACTAAATCCTAACGCGATATATTTAGATATTTTTTGTCCATACACTATATAGCCTTCTGCCATCTCCTTATTTACGTAATATCCATGTTCCTTTTCATTACTTTGCTCAGCAGTTTCTTTTAATAAGTAATCAAGAGATACTTCAAATACATTTCCAATCATTATTAGTTTTTCAGTTTCAGGAAAGCCTTGGCCATTTTCCCATTTGCTAACCGCTTGCCTTGTTGTGTTTAATTTCTCAGCTAACGCTTCTTGAGAAAGACCCTTTTCCTTTCTTAATTTAAAAAGTTTCTCACCAAATCCCATATGTGTATCCCCCTTTGTTTTCTTAACTAAATTGTATGTAAACATTGCTCTTATCTCTATCTTCCTACGGTTGCACTTTGTCAACTTACGGTTGCGATTATGTTATATAAGGTGCTTATATACGATTTAACTGTCTATCTTGTATGTTTACAACCTCACCAAAAATTAGCCTCTATAGTGACCAATTATAACAATTAAAGGGAATATTTGTTATAATCAACAAAAAAAAATCTCCCCTAAACAATTTAATTTAAAGGAGGTTTCCATATAAAACTTTCTATTTATTTATATATTGCGTTCTCGATATACTATATCTTTTCGTATTACGATACTTACCTTTAACGAACAAATCCTCTTTAATCGTACACTCATACTCCATATTCAATCGTTTCATTAATCTCTCAGATGCTTCATTTTCTGAATTACATCCCGCTTCAATGCTATATTAAAACCATAGCTAAAAAAAGCTAACGCAGCCTCGATAGCTAATCCTCTTCCCCAATATTTTCGTGATAAAGCGTATGCAATCTCCGATTTATGTTCAGTTGAATTATATTTTATAAATCCACACGTCCCTATGAGCTTTTGTTCCTCTTTTAATACTATTCCAAGGAGAGCTACTTTTTCTTTCTCATATTGACTCACAATTTCTTCTAAAAATATTTTCTTATCATGTAACGATTGATGGGTATCCCATATAGTATAAGTTGTCAATTCGTTGTCTGAGGCGTATTCATATATATGTAAAGTATCACTCATATCAATCTTCCTTAATAGAAGACGACTTGTATGCAGAGTTGGATATAGCCACTTCTCAACAATCATAACGGCTTTTGTTTAAACTTTTCATAATTTCGTACTTTTAATAAAAGGATATGACCACAATCCGTACAAACGTAAGCATCTACCGGAGATGATGTAAACATCGTCTCTTTTTTCCGTATTTGTGCATAACCGACAAACTCACCTTCTCCTATATTATGAGAACCGCAATTAGAGCATGTCTGCGCGTCGTTCTTCCTCATGAGAGCACCACCTTTAATCTATTTCTACTCCCTTCGACAGTGCACTTCCAATTCCCTTCCAAAAAACCTGTTGTTCTCTTAAATTGCAACAGGAATCCTAGCACAAAAATCGTATTTATACTATGTATTATATTTATTGATGGAGGAATTTTATGACTACTATTATGACACTCGATACAGCTAAAGAAATTGAAAGCGCAGAAATTGACATGTTATCTTCTAGATTAGAAGCCTTACAATTGATAACCGGAAATCCAATGCAAGTACAAATGAAAAAGTTTGGGAGTGCCACTGCCTTTTCATCAAAAGTAATTGCTGGTCCTGCTTTTAACACAGTAAAAGGCATTACATTTACAAATACAAATGGGATAGATGAAATCATCTCTTATTATCGTTCACTACAAATTCCTTGCCGTTTTGAAATTACACCAGCTCAAGCCACAACTGAACTATTTCAATACTTATCTCAAAAAGGTTTTTACCAATCCAGCTTCCATACCGCTTTATATAGTATACCGAGACAAGACTCATCACTTCTTCCTTCTGACATTTCAGTACGTTTACTGAAAGAAAATGAGTTTCATACTTTTGCAGATATTTATGTACGTGGATTTAATATGCCGTCCTTTACAAAAGATGGCGTCCATCAAAATAACGAAGTTCTTTACAATCAACCAGGTTGGCATTTTTTCATAGCCGAAGTTCAAAATATTCCAGCAAGTATCGGTGTCCTATATATAAATAAAGATGTCGCATCATTAGCTACTTCTGCTACATTGCCAGAATTTCAACGTAAAGGTTGTCATACTGCATTAATTCAAAAACGAATTGAGACAGCGATTGAATCAAATTGCAATTTAATAGTTGGACAAGCTCGATTTGGTAGCAGTAGTCAAAATAATATGGAACGCGCTCATTTGAAAATCGCTTATACAAAATCAATATGGACTGCGAAATACTTATAATTAACTTTCTTTTTCTTACCATTACGAATGTATACATTTTATGACAATTCCATTTCTACCCTATTAATCATTTGAATATTCAAACTTCATTTGTTACGCTATTACTAGATACATCATTCAACTTGCTATATGAAAAGAGAATTCTAATCAAACTACATGGAGGAGAAATGTATGACAAAGCATGAGCATGGTTTAAAAGAAAAAGTAGAAGGTACCATTGATAAAGTAAAAGGCGAAGTAAAGGAAGTTGTCGGGAAAGTAACAGACAATAAGAAATTACAAGCTGAAGGAAAATGGGATAAGATAAAAGGTACTGCCAAAATTACTGTCGGTAATGTCAAAGAAAAAGTACATGAATATAAAGAGCATAAAGAAAATAAATAAAAAAGAGCCAAATGGCTCTTTTTTATTTACCTTCGCTCTTCTCTAACACATACAAATCTTCTTCAATATTAGATAGTTTTTCAGTTACAAGTTTTCTTGCATCTCCAATTGCTTGATTGTATGCAAATGGTCCTACTAACTTTATCATTTCTTCTATTAAACGTTCTGCTTGGAAACGTCCAATCTCATCTAAATCTTCTTCAACGAAAAACTGCTGGATTTGTGCTACAAGCTCTTCTTTTTTATCAGTCGGTATTTTTATGTTCATCATCATTCGTTACTCCTCTATATTTAAGATAATACTTTTCTTAACTCTACCATAGAAAAGCGATTTCCTGGACAAGTTTTTGTAACTCCTTCTAATTCACGATGACCAAGTATATTTTCTTTACTTATAGAAAATTGATTCATTAATGTCTTGCATAAAGAATATAGTGAATCCATTTGCGCAGTAGTAGGATCGTATGTATCAAAATTTCCCGTCATACATATTCCAATTGTATCACTATTATTATCTTTCGCATGTGCTCCAATATGTAAACCTCGTCCTTCGACTACAGTTCCATCTTCTTCAATAAAATAATTGTAGCCAATTCCGCTCCACCCTCTTACTTTTTGATGAAATTCGTGAGTTTTATACACATCCCATCCAACTTCTGACGTATGGTGGATAATAAGTTTATTTACTTTTTCTAAAGGAACTAACTCATCTTGAAATGTTATATTTGCACATTTAATTTCCATATGAACGTCCTCCTCTTAAAAATCGATCATAATAACTGTTTTATCATCTGGTCTTATTCTGTTTTCCCCTTCTAACTCTTCAATGATTGCTACATATTCTTTTATACTATTCTTTCTTATATATGCTACAGTTTGTTCTAGTGGCCAATCTGGGTGGAACAATCCGTCCGAACAAATAAAGATCCCACTTACTTCAGCTACCTGTAATTCCCCATGTTGTAAATAGGTCATTGCTTCCTTCATACCATTTGCAACTGAGTAGCCATTTGGCATATTCGCAAGATAACGATTGTATTTTAACTGCTCTCGAACATCTTGAAAAACGTGTTCTTCCGGTACAGATAGCCCTTTTTTACGGTCTTCTTCTCTTTTCTTTTTTGCGCGTTTACTAATTCCTTTAACTGTATCTTTCGTTAATACTTGCATCGTTCCCTCTTGATGTATCGCAACAATCATACAATCACCTAGCTGCGCATATTCAAGTTTCTCTCCATTTACTCGAACTGCTGCAATACATGTACACCACAAATGATCTTTTTTTCTCGTATCAACCTTATATTCCAGCATCTTGTTCTGCAATAATTCATTCGCTTTTGCAACTTCAACTTGTAAACTGGTATTCTCCCGTAACGAAGTAAAATGACTTGCAAATAAATGCGAAGCGATGTGTGCTCCATTATGTCCTTCTTCATCACAAAATGGGACAAGTGGCGTTGCGCCATCACATACACCGTAAACTATATTATCTTCATTACAAAAAAATGAATCCTCACATTCTTGTTTTAAAGGACTTTTCTTTTGATACGTTGTTATCTTCATTTTTTTGTATCCCCTTCCAAATTATCAAATACTCAAACTTTTCGAATTAATCTAATTTCCCAAAATAAACTGTTTTCCCCTAAAACTTTTAATTTCATATATAATCTTGAAATAATATGATTATTTAATGAAGGACGGGAAAAAGATGGTCAGATTTCTTGGTGTTATTTTTGGTTCTATTATTATTGCAATTGCCTTTAATCTTTTCCTTATCCCCCATAAAATTTTAAGTAGTGGAATTGGCGGAATTGCTATTATTTTAGGAATTGTAACCCCTGTAAACACAGGTATTATTAACTTCGTATTGAACTTACCAATCCTCATTTTAGGATACATAGGTCTTGGAAAAAAAGTAATTTTTAACACAGTTGTCTCTGTAATTGTATTATCTGTTGCACTATATTATATTCCTGTAAAAGTCGTAGCAACAGATCCACTTTTATCATCTGTATTTGGAGGTGTTATCGCCGGAGCTGGTATTGGCCTTGTCTTTAACTGCCATGGTTCAACTGGTGGTTTTGATATTATCGGTATGTTGTTATCTCGTAAAAGAGATATTAAACTTGGCGGTTTCCTTATTCTGTTAAACACAGTTGTTGTTGTCATTGCAGGATTTTTCTTCACCTGGGATGTAGCACTAACAAGCTTACTTTCAATTTATGTAACTGGTAAAGTAATTGATGCCGTTCATACGAAACATCGTAAAGTTACACTTATGATTGTAACAAATCAAGCTGAAGAAATGAAAAAGAAACTCCTTTCTACTGTTGTACGTGGAATTACACTTCTTGACGGCGAAGGTGCTTATTCAAACGAGAAAAAACGTGTACTTATGACTGTCGTTTCACGTGAAGAGTTGGCAAGTATGAAACTAACTATATCTGAAATTGATCCTCATGCATTCGTTAATATTACAGAAACTGTTGAAGTATTAGGATTGTTTAGAAAAGCGTAAAAAACTAGGTGGAACTCCACCTAGTTTTTATTTTGCATAAATTCAATTCTATTTCCAAATGGATCTGATACGTAAAATCTAATTACATCTGGGCGTGCATTATCATCTATTACCTCAATACCTTGTTGTATTAATTCTTGTTTAAATTCGTCAATTTTAAAAACATAAAAAGCTGGATGCGCCTTTTTAGCTGGTATAAAGTTTTGCTCGACTCCGATATGAATTTCTTGATTTCCACACTTAAACCAACATCCGCCACGCTTCTTTAACTCTTCTGGCTTCGGAATTTCCTCCATACCAATTTTATTACCATAAAATTCTCGTGCTTCTTCCTCACATCCTACAGGTGCCGCCACTTGTACATGATCAATTCCTTGAATATAACTTTTCATTTTTCTCCCCCTCTTCTATTCTAATGTTATAACGAAAACACATTCATGTAACTTACAGAAAATTAATAAAGCATTATAAGATTCTCTTATTACTACCTTTTATACCTTCTACTAATAATAAAAAAAGAAATTTTATTATGTAATTTCCATTTTTTATAGAAATACATGTCACACCTATATTATAGTTATTAATAGATCCATCTTTTTTAGATGCTAATTGTACGGAGGAAATATTATGAGTCGTAAAAAATATTCATCTACTCAAAAAAAGCGTCATCCGAATGTATCTGGACGCTGGCGAAACCATATACAAAGTCGTTCTTTAGCAGAAATGTACGCCTCTCTTTTTGAACATAATCCTGATAGTATTATTTCATTGAGTTTAGAAGGAGTTATTTTACATATTAATCCCTCTGCTGAAAGAATATTAGGTTACACTTCTAACGAATTAGAGCGTAAAACAATCACTTCTATTTTAGAAGCACATATTTCTGATCAAGTGCTACAATACATAAAAAATACTGCAGCTAATGATCAAAAAGAGTATATTATCTCTATTTATCATAAAGACGGATATTTACTAGATGTCGTAACAAAATTAGTTCCTATTTTTGTTGAAAACCGTTTAACAGGTGTATACGCCATTATGAAACCTCTTGAAAAATCAGATAGAATTGAGAAAGTATTAAAAGATAGTGAGAAACGATTGCGCACATTAATGAATTCAATGCCTGCGTTTGTTATATTTAAAGATCATGAAGGACGCTGGCTTGAAGCGAATGACTATGCACTTTCTTGCTTCGCTTTCCATAATGTACCCTATCATGGAAAGAAAGATAGGGAACTCATTCAATATAACGAAGCGTACCGAAAAGCTTTTTTACATTGTGAAGAAGTTGATGAACTAACATGGCAAAAAGGACAAATTCTTCACGGTGAAGAATTTATTATACATAGAGATGATTTCGACCTAATTTTAAGTATTTCAAAAGTCCCACTCTTCCACCCTGATGGCTCCCGCAAAGGTCTTATAGTGATGGGAAGGGATGTTACCGAACTAAAGGAAACTGAAAAATTATTACGAAAATCCGAAAAGCTTGCAGTAGTAGGACAACTGACAGCTGGAATTGCGCATGAAATTAGAAACCCGCTAACTTCATTGAAAGGATTTTTAACATTATTACATCCAGAGATAAATGAGGAAAATAAATGGTATGTAGACGTTATGCTGAGTGAAATTTCACAAATGGAATCCATAACAAGCCAATTTATGGCGATGTCTAAACCACAAGTGCTTTCTATTGATACTTGCAACATACAAACATTAATTGAAGAAGTAGTAACTTTTATTTTACCAACTGCTATTATGCATAGCGTTCATATCATTATGGACCATTTTAATCATACTTCTGACATTCAATGTGACAGTAATCAATTAAAACAAGTTTTTATTAACATATTAAAAAATGCCATCGAGGCGATGCCAAATGGCGGTAACATCTTCATTCAAACAACATCGTTAGAAAATGATTTTATTTCAATACGCGTTATCGATGAAGGATGTGGAATACCCGAAGAGCGCATGTCACGTCTTGGAGAACCTTTTTATAGCTTAAAAGAAAAAGGAACTGGTCTCGGCTTAATGATATGCTATAAAATCATCCAAGAGCATCACGGAAAATTATTCATTTCAAGTGAATTAAACAAAGGAACAACTGTTGATATCCAATTACCAATCGCTGCATCTCAGCCTGTAACAAACTCTTAAATATGCTATATCAATATAATAAAAGGCACCTACTAATTGTTATAAGTATTTCAGTTATTATGGAAAACATCTAAAATAACACGCTAAAAAGCTCAAAGTCCCTATATGACTCTGAGCTTTATTTTTGTATAAAACGCATTTCATTACATCCATTCTCTTCCATGTTCACGAATGAATTTAATATCGGTTTCATAATGTTCAAGGTGTCCTTCATCTATCATTTTTTGAAAGTTCATGTCGCCTTCTTTAGCTTTTCTTTTCATGTATTTACATAACCCTTCTAATCGGAGCAATACCAGCTCCAAATAATCTTCTTCCATATCATCACCGTATGATTCAAAAAACAATTTAACTCTTTGCTTTATACGATCAGCATGCTGTAATGAATTATAATAAACTGCCTCACCTGTTTCTGTATAATAAACTCTACTTAAAGGGACACAAGTGTAAAGAGTATACGCTATGTCCCAAAGTCTTGGACCCGGAGCAGCAACATCAAAATCGATAATACCTACTGGTTTTTCGTTATTAAAAATAATGTTGTATATTGCAAAATCATTGTGGCATACAACCTCTATTTTATTTGGAGTATTATCCATCGGTTTCCAATCATCTAATAACGGAAAGTCACTCACAGCATCATGATAAAGACGGAGCATCTTCGCTATCTCTTTTAAAACATCATTAGACCTCATGTATTCTTTTAAAGGATAATTACCAGCTTCTCCTTCAAAAAATGATAATATCTCTCTATCTTTTTCATCAATCCCTAAAAACTTTGGTGCATAACTAAACCCTTTGTTTTCCAAATGGTTTAATAGTTTATGAATTTTGGTACTGCCCTGCTTTAATTCTCGTCGAACAGTATCTTTCGAACGATATACGTTTGAGACATTCCCTCCCGTTAACATTTCTTCATTTTCGTAGTTTGACATCTAATACTTCCCTCCATTATTAAAAAATCGACACTCTTAAAACAAATTGCCGATTTTTCTACACTCCTGCTCATTAACACAACAGGAACCCCTTTGCTTTTCTTCATATTTTAACATAACTTTCCTGTTCTTTTTAACACCCTGAATAGCAACAAAAAAATCGAGTATAAAATCTTTATGATTTCACACTCGATTTAGCCTATTATTTATGCATGTGGAAACACTCTTTCATACCACTCTGTTGCTTTTTCTACTTCATTAATCGTTAATTGATGCCCTCTATTCTCCCAGTGCATTGTTACACTAGCATTCGCATTTTCTAGTAACGCCTTTAATTCCTCTGACTCTGCTGATGGACAAATCGGATCATTTGTTCCAGCAGCAATAAACACTTTTTTCTCTACTAAATTAGGCAGTTCTATCCCTCTTCTCGGTACCATTGGGTGGTGAAGAATGGCACCTTTTAATGCATTTTCGTAATGGAATAATAAACTCGCTGCAATATTTGCTCCATTTGAGTACCCAACAGCTACAATATTATCTCTATCAAATCCATATGTTTTTGCTGCTTCATTCAAAAATTCATTCAATTCCTTCGTACGGAAAACGAGATCCTCTTCATCAAAAATACCTTCTGCTAATCTACGGAAGAAACGAGGCATTCCATTTTCTAACACATTCCCACGAACACTTAATACAGAAGCTTCTGGATCAATTCTTTCGGCAAGCGGTAATAAATCTAATTCATTTCCACCCGTACCATGTAGCAATAATAGAATTGGTTTTGACGCATCTTTTCCTTTTTGAAAAACATGTTTCATCATTATCCTTTATCCCCTTTCAATCACTTATATAATTAGTCTAATTCTCTTACTTCAATTGGTAATAGTACTTGTTCAATCTGTTTTCTATGTGGTTCATATCGCTCAGGAAGCATTAATTCTTCACCCATCGTTGCTTGAGTTTCATCATGTGCAAATCCTGGAGGATCCGTTGCAATTTCAAATAAAATTTCCCCGTGCTCTCTAAAATAAATGGCATTAAAATAATTTCGATCTTGAACAGGAGTAACACCATATCCGAAGCGTGAAACATGTTCTTTCCAGTCTAATTGATCAGCATCATTAATAGCTCTCCATGCAATATGGTGCACCGTACCAACACCCATTTGCCCGCGTCCAATAGAATTTAACTTTAAATCAATTACATTTCCAATTTCAGCTGAAGAACGGAATCGAACAAACTCTCCCTCTTCTCCAACTTTTTCAAGTCCCATTACATGTTCTAACAGTTCGGCAGTTTTTTGAGGCTGTGCAGATAAAAGGACAGCACCACCAAATCCTTTAATCGCAACTTCTGGCGTAACTCCTCCAAAACTCCAATTATTCGCTTCTCCTTCTTCTCTTTCAACAATCTCTAGATGCAAACCATGCGGGTCATCAAATTCTAAATACTGTTCTCCAAAGCGCGTCATTTTTGTATATGAAATATCGAAGTGCTCCAATCTCTTTTCCCAAAATCCTATAGTACCTTTAGGTACAACGTATGAAGTTATTCCTACTTGCCCATCTCCTATGACACCTTGTTGAGCACCTGCCCAAGGGAAAAATGTAATAATTGTTCCTGGCTTTCCTCCTTCATCCCCAAAGTAAAGGTGATACGTACCTGGATCATCAAAATTCACTGTTTGTTTTACTAAACGCAAACCTAATACACCTGCATAGAAATCTACATTTTCTTGTGGATGACCTACGATTGCTGTAATATGATGAATCCCCATTGTTTTCTTTTCCATTTCGCCCACTCCTTTTTTTATTTCATTTTTAAAGAACTGCTATACGCTAAAATTCATTATTCATTTTGTCCATTTGATTAAGTTCAATCCATAATGTCATTTTATCTCGAATTTGAGATATCCCTTAAAAACTCACACATTCCACCTTATTTAAAATTATCTCGAATTCGAGATAATTAACAAAAAAAACTACAGTTCCTACAATATGCTTAGTTTACTATTATATAAAATATCGGTTTTATTATTTAGAATACCTTCGAAATTATCTTGAATTCGAGATTTATTATAATCTAATTATTTTTCATTGTCAATGAGGATCCCGTTTAATTTTTTCATCAAAAATATTTTTCTGACAACTGCTGTATATTATAAAAGGTACAAACGACAAGCGGAAATATTCGAGCAATATTTTTCTAGCTTCCCTATATTCCTATAATCAAAAAAGCCATACAAATGTATGACTTTTGACCAACATTTTTTATTTAGCTACATCCTTACACATTTACTTCTCGCTTACGTCGGGAAACAATTCCAAAAGAGAAATCACCCTCCCAGTCTCATCTTTAAACACAATATGCTCTCTCGTTAAATGGCGCGGACTCTTTACTCCCGCTGCCGCCGCTAATGAAAACAAACTATATCTCATACTAATTATATAGTTCATTACTCGCCATTTCTTCTCATACGGATCTAACGCTTTTTGATAGTGAGGATTCGTCGTCGCAACACCTGATGGACATTGTCCTGAATTACATTGAAGTGCCATAATACAGCCGCTTGCCATCATAAATCCACGGGCTGAATTTACAGCATCTGCTCCAATTGCTAAAGCGATTGCCACTTTATCTGGTGTGATTAATTTCCCAGAGGCAAACACCTTTAATTTATCCCGGACCCCATAATGATTCGCTGTATCAATAAATGTAATTAATGCTGGAATAAGCGGCAGCCCCATACTATCTGCCATCGATTTATACGTTGCACCTGATCCACCTTCTGAACCATCGATTGTAATAAAATCTGGATAGATGTTTAATTCTTTCATTGTTTTCAATAAGTCTTCCAACGGCTCCTGTTGACCAATTACAATTTTCATACCGACTGGTTTACCGCCGTTTTCTTGCAAATTTCGAATAAAATATAAAGCCTCTGCCGCATTATTAATAAATGAAAATCGATTTGGCGAATTAATCGTCTCTCCTTCTCGTACTTTCCGAACGGAAGCAATTTTCTCATTTACCTTCTGTCCTTCTAAATGACCACCACGTATTTTTGCTCCTTGCCCAAATTTCAATTCAAATGCTTTAATATTACTTTCTCTCGCTTTTTCAATAAATTCCTTCATTGAAAAATTACCATCCTCATCACGATATCCGAATAACCCCGGACCAATTTGTGCGATAATATTTGCACCTGTATGTAAATGTTCTGGAATCACGCCCCCTTCCCCAGTATTAATCCATGAACCACCTGCCATTTTCGCTCCAAACCCAGTTGATAAAATATAATTTTCTCCAATTGCACCGTAAGAAGTCGCTGATGCACCGAACATGCCATGTAGTTTCCATGGATATTTACGATTTTCACCGACTATAATTGCATCATCTTCTTCGTATAACCAAAGGTTTGTTGTATCCGCTGTCAATTTCTCTCTTCTTGAAAATAATCCCTCTTTTTGAATCACATACTTTTTTCCCTCACGCTCTTGCGTTAGATTCACACTTAATTCATCTGTTAATGTTGGAAATAATGTATTAGCAATATAATAGCCAGAAGTATCAAAATCTCGTTTTGATCCAAAACCAAGTATTTCAGAACGATATTTTGCTAAAAACATAACACTTTGAAAATCGTAACGTGAAAAAGGTCTTCCATCAGTATCATGGTCAAACCAATATTGCCGGAATTCCGGTCCTATCTTTTCAAGTAAATAGCGCATCCTTCCTAAATATGGATGCAATTTTAATATAGAATGATGCGTCCGTTTTTTAATAAAAAATGTAATGATAAAAAAAATAATCAGAAGTAGCATCAAAAAGAGCAATATACTAATAATAACGAGTAGCGCTTCATTCATTCTGCTTCCCCCTATATATGAAGTTCCATAATAAAAAGAGAACACTCGATGTGTTCTCTTTTTATCCTTATTCACACTAACGTAGCAAGATGCTCTTTCGCATCATATTCGACTAAACTTTCAGCATTTTTAATTCGATGAACAAAATCTGGGTTCGCAATTAACGGTCTTCCAAATGCCGCTACATCAATTGTTCCCTCTTGCAATGCTTCTTCTGCCTCTTTCGGATTCAAATTCCCTACTCCTACGATAGTACCATCCCAATATTTTCTTACTAATTGATGAAAATTCTTTCCGTCAGCAATAACTGCTGTATAATTCATCGTTGACGGATGGATCATTGTTAATCCAACTTCTTTGAACATATTTACAAAATCCTCAATCGCAAGTTCTGGATTTTCCCACATATAAGTAGGGTTATCACCTTTAAAGGCAGAGAAGCGAAGAAGTGTTTTATCAGCTCCAACTGCTTCTATAACAGCCTCTGTTACTTCTTTCATAAATGATAGCCTTTGCTTTAAGCCTCCGCCATATTTATCTGTTCGCTTATTCGCGAATTCATAAGTGAATTGATCAATTAAATATCCGTGTGCACCGTGAATTTCAACACCATCGAATCCAGCTTCAATCGCATTTTTCGCAGCTTGTGCGTATTGACCGATAACTTCTTTTATTTCTTCTATTGTCATTGCTTCTGGTGTATCAAACGGTTTTCGGAAACGAGGAACATTTCCCTCTGCAGCAATTGCTGACGGTGCTTGCGGCAATTGGCCACCAATTATTTCATGATGACTCATGCGTCCGACATGCCATATTTGCGCAATAATCGTTCCGCCTTCTTTATGTACTGCCTCTGTAACAGGCTTCCAAGAATTCACTTGCTCTTTCGTATAAATACCTGGTACTCCTGGATTCCCTTTTGCTCTTGGGCTAATGACGATTCCCTCTGTAATAATTAATCCAACCCCATCAGCAGCACGTTTTCGGTAATACTCTACTACGTCAGCACCAACTACTCCCGTCTCATTATTTGCAAAACATCTCGTCATCGGTGCCATCGCTATGCGATTACGAAGAGACCAAGATCCAATTTGAACCGGATCAAATAACTTCGTTTCTTCAACGTTTTCAAAAGCTCCCCAATTATTTATATTTGTTCCTGCATAAATATTTGCTGCTTTATTGTTTGAACTTGCCATTTTTCTTCCCCCTTATAAAAAACTTACTATAATCGCATCATACTTACTTTTAAATAGTAACGTCAATTTATACGCTCTTATCTAGAAATATTCGCATATAGAAAAAAACCCCTCTAACAATAGAGAGGTTCCTCCTTATATACGAATCTCTTTCTCAATCGTTTCTCGCGCTAAAAGAAAACTCATAATAACTTGTGCTGCTACTCGGCTCGTCATATCTCTAAAATCAAGAGTTGGATCAATCTCTACAATATCCATCCCTTGAACGAGCTGCTCTTTTCCAAGGAATTCAATCGCATCAAGTAAAGTCGTACTATCCATTCCTCCAGGGCCGATTGCTGGACAACCTGGCGCAAACGCTTGGTCTAATACGTCCATATCAAGAGAAATATAAATAGAGGTCACGCCTTGTTTTCTTAATACTTCAATACTTTCTGTAATAATATCTTTTATTTCTCGCTCTCTTACATCTTTCATTGTATACACAGTCACGCCATGCTCTTTTGCATATTCATGGTACGCCCGTGCATTTGAAAAATTACGAATCCCAATTTGAACGAGTTGTTTTCCTGTAATGACATCATTTTCTAGTAAACTACGGAACGGTGTACCATTTGATGGGCCACCATCATCTAAATTACGTAAATCATGATGGGCATCAAATTGAATAATACCGATCTTTCCTTTACTATTTGCAAAACCACTTATACTCGGAAAACTAATAGAATGGTCACCACCAAGAACGATTGGTATCATTTTCGGATTCACTTTCGTTAAGTGACCAACTGTTTTCGCGATTCGATTATGACTTTCTTTTATATCTGTAACATGCATCGTAATATCACCGCAATCATACAGGACACTTTCTTTCATGTCGTGTTCTTCTGTAATTGCATATGTGCTATATGCATCTAACATTGAACGAATCGTTTTCGGTGCAAAACATGCCCCTGAATGACTAATGGATGGTTTAGAAAGAGGTGCTCCAATTAAGGCAGCACCGAATATTTCTACGCCTTCCTCCCAATCTTTAATCATTTCGCTCCATTTCGTCACTTCACGATCGATAAACTTTGCATTCTTCTTTAAATAGTGGCCGTGCTCCACGATTGTTCACCTCTTGTATATGCGATATTACCATTCTTCCATACTGTATTTACATGACTAACGCCGTAATGGTACGGTACGTAAGCATAATTATAAGCATCCCATAAAACTAAATCTGCCTTACGACCAACTCTAATTTTCCCAGCTACATCACCACGATTAATTGCGTGAGCAGAGTTAACTGTTACCGCATTCCAAACTTCTTCTGGTGTCATTTTCAGTTTCAGCATCGCAATGCTCATAATAAGCTGAATGTTTTCAGTTGGACAGCTACCTGGATTAAAGTCTGTAGCTAAAGCAACCGCAACACCTTCATCAATCATTTTGCGTCCACGTGCGAAACTTTCTTTATTTAAATAAAAAGTTGTTCCTGGTAATAATGTTGCTACTGTATTAGAATTTGCAAGCATTTCAATTCCTTTATCAGAAGCGCCAACTAAATGGTCCGCTGATGCTGCACCAATTTCAGCCGCTGCTTCAGCACCACCTAGAGGGTCGATTTCATCTGCATGAATTTTCACATCAAAGCCAAGTTCTTTCGCTTTTAATAAAAATTCTTTTGATTCTTCTACAGAGAACACGCCTGTTTCACAGAAAATATCAACGAACTCAGCTAATTGCTTCTCTTTCATTTCTGGTAATAAATCTAGCATCCATTGTAAAAATTCTTTTGATTTTCCTTTGTACTCTTTCGGAACTGCATGAGCACCTAAAAATGTTGAAACTAAATCGATTGGATGCTCTTTTTGTAATTGTGCAGTTGCCTCTAATTGTTTCCATTCCGTCTCATCATCTAATCCGTAACCACTTTTCGCTTCTACAGTTGTCACACCGAAAGATAGCATACGGTCTAAATGAAATTTAGCTTTTTGAACAAGTTCTTCTTTCGATGCCTGTTTCGTTGCATTTACAGTCGCAAGAATACCTCCGCCTTGTTCTAAAATTTCTAAGTACGGAACTCCTTGTAATTTCAGCGCAATTTCATTTTCACGAGATCCACCAAATACAAGATGCGTATGCGGATCAACAAGACCAGGAGAAACCATTTTCCCGCCGCAATCAATAACCTCTTTCGCTTGTAATCCTTTTGCTTCTTCCGCTGTTCCAACGAAAGTAATTACGCCGTTTTCAATTCCAACAGCACCGTTTTCAATAACAGGAAGCGTGTTCATCGCTTCCCGTCTTAACAAGCCATCTTCTTGATCCATTGTTAGTAATTGACCGATATTTATTAGTAAAGTGTCCAGCATGTTTCTTCCCCCTTATTTCATCATTGGAATGTTAACGCCTTTTTCTTTCGCTGTTTCAACAGCTAAGTCATATCCTGCATCAACGTGACGAACAACACCCATACCAGGGTCAGAAGTTAATACGCGTTCAATACGTTTTGCTGCTGCTTCAGTTCCATCTGCAACAATAACCATTCCAGCATGAAGTGAATAACCCATACCAACGCCACCACCGTGGTGAACAGATACCCAGCTCGCACCGTTTACACTGTTAATTAATGCATTTAAAATTGGCCAGTCTGCTACTGCATCACTACCGTCTTTCATCGCTTCTGTTTCACGGTTTGGAGATGCTACAGATCCGCAATCTAAATGGTCACGACCGATAACGATCGGTGCCGATAATTCACCATTTGCCACCATTTCATTAATGATGCGACCAAATTTTGCACGCTCTCCGTAACCAAGCCAACAAATACGTGATGGAAGACCTTGGAACTCAACTTGCTGACGAGCCATACGAATCCAATTACATAAATGCTCATTATCCGCGAACTCGCGTAAAATAACTTCGTCTGTTTTATAAATATCTTCTGGGTCACCAGAAAGAGCTACCCAGCGGAATGGTCCTTTTCCTTCACAGAATAACGGACGGATAAATGCTGGAACGAATCCTGGGAAATCGAAAGCATTTTTTAATCCTTCATCGAAAGCAACTTGGCGAATGTTATTTCCATAATCAAATGTAATCGCGCCCCTCTCTTGCATTGCAAGCATTGCTTCCACATGTTTTTTCATACTTTCTTTTGATAATTGTACGTAACGTTCTGGATCTTCTTCACGAAGTTTCGCTGCTTCTTCTAATGTGTAACCTACTGGAATATAACCGTTTAATGGATCATGAGCAGATGTTTGATCCGTAACTAAATCTGGCGTAATATTGCGCTTCACTAGTTCTGGTAAAATCTCTGCTGCATTTCCTAACAATCCAATTGAAATTGGTTCTTTCTTCTCTTTATACTCGTTCGCAACAGTTAACGCTTCTTCTAAAGATTCTGTATACATATCACAATATCTCTTTTCGATACGACGATCGATGCTGCGCTTATCAACATCAATAGCAATTACAACACCGCCGTTCATCGTTACAGCAAGAGGTTGTGCACCACCCATACCACCTAAGCCAGCAGTAAGTGTTAATGTACCTTTTAATGAACCATCGAAATGTTGACGTGCCGCTTCACCAAATGTTTCATATGTTCCTTGTAAAATCCCTTGTGTTCCAATGTAAATCCAGCTACCCGCTGTCATTTGTCCGTACATCATAAGGCCTTTTTTCTCTAGTTCACGGAAGTGATCCCAGTTCGCCCACTTCGGTACTAAGTTTGAATTCGCTAAAAGAACGCGAGGTGCATCTTCATGTGATTTAAAAATTGCAACTGGTTTTCCTGATTGAACAAGTAACGTTTCATCACTTTCTAACGTTTTTAATGAATCTACAATTGCATTGTAGCTTTCCCAGTTACGAGCTGCACGGCCAATTCCGCCATATACAACTAATTCTTCTGGTTTTTCAGCTACTTCAGGGTCTAAATTGTTCATTAACATTCGAAGTGCAGCTTCTTGAACCCATCCTTTCGTTTGTAACTCAGTACCTCTTTGCGCACGAATTGTTTGTTTTACTTTTTCCATTTCAATCTCTCCCTTTTCTCGTTTTATATTGCTGCGTTTACATCTAATCTTTCTTTTATTGAATAGTTCGCTTTTAACCAATGCGCGATATTTTCAATATCCGTTGAGAATATGCGGTCATTTGTAATAGAAGGCACTTGCTGACGGCCTTGATGATAGAACGCTTTCGTCACTGTACTCATGTTTTCAATACCACGATACTCTGCTGCTTGCATCGCACAAATCATCTCAATTGAAAGAACACGTCTTACATTTTGAATAATTTGATGCGCATGACGAGAAGCGATTGTTCCCATACTTACGTGATCTTCTTGGTTAGCTGACGATGGAATTGAATCTACACTCGCCGGATGTGCTAACGTTTTATTTTCAGAAACGAGCGAAGCCGCTGCATATTGCATAATCATTGCACCAGATTGAAGTCCTGGTTCTGGACTTAAAAATGGTGGTAAGTCATTTAATTGCGGATTTACTAGGCGCTCAATTCGGCGCTCTGAAATATTTGCAAGTTCCGCCATTCCTACTTTTAAGAAATCCATCGCAAATGCAATCGGTTGTCCGTGGAAGTTACCACCTGAAATTACTTTTTCCCCACCATCAAAAATAAGTGGATTATCTGTCGCTGCATTCATTTCGATTTCTAATTTTTCTTTCACATAATTTAAAACTTGCCAAGAAGCACCGTGCACTTGCGGGATACAGCGAAGTGAATATGCATCTTGTACACGAAGTTCCCCTTGTTTTGTCACAAGTTTACTATCATGAAGAACGTCACGAATTCTACTTGCTACTTCCACTTGCTCTTTATACCCACGTGCTTTATGAACATTCTCATCAAATGCATCAATAATGCCGCGTAATCCCTCAATTGTCATAGAAGCAATTAATTCTGCTTGATAAGCCGTTGCTTCTGCTTCCATATAAGAAAGAACTCCTTGCGCTGTCATCGCTTGCGTACCATTGATTAACGCAAGACCTTCTTTCGCTTCTAATTCAATAGGTTCAAGCCCCTCTTCTGTAAGAGCAACCATCGCATGAACTCGTTTTCCCTTGTAGAACACTTCACCTTCACCTAATAAAACGAGAGCAAGATGAGATAAAGGTGCCAAATCACCGCTCGCTCCTAGTGACCCTTGTTGCGGAACGACTGGATGAATTTTGCGATTTACAAACTCAAGAAGCATATTTACAACAAGTGGTCTAACGCCAGATACTCCTTTTAACATCGTATTAGCTCGTAAAATTAACATACCGCGTGATACTTCTTCTGGGAATGGATCACCTATCCCGCACGCATGTGATTGAATTAAATTGTGCTGAAGTGCCTTTACATCATCTTTTTGAATAAGCACATCACTAAACTTTCCAAATCCAGTTGTAATACCGTAAACAACTTTTCCATCTTCTACAATTTTCTCAACTACTTCGCGGCACTCCGCTACCTTTTGCATACTATTTGGGCAAGCTGTTACACCTTCACCTTCAAGTAACAACCTCTTCATTTCTTCAACTGTCAATGTGTGTCCTGTTAACGTAATCATCATTTTTCCTCCTTAAAAAAAGCAAAAGGGGACCTTACCTTTTTAAGACAGACTTCTGTCCTAAAAAGCAAGGCCCCCTTCTAACTAATAGACTATGGGCAAATCATATGTGATTAATTCCTAAACCAATCGCCTCATGCTCAGATCCTTTTACAGGCGCACCAATCGTTCCATAAAGCGCAACAGCAACCCATTCGCCTTCTTTTTTCCCGTCGTATGGTGTACCGCGCACTATTGCAAAACGAAGTCCCACTGTACGAAGAACGTCTGCTAACTGAATTTGACCTCTCGTCACTCCGTACAAAGCTTCCATTATTGCATGATAAAGTGCATGTGTTTCTCTGTAAACGTCTGTTTCAATAACTTGGTTGCTCTTAGCCGCTGTTTCCATTGCTGCTACAACTTTTTGCGAATTCATCGAACCCACTTTCCCCGTACAATATTTCCAACCTTTTGGAATAGATAATACAGGGCTTTCATTCTCATCCGCAAGTGCCAACAGCATGGCCATCCGACCAATTCGATGTGTTCCTTGAAGAAGCATGTGACTCTCTCATTTCTTTTGAATTGTTTGAATATTACTTAATTTAAGAATATATGAAAACGTTTAAATCGTCAATAGTTTAAATGATGATTCAAATAATTTTTTAATTTTCTCCAATTTGTGTACACAAATTATTTACACAAATTTTTCAAGCGTGCTATAGTCGCACTAACAGATGCAAAGGAGCGAGATTTCAGTGGCGAAGCGAAAAGATATTCATTTTCGAATTGAAGAAAAATTACTTGAAAGATTTGAAGCGGCACTCCATTACGAAGGTTTAAATAAAACAGACGTATTAACACATGCGATCCAGCAATTTTGCACGAAGGTGGAATATGAAAAAATGAATGATGTAAAACGCCAATACAACGTAAGCAACCATTTACAAACACGTATCGATACGCATAAACATTTTGAAAAGAAACGAGTGAATATAGATGAAGTCGTCATTGAACATTTCCAACTCCAAGGGAAAGAAAAAATATTAGAGGTCGGGTGCGCTAACGGAAAATTTCTTTCCCTTTTGCAAACGAATGGTCATACAGGACATCTAACCGGTTTTGATCAATCGGAAACTATGCTTTCTGAAGCTGCAATAAAGAATAGCATAATTGAATGGAAACTGGGTGATGCTAGCAAACTTCCTTTCGAAGATAATTGTTATGACTGGATAGTCGCAAGGCATATATTATATCACATGAAAGATGTCGAAAAAACAATTCAAGGATTCCATAAAGTAATTCGTCCCGGCGGCGGCCTTTTAGCTACAACAAATTCTAAAGTTTCATTACCTCGTATAGATGAAATGTGTAACAAAATGTTAGTTGCATTTGATTTACCAAAAACATCACCATCCGCAGCTCCATTTTGTTTAGAAAATGGTAAAGAGCTATTACAATCTGTTTTTCCAACTGTTGAAGAAACAATTATTCATAATGCACTTATTTTTCATCATGCCACTCCAATCGTAAACTATATTTCTAGCATGTTTCCGTCTCTGAATATACCTGATAATATATACCTTCACGCCGAAATGAAGGACTGGTTGAAAAAAGAAATAGAAAATGAATTAACTCTTCATGACGGTATATGGAGCGATCCGAAAACATTAGCGATTTATAGATGTAAAAAGGAAAAAAGCTAGCATTTGCTAGCTTTTACACATTTTCCGCTAAAAGTTTCTCCATCATTATATTGCCATTTCCACAATAAAAATTTGTATTATGTTCATTCGCTACCCCAAAATAAGAGGCAATCGCTATTCCAAATGGTACAAATGCATGTCCTTGTGCTGTAATAATATTTGAGTGCTGTACAACTTCTGTATACACAAAATTTTCTACTGGAAAACAATCTAATTTTTGATAATCTATCGTTACTGTATAAGAGATTTCTTTAAATAATCCTGCTTTTGCTAACGCATACGGTCCAGCGCAAATTGCTGCCACTAATTTTTCTTGTTCATGAAATTGACGAATAACTGAAAAGAGCAGTTCTGCATCTTTCAAATGTACTTCGTCTCCTCCTGGAATAAGAATCCCCTCAAACTCTTCCACACACACTTCATTTAATTCTATATGCGGCTGTACTTGTAAGCCTGTTTCACTTATAATCAATTCTTTTGTTAAGCCCGTTGTAATGATCTCATATTTATTTTTTAGTAATGCTGTAGCTACCGTAATTTCAAACTCCGCGAATGTTGGGTATACGAATAAAAGTATTTTTTTCATATTCCTTTCTCCCTTAACCATTCCATAAAATATGCTTCTAATTCGTTCACTGATAATGTATTCGTGTCCACATAAGTTACAGGAAATTTTTTATACCATTCTTTTTCGGTTTCTACTAATTTAAATTGTTCCTCAAATGTACTTCGATTTCTTGTTATATCATTCTTTTTTCTATCATATACATTCTCTTTTGAAACATCTAAATAAAAAATTGCATCCGAACGACATTCTCTTAATTTATATAATTCATCTTTTAATTCGGTTTCTATATCCCATTCTTCTCCTATAATCGTCGAATAAAATAGTGTATAAAATTCAATGTCTTCCGGCCCACGATCAAAAATCATGACCGAACCTTTCACATTTTGAAATTCCTTTATTTTTGCTTCAATAAACATTTTTTGATTTGTAATAAACCCTTCTTTTGAGTTCATATCTAAATTCAATTCTTTTCGTTTTTCTACAATTGGATATGGATTTTCATATATAACCGAAAGCCCATATTGCTCTAACCTTTTAGCCAATGTTGTTTTTCCACTTGCCATCGGTCCTTGAAGTGAAATTACATAAGTCATACCTCTCATTCCTTTTCCCTCATAGTAAACTAATTTTATAATATATAGAATTTTGAAAACTATCAACAAAATACTTATCATCTTGTTTCCTATTCCCATCTGACTTATAATGAAAAATAGAAATGATTATGAACGCATTTATATGTAAGCTTGGATTTCCAAGCTTACATTATTTTTTGCTTCCACTTTTCTTATAAAAAGAGTATACTAGCATAGAACGTATGTTCTTAATGATTACATACAGTAAGGAGATAGAACAATGGTATACGACACAAAAGCAATTTCTTGGAATGAATCTTTAAAGCAACTTCAACGCCAATATACAAACAAACAAGTTGACCGAAAAGAATTTGAAGATGTTGAACTGATGGAATTCTTCCGCGATAACGACTACATTTCTTTACCTACACATATAAGCGGCTTATCAACAACACGTTTTACTTCTTACTCTATTTTCACAACTGAAGATAAAGATCGTAAAGTTGGCACACTTATTATTGAATACATTGAAGACGATAATAATAATTTATGTGTTGAACAACTATACTTCGTTTAAACTATAACGCTTGGTCAAACTGACCAAGCGTTCTTGCTTTCTATGAATCTCACTGCTTATAATATAAATAATAGAAAACTACTGCTTTCATTAAAGGAGGGCATGCAATTGCTTGAAGGTTGGTTTAGTTGGTTTATAGTCGTTTGGACTGTTGTATTATTAGGACTTATGTCTATTGGTGGATATTTTATGTTCAGAAAATTCCTAAAACGTTTACCGAAAGAAGACGGTATGTCCATTTTAGATTGGGAAGAGCACTATATTAATAAAACTAGACATTTATGGGATGACGAACAAAAACAATTATTAGAAGAACTAGTGAGTCCCGTTCCTGAACTATTTCGTGATGTTGCTAAATCAAAAATTGCTGGTAAAATTGGCGAACTTGCATTACAAGAAAATGCACCTAGAATTACACAAGATTTAATTATTAAAGGATATATCGTTGCTACACCAAAGCGTGACCATAAATTTTTAGTTAAAAAACTGCAGGAAAAAGAGATTGATTATTCTAACTATAAATCTTTACTCGCAAAGTAACTTCACATTATTTTCGATAAAAAAGACAGCGCCTTTGACGCTGTCTTTTTTATTTTATACATATACAGTTTTCAAGTTAGCTTCATATCTTTCTCGTTATAAAAACCATCTTCTTTTTCCATTTCCTTCTGTAATTTCGTAAAGGAACGGTACATTGCAATTCTCCATGAAACAATCATTGCGAACGCTAGTAAGAAGAACATGCCGCTAAGTTGTCCTAAATCAAGAGATTGACTTAAATACGTTTTAAACACGATACGCACTACAAGTAATCCAATTAAAATAAATACAAATGCTTTTGAACGTTTCAAATAAATCTCTTGCCCGCGTATTTCAAACTTAGATGTTTTAATAAGAAAAATAGAGAAAAACAAACCGACACCAATTGCTTCTAACATTTCTGCCGGAGTTAATCGAAATTCAGGAAAAACATACATCAATGCTCCCGTGCTCATAAAAAACGGTGGGAGTATAATTTTTTTCAAAGTTGCAGGTTTCTTAGCTGCTTTTAAACGAATAAACATCGCACCAACGGCCATACAAACAGCAACGATACTTGATAACACGACTATGTTCATATTTTCTCATCCTTTTTTTGTGGCTATACGCAAAATATAATTTCATTATATGCTTTTCCGTTAGTATTTCCAACATTTTCACGGAATAATACTAGAAACCGGTAAAACCACCAAATAAACTTGAGAAATATACGATAATTTTCGTCATCCAGTTAAAGTACAGGAACACCCCCATGACAATCATAATGTATCCTCCGACTTTCATGAATGTCATGCTATTTTTTTTAATCCAAGACATTTTCGTAATAAAGAATGAAAGCAGGAAAAATGGGATAGCAAATCCAAGTATGTAAGCGATCATGTAAACCATTGCTGATTCTGGATTTGTTGCAGCTAATCCAATTACAGACACTAATATGGGCCCTGTACAAGGTGTCCATCCTGCAGCAAATGCTAATCCAATTAGAACTGAACCAAAATAACCACTCGGACGGTTTTTAAAAGTAAATTTACGATCTTGCATTAAAAATTTCGGCTTAAACACACCGACAATAATAAGTCCGAACACGATGATAAATATACCACCTAACTGTCTAATTAAATCTTTATAGTCCGTAAAGATTCCTCCGATAAAACTTGTACCAAATCCAATTGCAATAAATATAATTGAAAATCCAAGTAAGAAAAACGCTGTATGTATCATACTTCTTTTGCGAAGCATTGCATTTTCTTCTTTCAATTCAGAAACCGACATACCTGTTATGTATGATAAAAATGCCGGATAAAGCGGTAAGCAACATGGGGAAATAAATGATAAAAACCCTGCGCCAAACGCTAAAAATATACTAATATCTTGCATTATTCCACTCCTCTCCTCCTCAATATTGTAGCAAAAACAAATAAAAATGCTATGGACAATTCATGAACTAACTTTTCCAACATGACAATGAGTAAAACTACCCTTTCACACACTTTCTAATAAAACGTTTTCATTTCCTTCTATTATATAGAAAAATCTCAATCGAATTTTGAAACTCTTTCTAATTGTTACTAACATAACAAAGGTTCCATAGTTTCTCAAATCATTAGCACATTGCGATTGATTACACACATATTGACATTAAAAAATATTTTTTAAAAATGCTGTCTTTATACAATACAAAGCTGATTTTACAATACTTCCATTATTATTAATTTCAAGATTATGCATAAATATCATACTTTTATTATTATTCTATAAAATATCACACTTTTCTTTTATTTGACCCTACATTTTTAATTTTGTATACTTCCCTCTAGTTATATATGTCCGTTACGGAATAGTTTCATATAGATGGGGAGGAATTTTTCATGCTTCGTTATTCTCTTTTAGTTTTATTAGGAGCGTGTAGTTATGGGGTTTTAGCTATTTTTGTTAAACTTGCATATGCAGAAGGATTTTCACTTGGAGAGGTAATTGGTAGCCAGTATTTGTTTGGTTGGATTATTTTACTTGCTATTACACTTCTATTTTCTAGACATCGTGTTCCACTAAAACAAATGTTAATTTTATTCGTCGCAGGAACGTCTGCAAGTTTTACTGGAATTTTTTATTACGCTTCTTTAAAAACTGTACCAGCTTCTATTGCAATTATACTTTTATTCCAGTTCGTTTGGGTTGGGATTATCATTGAGGCAGTCGCAACGAAAACATTGCCTTCAAAAGAAAAAGTAATTTCGGTTATTTTCTTACTTGCAGGTACATTTTTATCAAGCGGGTTATTAGAAAAATCAGCAGGTGATTTCGATACGACTGGAATCATTTTAGGTTTATTATCTGCTATTACATTTGCAACATACATTTTCGTAAGTGGTAAAGTTGCTGTTGAAGTACCTTCATTACCACGTGGTGTTCTTTTAATGACTGGTGCTTTAACTTTAGTTATGATCGTATTCCCGCCAACATTTCTTTTTAGCGGGGCAATTTCTCAAGGCCTTTGGAAATACGGCTTAGGATTAGGAACATTTAGTATCGTTATTCCGTCCATTGCCTTTACAATCGGCATTCCAAAAATCGGCTCTGGTCTAGCGACTATTCTTGGTGCAGCCGAACTACCTGTTACAACAATTATGTCTGTATTCGTTTTAAAAGAAGCTGTGCTTTCTTCACAATGGTTCGGTGTATCACTTATTTTAATCGGTATCACAATCCCGCAAATTGCATATGCAATGCGTGGACGTTATAGAAAACAGCATACTCATAAAAAAGTTGCCGCATAAACGAGAGAGGATTTTCATTTGAGAATCCTCTCTTTTATTATTGTGTTATATAATGAATACAAATATTTCATTTAAGAAAGAGGGTATAATAAGTGGCATCCATTCCAAATCAATTAACAGAAAAACTTATTTCTATTCGTCGACATTTACACGAATACCCAGAACTATCGTACGAAGAATTTGAAACGACAAAAGCGATAAAAAATTGGTTAGAAGAAGCTAATATTACTATTATTGATTCCAATTTAGAAACAGGAATTATCGCTGAAATTTCTGGTAATAAAAACGGTCCAGTTGTAGCTCTTCGTGCAGATATTGATGCCCTTCCTATCCAGGAAGAAACAGACCTTCCATACACTTCAAAAATACACGGTAAAATGCATGCTTGTGGGCATGATTTTCATACAGCTGCTATGTTGGGGGCAGCTTACTTATTAAAAGAAAAAGAATCTTCCCTTAACGGAACTGTTCGCTTTATATTCCAAGCTGCTGAAGAAAGTGGAAACGGAGCATGTAAAGTTGTTGAAGCTGGACATTTAAAGAATGTACAAGCCATCTTTGGTATGCATAATAAACCTGATTTACCAGTAGGTACAATCGGTATTAAAGAAGGTCCACTGATGGCTGGAGTAGATCGATTTGAAATTGAAATCCACGGCGTTGGAACACATGCTGCTGTACCTGATGCGGGCGTGGATCCTATCGTTGCATCCTCTCAAATCGTTATGGCACTGCAAACAATTGTAAGCCGCAATATTAGCTCTTCTCATAACGCCGTCGTAAGTGTAACAAACATTCATTCAGGGAATACGTGGAACGTTATTCCTGAAAAAGCTACGTTAGAAGGAACTGTTCGTACATTCCAAGCTGAAACACGCGAAAAGATTCCGGCATTAATGGAACGTATTATTAAAGGCGTTTCTGATGCACTAGGTGTAAAAACAGAATTCCGGTTTTATCCAGGCCCTCCTGCTGTTCAAAACGATAAAGTACTCACTGCTTTATCTATCCAGATTGCAGATCAAATGAATCTAAACGTTATCTCTCCTAACCCATCCATGGCAGGAGAAGATTTTTCTTTCTACCAACAAGAAACACCAGGTTCATTCGTCTTTATGGGAACAAATGGTACACATGAATGGCATCATCCTGCTTTTACAGTAGATGAAAAAGCATTGCCTATTAGTGCAGAGTATTTCGCCTTATTAGCCGAAGAAGCTATTCATCAATTATCACAAACAAAAAGCCGTTAAGTTCTCCCTAACGGCTTTTGCTTATGCTGTTAAATCTCGTTTTAAAAATACAGTATAGGAAATCCCTAAAAATACAAAAAGGTATAGCAATAACATACAAGAAGCAAATGGGAATGTTACCCCATTAATAAGGCTTCCACTCTTCAAAATCCCATATAAATCTGTATTCGCTGGCAATAAATATTTCGCCCATTCATATCTCGCCGCTGGAATTAGTGCTATTCCTCCTGATAAAGCCAGAAATAAAGAAATACCGATTGCTCCTCCACTTGATCTCGTTAAAACGGAAAGCATAAAGGCAAATGCCGCATACACAAGAGTTGGTAACCAAGATAAAATGTAATATTTACTTGCTTCCACGAAAATGTTTTGTTTTATAATATTTCCATCTTGAACGATAAATTCAGTCCAGGATGGTTGTTGGAATTTATAAATAATCAATCCGCATAACGTTGAAAAGATCATATTAAATATAAATAATAATGCCGCAAATATAACGATCGCCAAAAATTTCGATGTTAAAATTTTAAATCTACTCGCTGGACGAATCGTTAAAAATTTATATGTTCCCCAGCTATATTCATTCGCAAAAATTGTACTCGCATACACAAGAATAAACGGAAGTAAAATAGGAAAAACAATAAAACCAGTATCTCTCATGAAAGAAAGTGGAGAACTACTTGCTGGCGCTGTATTCGTATCTAAATACTTCATCTTAAGTTGATATTCTTTTACAAGCTCGTCCCCTGAATTTTCTGCTAAAATATCCTCTTTTTTCATACCAAGTTTTTTCTGAATTTCTACAGTTCGTTCTGTATAATCAGCTTTCCACTCCGGTGTTTCCGACTCTAAATACTTGACCGTAACCCATCCTAATCCAATAATTAACACCGCAATAACTGCATAAGGAATAATCGTTCGCTTTCGCTTAAATATTTTATACAGCTCGTTATAAACTAAATTAAACAATATCTTTTCCTCCTGTTAATTCTAAAAACTGCTCTTCTAGCGTTTTTCTTTCTTCATATACACGATAAACTTGAATGTTTTTCTCCATCAATGTACGAAGAATATTTGGGATTTCTTCATCTTTCACGTTTATAATTAATTCATTATCTTTTACTAAAACATCGTATTCTAAAATTTCTGCTGCTTTATTCGCATCATCTACACATATATGTATTTTTTCTGTTTCTACATTTTTATCACTTTGAATATTTTGCGTTGCGACGTATTCTCCATGCTGAATAATAATAACCCTGTCACACATTAATTCAACTTCTGAAAGTAAGTGACTAGATACAAGAACAGCTTTTCCTTGTTCATGTGCAATTTTCTTTATGTACATCCGCATTTCATGTATACCACTCGGATCTAATCCGTTCGTTGGTTCGTCTAGTATTAACACATCTGGATCGTGTATAAGTGCCTGAGCAATTCCTAAACGTTGTCTCATACCAAGTGAATATGCTTTTACTTTACGGTCAATAACTTGTCCCATTCCTAACAATTGCACAACTTCATTGATACGCCCTTCAGTCACATTACCATTCATTCGTCCGAAATATGTTAAATTTTCATAGCCACTTAAGAAAGGATAAAATTCTGGTGTCTCAATTACAGCTCCAATTTTCGTAGCAGTTTTTTCAAACTGTTGTTTTACAGATTGACCATCAATCCATACTTCTCCTTCTGTCATACGAATCATTCCGACCATCATTCGCATTAACGTCGTTTTCCCAGCACCATTTGGTCCTAATAAGCCAACTACTTCACCTTTTTTCACTTCAAAACTAATATTTTCTACTAACGTCTTTGAACCAATACGCTTTGTTAATCGATCAACTTTTACGATCGCTTGCTCATTTATCATTCCATACAACCTTTCTTCGCAGCTCTTTTTTCAGTTCTTTCCACTGTATCATGATTAATAACATGTGTAAAATGAAGAAAAAGCCATGATTTCTCATGCCTTTCTCCTCGTTTCGTGTGACTTTTCACCCTTTAGCCTTTGTATAAATCTACAACATTGCCACATTGATATTTTAATGACGATTATCATAACAACTGCTGTTACCACTATCGCATACATCGTAATCGGAGCATTTGTTACTCCTTGGATTCCTACTGCTTTCATAAAAATAATAGTAAATAATTTCAAAAATAACATACCATGAATTAATCCAAAAACAAAAGCTCCTCCGTAAGTTAATAATTGCTCCTGACATATTAAACAAAACATTTCTTTTCTCGTCATATTCACCACTTTATACGATTTAAACTCCTCTCTTCTTACCTGTAAAAGAGAGGCTGTCATTTTATAAGTAATGAAAATACACACAAAAACTACAAATAAAAACATTGCATAAAACCACTTTACAAATATAGGTGTATATCCCGCTTTACTTACTACAGCTTCATTGAATCGGAATGATATCATAGAAAAACAAATCATTGTATTCATAGCAATCCACATAAATTGTTTTAACCTTTTGGTAGCAAATGTTTGTATATTTTTTCTCGCCAACCGAAATAAAGACATAAATTTCTTCCCCTACCTTACTTCATAACATACGTATTCTATACTACTAGTGTATAAAAATATGACATTTTAAACATCGCACTACAATCGGAATCTTTACTAGGCCTTTAGTCCTAGAAAACGGACATGTTTACCTCTTTACAGTTGAGCATAAAAAAGAAACAAAAAGCGAAAATGCACTTTAATTGCATTTCCGCCTTTTGTTTAACGAGGTGAATCTTTATATAACTTAATTATCATGAATGCCCTATACTCCATCAATTACTCAACTCTCGCATCTTCCACTTCAATCCTTTTTTTCTCTCTTGCAATTTTTAAGAACTCTAACAGCTCTGGATTACTATTCATTTTTTTGTAAGCTACCGACATTTCTGCTACAAAATTAGAGTCGCATAGTTCCTTATATACCACTTCTGTTTTATACAACTTATTTGCTGATACAGGTATTACCGTAATTCCAATACCTGCTGCTACAAGACCCATGACAGTTTGATACTCCGTTGCTTCTTGTACAATTCGTGGACTAAAGCCTACATCGCGGCAAAGCGATAAAATTGTATCATATAACGCCGGCCATACCGGTCTCGTAATAAATACGAACGGTTCATCTCTTAAATCTTCGATATGTATTTTATCCTTTTCAGCAAGCGGATGTGCCTTCGGTAAACATAACGTACACGAAAGTTTTTGAATTGGTTCTAACTCAAGTAATTGCGTTGGAATTGGTGGACGTAAAAATCCAATATCAATTCGATTATCATGAAGTGCATGCACCTGATCCGGTGTTGACAATTCATGCAATGCAACAGACACTCTCGGAAATTTCTTTCTATACTCCCTGACGATAGACGGTAAAATATCATATATCGCCGCACCTACAAAACCAATTGAAAGTGATCCCACTTCTCCCCTTTGTGCACTTTGTGCAACTTCTACTGCTTTTTCGATTTGTTCAAACGCTTTTTTCACTTCTTTTAAAAACATTTCTCCCGCTTCTGTTAATTCAACCTTTCTCTTCGTTCTTGAAAATAACATAACTCCCATTTCTTTTTCTAATTGCTGAATTTGTTGACTAAGTGGTGGTTGTGTCATTTGTAAACGAGCAGCTGCTCGTCCAAAGTGTAACTCTTCTGCCACTACAACAAAATATTGCAAATGCCGTAATTCCATTTCGGACACCCTTTTCACTTTCGATTAATACATCTAATATATTAATAACACATAATTTATATATTAGACAAACATTTTGAATGAACGTATAGTAGAAATTGTTAATTCTTTTTTACAATTTTCATGTAAAAAAAGAAAGAGGTGGTTACTGTATGAAATGGTGGAAGTTAAGCGGACAAATATTATTATTATTTTGTTTCGCTTGGGCAGGTGAATGGATTGCAAAACAGGCACACCTCCCAGTTCCAGGAAGTATAATCGGTATTTTTTTATTATTAATCTCATTAAAATTTAACATAGTGAAAAAAGAATGGATACAAGACGGTGCAGACTTTTTACTAAAAGAACTTATTTTATTTTTCATCCCTTCTGCAGTCGCTGTCATTCGTTACAAAGATACGTTATCACAATATGGAATCGATCTCATTTTAATTATCGTGATTAGTACACTTTGCGTCACTCTCGTAACAGGACTTTTAACAGAATTGCTATTAAAGCGGAAAGGATCAACGCAATGATCGGCTTTCTTTGTTTACTATTAACACTATTCACATATTGGGTATCTAAAAAAATGTATCAACGCTGGAATTGGAGCTTACTTTCTCCTCTTCTTGTATGCCCAATCATTTTAATTGCCTTATTACTCGGATTAGATACACCTTATGAAACATATGAATCTGGCGGTCAGTGGCTAACTGAATTGTTAAAACCTGCAACGGTTGCTTTCGCATGGCCAATCTATAAATACTTTGATCTATTAAAAAAACATGGAACTGCTATTTTAATTAATGTCATTGTCGGTTCTTTTCTATCAGTTATTACTTCAGCACTACTAGCTAATTTTTTTCAAATTGATTCATCAATAGAACATAGTTTAGCACCACATATTGTAACGACGCCTATTGCAATGGCTATTTCAGAAATGATTGGTGGCATGTCACAATTAACAGCAGTTTTTGTCGTATTAACTGCCTTAACTGGGGCATTACTTGGCCCTTCTCTCATACGCATATGCCGTATTAAAACAGCGCTCGCAAAAGGTATAATGCTAGGTACTAGCGCAAATGGAACCGGAACATCAAAAGCATTTGAAATCGGTCCTGTAGAAGGAACAATTGCAAGTTTATCAATGCTTTTAACAGCCGGAGCTAGCTTAGTTATCGTTCCACTTTTTTTATCTTGGTTACACTAAAAAAGGCAAGTGTTTAAACACTTGCCTTTTTATTTATATATTTATTTAAAAGCTCATGATCCTCTGGAAAAGATAAAGATAATTCTTTCACTTCATCTATTCCTTTCCAATCTATTTCATGTATTAGCTCATCGGGATCTTGTATTTTCATGTTACCGCCTATTAACTTTACGATATAGTAATGCACATGAACTGGTACCCCATATGTTATCCCTTTCTTTTCACATAGTTGTTCTATAATTTCCACTTCATAACCCGTTTCTTCCCACACTTCGCGAACACAACACTCTTCAAGTGTTTCTCCCTCTTCTTGTCCTCCACTTGGCACAGACCATCGTTTCTCTTCATCTACTTTTCCTTGTAGTACCATTAAAAATTCATTCTTTTCATTCATACATATAGCTGCCGTCCCAATCCATCTTTTCATCCTATCTCCCCCCATACTAAATTTCGATCTTTCTTTATATTTATCCTTGAGAAAAGAGGAAAAAAGTAAAAAGATGCCGAAAGATTACATCAACTTCATGAGCAGTCCCTTCTTAGAAATTCAATATGGAAGGATGAAAATATGATTTCTAAATATGTTGTGGAGTGTGTCTTTTGTGAAGAAAATCGAAAACCTCGGCAAGCCATTGTCACAGTGTCCGCCACTTCTCAGCTACTGGCAATTCAAAAGGTACGAGCTGAGTGCAAACACCGCTTCGGAAAAACTTTATTATTGCAAACAGAAATTAAAGAAGAATTACTTATTGAACCAAAAGAAAGCTGACCATAAATTGGCCAGCTTTCTTATCCGATCATATTTTCACATGAAGATTAGGGGCATCCTCTTTAAGGATCGGGATTTTCCCATTATGTGCGTTCCATAATGGTCATCGAACAATATATTTCTATACAATAAACTATTGAATAGAATAGGGCAAAACTTGTTCGCATTTTTAGAAAAGGGATAGGGATATAATTCAAGTAATACTTCGAATACTCGAACTTTACACTCATTATATTAAAACAAATCCTTTTATATGGGAAATATGAATTACTTACATAATTCATTCGTAAAACATATTAATAGTTTTCTATATATACTTCTCACTAGACTAACAACATACATCCAGCTAATATCGGTGTCATAATCATCGAAAACCTTAGTAGCACGCGAGGTGCATAATTTGTAAACTTAGCTCCTATATATGCTCCTAACATTGTCCCAATTAAAACTTGTACTAATAATACATAATCTAAATACCCTTCCGAACTATATCCAAATCCCCCTCCAATTGCGATTGGTAATATAACAAGCATTGTCGTCCCTACAGATTGCCGAATCGTTAAACCTAATAGAACCATTAATCCGAGTTGGATAAAGGGTGCTGAACCAATCCCAAATGAACCAGCTAACATTCCAGTAACCAGTCCGAGACATATACATTTAATCAAGTTATCATTCGAAAGTTCTTTATGCCCTTTTAAAGACGACTGCTCCCTGTTTTGAAACATAATCAAACGAATAAACATAAAAATTGCAGATAAAAATAACATCCCCGCTGTAAACCAGTGTAGAAGATTCGCTGGTATTAGCGAACCAAACTTTGAACCAATAAAGGAACCAATTGCTCCGAATCCCCCAACAATCCCGCCTATTACAAGCACAACATTCCCTTCTCGGTAATGACTTACTACTCCGGATAATGTCGTAAATGCCATAGCAGTTAAAGATGTTGCAAGCGCAACATGAATAGGGATATGGAATACTAAAGTAAGTATCGCGATGATAAATCCTGCTCCTCCCGCTCCAACAAATCCTAATAAAACACCCATTAATAACATCGTTGTAATAATTGCCACATAATCCCCCTCCAGTACTCCAATTATCTAATATATCCTCTCTTTCATACAAATAAAAAGCATCCTAAACGGATGCTCTTACTACTTTTCTTTATTGATAATATGTACTTAATCTTGATTAATTAAAATAACAGCTGGACCAGAGACAACTACTCCTGCCACTTCTATCTTTTCAAATTCATTCACTGTAATAGATATAACCCCTTCTCTTTCCATCAATTCCTTACTCAGGACATCAGTCGGTATCTTTTTCACCGTCTTACCTCCTTTTCATTTTATACAATATTACAAAAGACTACCCAATGCATCTAAATATATGCATCACCTCCGCTTTCATTCCTTATTCCAGTCAAAATTCAGATCCCCTTTCTATAAAATATTGAAAAATAAAAAAGCACTCGCTAAAGCGAATGCCTTTCTATTATTTACTCTCTATTACTTTTAACATTCTATTAATAAATGCTGCTGATTCTCCACGTGTTGCGGAACCTTTCGGCATAAACTCATTGTTCTCATTTCCTTTTACAATTCCAAGCCCATAAACACGTTGAACAGCTTGCTTATCATACGCTAAATTTTGATCCGTGAATGGTAATTGAACTAAATTACCATTAATATTTTTGTATTGTAACGCTCGATCAATCATAATGACAGCTTCATCACGTTTAATCGTATCATTCGGTGCAAATAGGTCGTTTCCTCGTCCACTTATAATCCCAGCACTAGCTGCACGATTAATACCATCTACTAGCGATGGATGCGCTGTGTTTAAATCTTTGAAATTCGATTTCCCCTCTGGTAATTGTAATGATCTTGAAACTAAATTCGCAAATTCCCCGCGTGTTACAAGACGCTCAGGCCAATAAGAACCATTTCCATCTCCAACCATAATACCTCTTTTATTTAATTCACGAATATCCGCTTCATACCAACCGCCTGTAATATCATCTTTATGATTTGCATCATAATAAGCTTTTGTTCCCTGTAAGAATGGTTCCCATGCATTATTCTTTATCATAATAGCCGGACAATTTTTCCCGCTCCAAAATTGATGTTTTTTCACATTTTCTAAAGGAATATTTAATTCCCCCATTAAATAAGCCGCTAGTTTGCGAGCATTTTCCACAGCTTTATTATAATCACCATCTTGGTTGACAGCAATTTCAATAGCAATTGATTCTCTATTACCAGTTCCTTCTGCTCCATCTCCAGCATGCCAGCCATTTTCATTTAATGGTAGATGTTGATAAATTTCTTTATCATCTACTGTAAAATGCCAAGATGCCGAACGATCAGTCGTTCCTGTTGCTTGACTGTATAAATATTGTGCATGGTTTCTAGCATTTGCTCCAACACTATAATTATCTGTCTCATGAATTGTAATGTATTTAGGTTTCATCGCATAGCCTGGACGAATATTTTCATTTCCTGTCGGTACAATCATTTCCTTTAATGGTACACCGTAAATATCCGTTGTTTTCTCTGCTGATGGTGCTGCATACATAACCGCTTCACGTTTCTTACGAGTTGGGGTTGTGCTTTGAATAAGAGATGCTTTTGTACCCTCAAATTTCGCTGAAGGTGAATAGATCCATTTCACCTCATTATCTATTTGGACTTGGAACCACTCTCCAGCTTGTCCAATAGCAATAATTGTTTGCGGCTGTAATACTTTCTCTTCTTTATATGAATTGAATGGTGCGGAATATGTAGCTGTTTCTTCATTAATTACTAACTGTTCGTTTGATAAGTGATAAATTCCCTTAACCTCTACATTTCCTTCACTATTTTGTATCCAGCCAGCTCCAGATGATGTTTCAACATAGTAAGCGTTTCCTTTTCTTTTCTCAGCTTTCACTACTTGATTTGAAATCTGAACACCTGTCGCTTTTTGTAAATCAGCAGAATCATATAAAGGTGTTGAACTTATTATATGTACAAGAAAATCTCCTTGCGCTTCATTTGTTATTCCTTTGTCCTCTCCACGCCCATCTTCATCTTTCATATGGGTTTCAATACTTTTTAAAGCTTGCTCGTCAGTTGAGATTGTTACGGTCTTTTCTACTGTGTCAGCATAGGAAGAACTTGGAATCGTTACCAAACTAAATACAATTGATGCAGCTAAAACATTATAAAATCCTTTTTTCATACTAATTATTTAACACGCTTATATCAAAATTCGTGTTAACTTCCCTCCCTAATCTAAAAATTTAATCCTATCTAGTAAACTTCTAAACTAGATAACCATTTACAATATAACAAACTCTACCTCATTCGTATAGATAGGAATGACTACTATTTGCCTACTTTTTCTATATTGGAATATAGAAAAGAAGCTATAAAAGGTATAGCTTCTTCCTCTCACTATTTCAATCTCGTTGCACCTTATAGTCTATAACCCTACCATCTCTATCAAATTGCAACACAAGACATTCACTATCTATAGAAATGAAACCACGTTCATTCCCAAGATAATACAAAGTAGTAATTCCCTCTTCCAAGCTTCTTGTTTCCGTAGGGGCCCCCAACAATTTTATAATTTCATCATTGGATTTCCCTATCAATTTATACCGCTGTAATAGGTCATCTACCATATGTACCCGTTTTTCTTCATAATTTAACCACCGATTCTGATTAAAGTTTGAAGTATATTCATTTATACTTAATTGTACAGTGCACACTATTAATGGAATGAGACCCACCATCATTACTGTGAACAGTTGTTTCTGATCTTTATTACGCCTTTCCGAAACATGTAAGATAGACTTTTGAATAATAACTAATAAAATAAACGGTATTCCTATTACCAAAACACTCATTACGCTCAATGACACATGAACCATATCAATAACGATAATAAACGCAATGTACATTAATATATACAAACAAAAATAAATGTACAATATCCCCCACAATATAGAACTTTTACCTTTCTCCACCCAGCACACCTACTTATCCCGATATTTACGCTCAGTATGACTCACACCTCAAAATTCGGCCGTACAGCAAAGAAATTAAGTGGAAATTAGTTTGCCCGTAAAAGCCCAATTGGTATAACTAATTGTCAGCGTAGGATGGATACCCTCACTGACTAAAGTCTCACTTTACTTTTCACTTCGTAACATAATTCATCTGGCCAATTATATCTCTAATCTTTTGTAGTTCTTGTGCTGTATATATTATTTTACCTGTTAAAATTTCATTTCTGAAAAACGTTACAATTTGCTCTCTATCTTTTAATCTTGGCAATTTTTCATTAGAAAGATCAATAACTTCTTTGCCACTCTCATTTTCAAAATATACAACCGGTTTCACTTTTCCCTTTACAATATCTACTTGTATTCCTTCCAAATAATTATATACAGTTTGAGCTAATTTTTTCGCTTTATATGCTGGATTCCCTTCATTTCTTACTTGCAAAGTTAATGAAGTTCCATCCGTAATAAATTCAAATGTCTCTTCTTTTTCAATTTCATATTGATACTTGCCGATTTCATCAATCATAAATGAATATATACCCGCATTTTCTCTCGTTAAGCCATGGATTAATTTCCCTGTCCATTCTTTCGTCTCAATTAGATAAATGCCAGTTTTGCATAAGATGAGGTGATGGATTCGATTATCGTTTATTTCACGTTTATTTCTATATTTATTACTTCTCATAAAAACGTTCGGTATAATATGAAACTCATCTTCTAGTATGATTCCTTGTTCAACAAAACCTCGTTTCATATAATGTAATGTTTCATGTGTATTCAATTCAGCACTATTTTTGGCATACTCTCGTAAATCTGCAATTAAATTTTGAAACATATGTAGTTCATTACTATGCCTATCTTGCATTTCACTGCGTTCTTTACTATGTTGAACAGCTAGTTGATTTTTCATCATACGCATATTTTCAAGTTCTCTAGCTGTACTCACTTGTAAATCATTATATTTTTTCTGTTCCATATTCTTTAAAGTACTTTGTTGTTCTTTATGCTCTGTAATCGTAGCTGCAATTTCACTTTCATACGTTTCAATCGCTTGTTTCTTTTCAAATTCTACTTGCTGACTCTCTGATTCTAACTGTTTATTTTTATAAAACAGTACAAACACTGCAGCTAATAATATTAAAATTCCACCTATTAGCACATATTCCATGTTTTTTCTCCTTTATTTCATTTCCGATTATTTTTATAAATATATCGATTATATTATACTATGCTTTTAATATACACTTTATAAAAATTATATTTTTTTATAAAAAGACACCTCAAGTAAGATACCTTTTTATAGTAAGACTGCTGATAAAAAACAATTGGTACTGGTCAATTGTTCAATAATCAGTGTGGACAATCCTCATCAATTAAGGTTTCACTTTATTGCACACCATATTGAATATAACTTGAATCATAGTATACCCATTGATTTGTCCCTAAGCAAAGCCATCCATCTTGCTTACTCCATACTCGATAGGATTCACCATGATGTAACTGTCTTATAACATTCCCGTTTAATGACGGAGCGTCTCGCAGATTCACATTATCGCCAGTAATAGTTGCCACATAATGTTTATACTGAATATAACTTGAATCATTATATACCCACTGATTTATCCCTAAACAGAGCCATCCATCTTGTTCACCCCAAACTTCATATGATTCACCACGATTCAATTGGCGAATTACACTAGACTGTAAAGATGGTCCACTTCGCAAATTTACATTATCTCCATTAATTACAGCAACTCCGTATACTGGAGTTGCATTATTAGGTGGAGAAACATTACCTCCACCACTTGCTCCATTTCCTTGTAAAGCTTCTAATGAAACAGCTGCTGATACATCACAATTTCCTACACCTGAAATTTGACCAGAACCTGTGTACTGCCATGCTGTCCACTCTGTCCATCCACCAGCATCAGCAGGCGGTGTACTAGAATATCTGGAAATCCAAAGTGGAATGTCACTTAACCCGTTAATTCCGAATTCATTAATATACCAAACTCCTGTATATAACATTACATTTTTCCCAGTAGCTTGTTTCACATAATTTACGAAACTTCTTGCCCAATTCGATATAGTCGCACCCGTTAAACTACTATTGCTAGAATTCGTTGGCGATTCTAAATCTAAAACAGGAATTAAGTCCGTCTGATTACTCTGTAATATATTCACAAAATATTTCGCTTCTGAAATTGCATCATTTTTTTCTAGGTGCGCAAAATGATATGCACCGATTAATACATTCGCATTTCTCGCAGCTTGTACATTTTGAACGAAAGTAGGGTCAATATAGTTCACACCTTCCGTCGCTTTTGCGTACGCCGCTGGAATGCCAGATGACTTTACAGCATTCCAATCAATGTTTCCTTCCCAATGAGACACATCAATAAACGTAATATTTGAACTGGATCTATTTTGCATATAAAAGCTCCTATCAAATTTTTTTATTCCGTATACAATATGTACAACTTCAGTTATAGGACACGACGTTTAAGAAAAAAGTGGCATCGAAACTACACCGTCCACCAGAAACTCCATTAATACACTTTTAACACCTCAAAAAAGCCTTGTAATTACAAGGCCTTTTGTAAACTCCCTTTATTTTGTAGTAAGTACATATTGTAGTAAAGTCCTTGTTTACTAAGTAACTCCTGATGTGTTCCTCTTTCTATGATTTCCCCTTCATGCATAACAAATATTTGATCCGCATCTTGGATTGTAGACAATCTGTGTGCAATCGCTATCGTTGTTCTACCTTTTCTCATTTGCTGTAATGCCGTTTGGATAGCCTCCTCTGTTTCTGTATCAATATTTGCCGTTGCTTCATCTAATACTAATACTTTCGGATTAGTTGCTATCGTTCTAGCAAAAGCAATTAATTGCCTTTGACCACTAGAAAATGCAGCTCCTCTTTCGACTACTTCTGTATCATATTGCTCTGGTAATTTTTCAATAAACGTATTCGCTTGCACAAATCGTGCTGCTTCTTCTATCTCTTCATCCATAATTTCTTCATTATACATACGAATATTTTGCTTTACATTTCCCGCAAATAAAAATGCATCTTGTAACACAAGACCAATTTTCTTCCGAATTTCTTGTTCTCCAAACTTCTCTAAATCCACTCCATCTATTACAATATTCCCTGATTTAATATTGTAAAACCTCATTAATAAATTCATAATTGTACTCTTACCACTACCAGTGTGTCCAACGAAAGCAACCGTTTGCCCTGGCTTTACGTGAAAAGATACATTTTTTAATACGTCACGCTTCCCATCATATGAAAAGGTAACATCTTTAAATTGAATTTCTCCTTTATCTACTCGTGGATTTTCACTCCCCATTTGAACAGGAGCTAAATCTTTATCATCCATTAAATGAAATACACGCGATGATGAAACGAGCGCTTGCTGGAAGAAAGATAATTTCATCATCATCTCATTTACGGGCTGGAAGAAACGGTGAATATAGTTAACGAAAGCATATAAAACTCCTACTTCAACAGGACTCTTTAAAGCGTCGATTCCAAATAACCCAAGAACTAACGCAATTGCTACAATATGAACAAGATCTGTTGCTGGGCGTAAAAGTAATGCATCTAATTTTAATGTACGACGTCCAGCACTATAATGCTTGTTGTTCACTTCTTCAAACTCTTTTCTCATCCGCTTTTCTTGTCGAAATACTTGAACAATATTCATCCCCTGGATGGACTCATTTAACTTCGCGTTTAATATACTTAGTTGATTACGTACCTCTAAATAAAAAGCTGCACTTTTCCGACGATACAGTACCATAATCGCAAACATAATTGGAATTAATATGAGAGAAAATAGCGCTAATTTTACATCTAATAAAAACATCGCTACTAAAATCCCTACTAAAAAGACTACATTTTTCACGAATGTTGATAGTACACTAACATAAAAATCCTTAATCGCTTCCGTATCATTCGTTATGCGAGATACGAGCGTACCAATCGGCGTACGATCAAAGAAACTTAATGACAACTTTTGAACGTGTTCATACACTTCAACTCGCATATCTTGGACAATCTTAAAAGCGATATTTTGAAAGTACAATAGGTCTAAATAAGTAAATAATACTTTTAGTAAGTGAGCAATAATATACACTACAAATAGAGTAACAAGTGCCGATTGTTCAAAGTTGCGTGGTACTAAGTATTCATCAAGAAATTGTTTAATTAAAAAAGGACCCATCATTTCAGTTACAGTTGCACCAACTAGAAATATAAATGCTAGTGACAATAGCCCTTTATATGGCCTCATATAAGAAAGCAATCTCCTTAAATCGCTCCGCTTTTTCTCAGCCATCATACGCCTCCTTTCTCTACTAACGCCTCTAACTGCTGGCTTTCGTACATTTCTCTATACCAACCATTTTCTTTCATTAGTTGCTCATGTGTTCCTCGCTGCACAACCATACCTTCATCAATAACAAGAATAAGATTTGCATGCTGAATCGCACTTAAACGGTGCGCAGTAATAATCGTCGTTTTTTCTGCTCTTTCTCGTTTCAATGCAGTTAAAATCGTTTCTTCTGTTTTTGCATCTACAGCCGATAAACAATCATCTAAAATTAAAATTTCAGCATTCGTTAATAACGCACGCGCAATGGAGATTCGCTGTTTTTGGCCTCCTGATAGCGAAACCCCTCTTTCACCTACTACCGTGTCATATCCCTCTGGAAATTGAATAATATCATTATGAATACAAGCAATCTCAGCAGCACGGGTAATTTCTTTATATGTAGCATCGGCCTTTCCAAACGCAATGTTCTCCCCAATACTCGCTGAAAATAAAAAATGATCTTGCGGCACATATGAAATTGCAGAGCGTACACCGTGAAGTGTTAAATCTCGAATATCCCGCTCACCAACTTTTAATTCACCATTAAAATGGTCATACTCACGAATTAAACATTTTAACAACGTCGTCTTCCCTGCACCAGTACGTCCTACAATTCCTAACGTTTCACCTTTTCTTAAGTTAAAATAAATATCCTTTAAGTTTAATAGTTCATTTTTCTTATAAGAAAACGAATCAACAGCGAATGAAACATCACCACTTGCTATAGTATGTATAGCATTTTCCCTATTCACTACATCTGAAGTTTGTGAAAGTATTTTCTCCACACGATCAAACGAAGCGCGTCCACGCTCCATAATATTAAACAGCCACCCAAAGGCTAACATTGGCCATACAAGAGTCCCTAAGTATGTTGTAAATGTTACTAGTTCCCCTACAGTTAATTCGCCCCGTACTACTAATAGTGATCCGTAACAAACTGCGATCAAAAACGAAAATCCGACAATAAGTGCAATCGTTGGGTCGAATAACGAGTCAATACGTGCGACTAACATATTTTTATGTACGACATCTTCCGATTTCTTCCTAAACGCTTGTAAATCCTCTTTCTCTTGTCCGAGCGAGCGAATTACCTTCATCCCACTCATACTCTCTTGTACTTTATCATTGATTTCAGAAAACGATTGCTGCGCTTTATGAAATCTTCTATGCAATAAAGTTCCATAATAATTTGTAGAGATCGCTACAATTGGCATTGGAATTAAACTTAATAACGTCAACTTCCAGCTAATTGTAAACCCCATCGCTACGAGTACACATCCTCCAACTGCTAATGAGTCAACAAGTGTTAAAACACCCGATCCAGCAGTTTGCTGAATCGCCTGAATATCATTCGTCGCATGTGCCATTAAATCGCCCGTACGACGTGATTGATAGAAAGTTGGGCTCATCTTTGTAAAATGTTCATATAAATTTTTTCGTAATTGACGGGCTAGTTTTAACGATGATCCAAATATCATAATTCGCCATAAGTAGCGTAATATGTACATCGTAATGCCTACAACTACTAGCAGAATGACCCATTTCAACAATTTTTCAGACGTTAATGTTCCATTATTAATTTCATCTACTACAATCCCTAGTACTTTGGGTGCTACAAGTTCAAGAAGCGCGACGCCAAATAACATAATAATTCCGATTATGTATGCTCGTTTTTCTTGTTTAAAAAACCAAGATAAATTTAAAAACACTTTCATATTTATCCTCCTCCCTTAAAATGAGCGATGTTTTCAGTTTAACAAAAATACAGAATTTTTAAAAGTTTTAAAAATTTTTCAAAATCCAAAAGGAAAGGGCACTCAGTAAGAGTGCCCTTTAGCGCTTATTTCGTTTGTTGCTTGTTCATCGCGCTCATCATTTGATTGATTTTCTTTTGGGAAGGTTTTTGTCCCATTTGCATCATCATCATTTTTAACATTTGTTCGTTAATTGGTGGATTTTTTTGTAAGTAATTCATCATGTATTTGCGTGCAATGAAAAATCCTAATGCCACGCCTGCTACTAGTGCTACTACGCCCACTAGAACACCTAACCAAATTGACATATATTTTCCTCCTTCATGTTGTCTACCTTACAGTGTACTAAAACCATTTCAATAAGACAAGATACTATTCGACATTTTTTACACATATGTCCGTACTTGTTTGAGAGGATTTAACCAACCATACTTTTTATTCTCATAATCCATCGCTAAAAATGTTAACTCACACTTTCTAAGCACCTCAAAGAAAGTTGTTTCCATGGATACATTTCCAGAAGTATTCATTCGAATATATTGTGATTTCACCATTATTTCGCCATATTCCGCTCCCGTATAAAGCGTATGCGTATGTTGTGTTCTATCATATTTACCAAGAACCCTCAAAGCTTGTTCTAATTTATGATGAATTTTCATTACTTGTAACGGCATTGTTATATACATCATTTGCTTATATAACACCTTTTTCTCCGAAAGGGAACCAGATTCTGAAAATCGAGCAAATAAATCAAAAAACAAATATTCACGACCAAAGTAAGCTTTCGCAATATCCTCTTGAATTAAATACAATTCATACGTTTTCATTTTTTCCCTCCCGATCTGGACAACCTTTTGCCTACATTATATAAAAGAAAATTTGCAATGATTGTCTGACTATGGAGAGAGAAAAAACTTTTTCTGTCGAAAAAACTCAATTACATAGAAAAATCTCCCCATGCTGGAGAGATTTTTCTAAAATCATTAAAGTATTTCTTTTACTTTACGAACAACGTTCTCTACAGTAAATCCATACTCTTCCATAATCTTCTCACCAGGAGCAGAAGCACCGAATGTATCGATACCTAGTACATCTCCATCAAGACCTACGTAACGGTGCCATCCGATTGTAGCACCCATTTCAATTGCGAAACGTTTCGTTACTGCTTTTGGTAATACAGATTCTTTGTACTCAGCAGTTTGAGCTTCAAAGCGATCCATAGATGGCATGCTAACAACAGCTGCATCAACGCCGTCTGCTGCTAGAGCTTTTTGCGCTTCGATTGCTAAGCTTACTTCAGATCCAGTTGCAATTAAGATTACATCAGCAGTTTCTTTCTTACTTGCAGAAACTACATATGCACCTTTTGCCACTTTTTCATAAGTATCGTCTTTTGCGCCTTCTAATGTTGGAAGATCTTGACGAGTTAACACTAATGCAGTTGGTGTTTTTGGAGATTCTAAAGCTAATCTCCAAGCTGCAACAGATTCGTTACCGTCAGCTGGACGAATAACAGAAACATTTGGCATTGCACGAAGTGCTGCTAATTGTTCGATTGGTTCATGTGTTGGACCATCTTCACCAACAGCAATACTGTCGTGTGTGAATACATACGTTACAGGCAATTGCATTAATGCTGCAAGGCGAATTGCTGGACGTAAGTAATCAGAGAATACGAAGAACGTACCACCGTAAGTTTTTAAACCGCCATGTAGTGCAATACCGTTCATTGCTGCACCCATCGCAAACTCACGAACACCGTACCAAATGTTTTTACCGCTGTAATCAGCTCTTGTGAAGTCTTTTTCGTTATTCATGTATGTTTTGTTAGAACCAGCAAGGTCAGCAGATCCACCGAAGAATGATGGTACAGACTCTGCAATAGCATTAATTACAGCACCTGAAGAATTACGTGTTGCTGCTTTTGATCCTAATTCATAAGTTGGTAAGTTTTGCTCCCAACCTTCTGGAAGAAGACCATTCATTGCTGCTTGCAACTCGTTTGCTAATTCTGGATATGCTTGTGCATATTCACCTAACATTGTGTTCCACTCAGCTTGTGCAGTTTCACCAACATCTTGTACTGTTTTACGGAAGTTGTCATATACTTCTTCTGATACATGGAAATCTTGTTCAGCAGTCCAAGCATATGCTTCTTTCGTTAATTTTGTTTCGTCTACACCAAGTGGAGAACCGTGTGAAGCTGATTTTCCTGATTTGTTTGGAGAACCGAAACCAATTGTCGTTCTTACTTCAATTAGCGTTGGGCGTTTTTCGTCAGCTTTCGCTGCTTCAATTGCTTTTGCGATTGCTTCAATATCGTTTCCATCCTCAACACGGATTACTTGCCAACCGTATGCTTTGTAACGATCTTCTACACTTTCAGAGAATGAACGATTTAAATCGCCATCTAAAGAAATGTCATTAGAATCGTATAACACTACAAGACGACCTAATCCTAAGTGTGCAGCTAATGAAGATGCTTCAGCAGAAACGCCTTCCATTAAATCGCCGTCACCGCAAATAGCGTACGTAAAATGATCAACTACATTGTACGCATCACGGTTATATTTTGCTGCTAAATGTCTTTCAGCCATCGCCATACCAACAGCAGTTGCAATACCTTGCCCAAGTGGACCAGTTGTTGCGTCTACACCTGCTGTGTGACCATACTCAGGATGTCCTGGAGTTTTGCTTCCCCATTGACGGAAGTTCTTTAAATCATCCATCGTTACATCGTAACCAGATAGGTGAAGTAGGCTGTATAATAACATTGAACCATGACCTGCAGATAATACGAAACGATCACGGTTAAACCACGTTGGGTTATTTGGATTGTGTTTCATAAATTGAGTCCATAATGTATAAGCCATTGGTGCTGCACCCATTGGCATTCCTGGGTGACCAGAGTTTGCTTTTTCAATCGCATCAATGGATAATGTGCGAATCGTGTTGATAGAAAGTTGTTCGATTGAATGTGACATGCTATTCTTCCCTTCGCTTATATTAGTAAACGTTTTATACATTTATATGATAGCTTCCCACGCAAGATTATACAACATGTATCGACAAATATGTTGATGTTTTTTTGATTTTTTATAAAAAAATCAATGATTCCGGCAATGTATGGGCATTCAATATGACATACTTTTTCATTATTTTTATTTTAGGAAGAAAGGGAATTATCTGTATTTTTATACAAAACACTACATCCACAAATGTGAAATATACCCGTGTTATTAAATACTATCCAAATTATTTCTCTTATTATGCAAAAAAAGCACCTTGTGTGGGTGCTTCAAAAAACACTTATACGATTCTCTTTCGAATCGAACTCGAAATAAAATCAATAATAATTACCATCAAAATAATACCTAGTAAAATAATACCTACACGAGACCAATTTCGTGAGCTTAGTGCAAAAATTAAGGGTGTACCAATTCCGCCTGCTCCAATAACTCCTAAAATTGAAGCGGATCGTACATTAATTTCAAACCTATATAACGTATATGACAAGAAATCCGGTAATACTTGTGGTAATACTGCATGCCAAAGTATTTGAAAACGATTCGCTCCTGTTGCAATCAACGCTTCCGTCGGCCCTTTATCTATATTTTCAATCCCTTCCGAATACAGTTTCCCTAACATTCCAATAGAATGCAGTCCTAAAGCTAATACACCCGCAAAAGAACCTGGACCAACAGCCTTTATAAATAATAGCGCCATAACTAACTCCGGAAATGTACGAATAAAACTTAGTACAAATTTCCCTGTTCCAGAAGTCACTTTTTCCGTACTCATATTTGTTGCTGCCCAAAATGCAAATGGGACAGATAAAAATGCTGATATAAATGTACCTAATATTGCGATTGCTAACGTATCAATTAAACCATGCAATAAGTCTTCGCCATCCGGTAATGACACGTACGACCAATCCGGATGTAACACCCCTGTCATGATCGCTTTTGTAATTTCGCCAGCTGTATCCTTTATTCCTTCTAGCGGTACTCCGGAAAATGCCCATATATAGAGAACTGCAAGTGCAATAAAAATAATCCAACGATATAAACTCGGTTTCCTTGGTTTCGGTACCACCATCTTCGATTCACTCATCATAATTTCTCCCGTAACAATGTACTTATATAATCAATTCCCAATACAACAACGAGTGTATAAATAATAATAGAAGCAGTTTGTTGATATTGTAAAAACCCAAGCGTTCGATCATAATATAATCCAATTCCGCCTGCTCCAACTAACCCTAAAACAGCGGCTGCACGTACATTCACCTCAAATGTATACAGAACATAAGAAACGAAGTGTGCCTTCACCTGTGGGATTACTGCATATACAATCCACTGCACCTTATTTGCTCCTACAGCGGTCATTGCTTCTAATGGACCTGGATCAATCGATTCGATTGATTCATATAATAACTTCGCAACAAGTCCAATAGAGAAAAAAGTAAGCGCCAAAATACCTGGAAGTGGTCCAATTCCAAAAATCGCTACAAAAATAGCTGCTAATAATAAATCTGGTATCGTTCGAATTAAATTTAAAACGAATCGAGCTGGACCATATAAAGCCATATTTGAAAACACATTACTCGCCGCGAATAATGCAAGTGGAATAGCTAAAATGGCACCTAAAGTCGTTCCAATAATAGCCATACGAATTGTGTCTAATATCGCCGTTGTAATTACCTGAAAATAGCCCCAATCTGGTGGTACCATCTCCTTCAGCAAATCCATCATATTTGGAAAGCCAGTTACAAGTTTCGAAAATGATGCATCTACCTGTACACTGCTACTCCACAATAATAAAATGATAATAGCAGCAGTTAACATATGCTTCAGTTTACTAGGGGGTTTCGGTATCGTTTTCGAATGTATAGTCACATCATTCATTTGACTGCCACCTCTAACAATTCACTGCTCTGAATGGAGTTCCCATAAATCTCAGCAAATTTTTCATCCGTTGCCTCTACTACAGGTCCATTAAATACAATTTCACCTGCATGTAACCCAATAATACGCGTCGCATACTCTCTAGCCAAATCAATAGAATGTAAGTTTACAATCATTGTAATTCCAAAATCTTGATTAATTTTCTTTAAATCATCCATTACCTGCTTCGTAGTAAGCGGATCTAAAGAAGCGACTGGCTCATCAGCTAAAATAATTTTTGCCTCTTGCGCAAGTGCCCTTGCAATTGATACACGTTGCTGTTGACCTCCTGATAACTCATCAGCCCGCGCATATGCTTTCTCTAAGATGTTCACTCGTCCCAAGGCTTGAAAAGCAAGCTCTACATCTTCTTTAGGAAATAGCCCGAGCGTTGTACGTAATGTAGAATGATATCCAACACGTCCGGCTAATACATTTTTTAAAACAGTAGATCTCTTCACAAGATTGAAACTTTGAAAAATCATACCAATGTCTCGTCGCATACGTCGTAACTCTTTTCCTTTCGCAACAGTAATAGATTCTCCATCAATAATAATTTCTCCACCTGTAATTTCATGAAGTCGATTAATCGATCTGAGAAGTGTTGATTTTCCAGCCCCAGATAACCCTACCATAACGACAAACTCGCCTTTTTGAATTTCCATATTAATATTATTCAATCCTTTTGTACCGTTCGGATAAACTTTGGAAACATTTCGAAACTCAATCACGCCTTTTACCTACTTTCTACTTAATAATAAAAATCGAAAAATGGCCCACTAACTGAAAACACACACAATTCCAGTTAGTCGCCATTTTCACTGAACCTGTAAAATATCCGTATGTATTATTGCGTTTTTACTTTCTTTCCATAATCACGAACGATATCAAATTTACTATCATCAGATCTAATATATCCTTCATGCGAATATATTTCTTTAATAATTTTTTGTCCCTCTTCACTCTTTCCAATTTCTATAAATGCGTCTTGTAATTTTTTACTCCATTCAGCATCTAAGTCGGAGCGTACAGAAATAGTATCGTTAGGAATCTTTTCTGTGAATTTCACAATTTTTGTTTGATCAAACACATTAGGATAGTCTTTTTTTACAATATTACGAGCATCTTGGAATACAACCGCAGCATCTACATCCCCATTCAATAGAGCGATAATAGATTGATCATGACCTTTTAATGTAACAGGTTTCACATCTTTTAATGGATCTATCCCTTCTTTCAGCAATACAGCTGCAGGCCACACATATCCTGCTGAAGATGTTACATCTTGATACCCGATTTTTTTACCTTTTAAATCTTTTACACTATTAATGTTAGAATCTTTCTTTACAACAAACTCAGACTTATAATAATCTACCAAGTCTTTTGTTGGAGCTCCTGTTGCATCATCTACTCCAAATCGTTGTGCTTGTAAAATTACATTTGCGGCCTTTTTTTCATGCGCTAATACATATGCCGTTGGAGGCAAGAAACCTACATCTACTTGTTTTGATGCCATCGCTTCTACAATCGTATTGTAATTCGTCGAAATACTAACTTTTACAGGGATATTCAGCTTATCACTTAACAGTTTTTCTAGTGGTTTTGCTTTTGCTTCTAACGTATCAGCATTTTGCGATGGAACAAATTGAACATTTAAAGTCTTTGGTACATAACCTTTTTTCGTATCTTCACTTTTATTTGTACTTGATTCCTTCGCCCCACAACCACTTAATAATCCCGCTGCTAATACAACCGATGTACCCATTGCAAAAACTTTTTTCAACATGTTAAATCCTCCATTTCCCTTGTTATAAATTTACTTTTTGTAAACACGTAGAAATATATCACATATTTTCCCATACAATTATTTATTTACAGAATTTTTACACATTCTAAACATTCCAATCAAACTTCATTTCACATATCTGATATGATTAATCGTAAGATAACAATAGAAAAGGTGGATTATGTTGAATCAAAATCGATTTGTAACTATTAACATCTTATTAACGAGCGATATACATGGTAATGTTTATCCAATTCACTATCAAAATAACTTACCAGCAGACGTGGGACTATCCAAAATTTCGACACTCATTAAAAAAGAGCGTTCTACAAATGAACATGTGATTTTAATTGATAACGGTGATTTCATCCAAGGAACTCCTTTCACTTATCATTATGCTACTTATGAAAAAGATAAAGAGAACCCAATGGCCTTATTAGCCAATTATCTAGATTATGATGCTGCAATTATCGGAAATCATGAATTTAATTACGGAATGGACATATTAAACAATGCTATTTCAACTGCCAATACCCCTTATTTATCAGCTAATATTTTAAATAAAAACAGAAAAAAACCGTATTTTGGAAAACCATATATCATAAAGCAAATTGAGCCGAATATAAAAATTGCTATTTTAGGGGTAACAACGCATTACATCCCAAATTGGGAGCAACCTCATCATATTGAAGATTTACTATTTGAAGATGCACTGGAAACAACAAAAAAGTGGGTTTCTTACATCCGCGAAAACGATAAACCTGACTTACTCGTCGTCGCTTACCATGGAGGATTTGAACGTGATTTACAAACAGGAGAACCTACTGAAGCTTTAACAGGTGAAAATCAAGGTTATGCGATGTGTCATGAAATTGATGGCATAGATATTTTACTAACAGGTCATCAACATCGAACGATTGCAAATACAAAAGTGAATGGTGTTACAATTTTACAAGTTGGCTGTAATGGACAATCGTTAGGAAAAGTGGAAGTTACATTTGAAAGAAATAATAATGAGTGGGTTACGAAAGAATGTCATTCTGAAATACTATCTGTACAGGGGATTCAGGAAGATGAAGCTATCCTTTCACTTGTGTATGATTACGAGGATAAAACACAAAAGTGGCTTGATCAGCCTATTGGGTTTATTAATGGAGACATGCAAATTTCTGATGCTCTGCAAACACGTCTACAAGACCATCCCTTTATTGAATTTATTAATAAAATACAGATGGATGTAGCAGAAGTTTCTATTTCTTGTACAAGTTTATTTCACAATGAATCTCCTGGTTTTCCCGAACATGTCACAATGCGTAACATCGTTTCTAATTATATTTATCCAAATACATTAAAAGTTATTCGAGTGACTGGAGCAGATATAAAAGAAGCTCTTGAGCTCTCCGCCACTTATTTCGCACTAAATGTAGACGGAAATATCATTGTAAACCATGCATACTTAGAACCGAAACCGCAGCACTATAATTACGATATGTGGGAAGGAATTTCATACGTATTAAACATTTCAAAACCATTTGGCGAAAGAGTTACTTTTTTAGAATATGATGGACTTCCAATCAACATGAAGCAAGAATACGATGTCGTTATGAATAATTATCGTGCAGGTGGTGGCGGAAACTTCCTTATGTATCAAAATAAGCCCATTATAAAAGACATACCAATAGATATGTCTGAACTTATCGCTAACTATATATTGAAGCATAAAACGATAGAAGCAACAACAAATCATAACTGGAAAGTTATTAAATAGCGAATCTGTCTATTAATATCAAAAAAAGATGGGCTACGCCCATCTTTTAATTTAATTTTGCATTATCTTGCTTTTTTAAAGCTTTTAATTTCGCCGGTGTAACATCAGTGCCTTCTTCGTTAACGACTTTAATTCCTTTTAATTCGTTTAACATATTTTGACGAAATCCTTTTAAATATTGTTCACGTAGCGATTGGCGCTCACGTTGTTCTTCTTCAGTTAAGCCTTCAGCTTTTGCTTTTTTCGCTAAGAAGTTAATGCGTTCAATGAGTTCGTGACTTAGCATCTCGAATCCCCCTTCTACTCAAAACTGATTATTATCATACAATAGTTAGTCTTCTTTATCAAGCGATTGCTTTGTATATTCGACATATCTTCGATGCACAGTTGCTTTTGAAACATTATGACCGAAACCACGAAGTGTTGCTGCAATCTCTTCGAAAGTTAATTCATTCCTACGCAAACGTACAATTTCCTCAATAGGTACTTCTTTTTTCTCGCGTCCTACACTTAAATGACGATTTTTCAAATTATTCTCTGGACGAAATCCTTTCTCCACCGCTCTTTGCATGCCACGTTTAATTTTCAAATTGTGGATTTTTCTTTGATACTCCTCAACAATCCCAATTATATCTAACACCATAGAATCAGAATCCGAAAGCTGTAATTCACCATTATGCGTGTGCGTATAAACTTTTATTCCCTCTTTATGTAAACAATGCATTAATGCAATCTTCGCATTCCCTCTACCAAGGCGCGTTTCATCTTGTATAAGAAGCACATCAACTTGTTCATCTCGAATTGTATCTAGCACTTCTAATATGCCATCACGTTCAATTGTATAACCACTAGCCTGCTCTTCAATTACTTTTATAACATTCATTTGATAGCGCTCAGCTAAATGCAATAATTCATCTTTTTGACGCAATAATGATGTTTCCTGCGCTTCTTTTGTTGTGCTCACACGTGCATAAATAATTGCATTCATTTTGAACCCCTCTTTCTCACTATATTTTCCCTCTAGTGTATCATAAATTCGCCTTCCGTTCGAACTTATGTTTGTAGAATGTTTTTTCACATGTTATACTTATTAATAAGAAAAATGAAAGAAAACGAGGTGTTAGAAAACATGGAAAAGTTAACGAAACGCCAGCAAGACATTCTCGACTTTATTAAGCTAAAAGTACAAGAAAAAGGGTATCCACCTTCCGTACGTGAAATCGGTCAAGCAGTCGGCCTTGCTTCTAGTTCTACAGTGCACGGACATTTATCACGATTAGAAGAAAAGGGATATATTCGACGCGATCCAACAAAACCACGAGCAATTGAAATTTTAGGTGAAGACCGAACGGACACTGAAACACAATCTGTTATTCAAGTTCCAATCGTCGGAAAAGTTACTGCTGGTTTACCAATTACAGCAGTTGAAAGTGTAGAAGAACACTTCCCACTTCCAGCTAGCATTGTTGCTGGAGCAGACCAAGTGTTTATGTTACGTATTTCTGGGGACAGTATGATTGAAGCTGGTATTTTTGATGGTGATTTAGTCGTTGTTCGCCAACAACAGTCTGCATACAATGGTGAAATTGTAGTTGCCTTAACCGAAGACAATGAAGCAACTGTTAAACGTTTCTATAAAGAAAAAGACCATTTCCGTCTTCAACCGGAAAACTCTTCATTAGAACCTATCATTTTAAAACAAGTGTCAGTTATCGGAAAAGTAATTGGCGTATATCGCGATTTACATTAAAAATAATAAAAAGAAGATAATTACCTTATTTATATAAGTAATTATCTTCTTTTTGTATTTTGATAGATTTCCGTACATTCTATTCCTTATTTACGAGCTTCAATCGTAACATCTCCGGCAGAAGTTTTCCCACTAATCTTTGTACTTCCATTACCAATTGTTATATTTTTATTTTCCTCATTAAAAATTGTCACGTCTCCAGCAGTGCTTCGCCCGGTTATAACTGCGTCTTTCGGTTTTTCCAATAAAGTAATATCTACATCACCAGCAGTTGAGCTTGCCTCTAGATCATATTTAGAATCATGATCAATAACATCCACATCACCACTAGCTGTTTTTGCTGTTACTTTCCCAATCACTTTCTTTACATTCACGCTACCAGCTTTTGAAGATCCATCTACACTCTTAGCAGTTATATGTCCCAGATCCACATCTCCACCAAGTGTCCCAGCACTTACGTAGTCACTTTTCACATCACTTATTTCTATTTGCCCAGCGGATGAATTTACTTTTATCTCTTGATAAGAACGTTCAGGTATAAATATAGTCAATATAGGCGTTTGAAAATTGAAAGTAAAAAATGAGAAATCAAATGAAACACCTTTCTCTATTTCTCCTTGAATCTTTAATGTGTCACCATCCTCAGCTATACGAATCTTCTGTTTACGTAAATCTCCTGATTGCTTTACATAAAAAGAGGAATCAGGAGATTTTTGGACAACAATATCTCCTGCATCTAACTTAACTTCTACATTTTTTAGCGTTTCATTTTTAATTACGTCTTCTTTATTTCCTTTTTCTGCAGTTTGTACTGCTTTTTCATATGTTTGTGAAATCCCTATTACTCCAATAATGATACAAGCGATAGCTACTAATAATAGTTTTTTCATCATTTACTCCCCTTTTATCATTTTGAAGTTCCATATTACATATCGTACGCATAATCTTTTAAACCACTTCGTACTATAAAAAGCTACAATACATAACAACAAACCAACTCCAACAAACGTGATACTAACGAATAAATCAATCCATAAAAAAGTGCCCATAAACACTTTTAGAATAACAAAAAATGGTGTCACTACACTAGAAATCCCCGCAACCCAAAGAGAAAATATAGTAGCAATAATTGCAATTAATGGGCCTAACACAATAATAAAATTAAACAAACTAAGTCCAATCGCCGCCATGACAGCTCTTGTCACATTTGAAGTCGATGGATCTTTTTTCATTTCATCAAAGCGATACATCGCTAATAATTCTTTTGCAATCACTTTCGGAGAACCAAGTCCTTTTATTATTTCCGATTCAGTTTTCCCCTCTTCTACCCCAAACTGAAAGTGCTCTTCATAATCGAATAAAATGTCTTTCCTCTCTTCTTCCGGTAACTTTCTAAGCTGATTCGATAATTCCCGAAGGAACTGTTCTTTATTCATCCCAATTCACCCCTTCAATAATTTCTTGTACGCCTTTCGCAAAATCACGCCACTCTGTTACTAATAAATGAAGTTGCGTCTCACCTTGCTCAGTTAGTTCATAATATTTACGGGGCGGCCCTTCCGTAGATTCTTTTAAATATGTTTGAAAATATCCCTCTTTCGTTAAACGACGCAATAACGGATATACTGATCCTTCTGATATTAAAAACTTATTAGAGATTTGTTGAACTAGTTCATAGCCATAACAATCTTTACGTTTTACAAGAGCCAATACACACAGTTCTAACACACCTTTTTTAAACTGAACGTTCAAGGACAATCCTCCTTCCTTATTTTAGTACTGTTTAATACACGGTACTTGATTTATCCATAATATACCACTTAGTACTGTTCATTGCAAGGTACTGAACTATATTTATCCCCTAAATTTAGAAAATGCACAAATGAAAGCCCGAATAAGACCCTGTTGTAACAGGCCATTATTCGGGCTTTCATTCAATTTTAATTACATTAATACAAGACTTCATTCACTTTTTCTCCTCTAAGAACCAACTTCCATTTGTGAGCCCAATAAATTTCGAAACACACCTTTTCTCTCTTTAGCCAATTGATTAAATTCACCTTTTTGAACAATTTCACCTTTTCCTAAAACAATAACTTGATCTGCATTATGTATCGTACATAAACGATGCGCAATAACAATAATAGTCATCGTTCCTTTCAATCTTTCTTATGCTGATTGAATTTTCACTTCATTTTCAGTATCTAACGCACTAGTAGCTTCATCTAATATTAAAATGGACGGTTTCCTTAAAATTGCACGCGCTAGTACAAGTCGTTGGCGTTCACCACCTGAAAGCCTCACTCCACGATCTCCAATAAGAGTATCAAGCCCTTTTGGAAGCATTCGCTACAATTTACTGTAAATAAATGACGAAAAAGCCCTGATACCGTAGTATCAGGGCTTTTTTCTCTCTTAGTATAGAGACATATATTGATCGCGTTCCCATTGGTGAACTTGCGTTCTAAATATATCCTCTGAATTCATCAAGTTTTAAATTGAACCAGAAACACTGATTTATCAAGGTTTTATAAAAGTGATGTTTCCTAGTGATTCATCACTTTTTTTATTTTTGTGGGTGAATTGTGGGTGGGTTTGTGGGTGCCCCCCACAAAATAAAACAAACATAAATAGGTTAGGCTTGTTTTATTTTTTCATCTGTTCTTTCCTATTTAAAATATCCTCTAAAAAAATTCGTTACAGTTCAATAATTTTTCACAATTGAACAAGGCAAGATGTTGTCATCATCCTGCCTTGTTTATTTTATCTACTTTACTGCTTATTGATTATTTATTTCTTTAATAACTGATGGGGGTAATTTTTTTATTTATTAGATTCCTGTACCATGTTCTGAATATGAAATAATATTCTCTTGTTTCAGTGTAGGTGCTGCACTTTTTTCAATACTAGGACTATTTAAACCAAACGATAATACTGCAATACCGATTAAACCCATTAATGTAATTTTAATCTTTTTCATTTTAAACGCCCCTTTTCTTTTAATAAAGTTCTCGCTTCATGGCTTGAGTGATAATACTCACACGCCTTATCCTTTGCACCCACATTATACCATTTACCTGCTAATAGTTCGGTATAAATTTGAATGTCTTTCCACAATTCTTGTTCTTTAAAATACGAAAGCGATCCATTTACAATTTCTTCCAACTTCTCTATAGATTCATTATTATTTATACACTCCAAAATATTTAAGTGATAACTATATTCTTGATTACAATCCTTCAAGCCCTCTTTAATATAAAAAGTTGCATCATTATGCTGTTTTAATTTAATATGTTCCCGAGCCAATAGGAATATTACCCTTCTTTGATAATGCAATTTTGTATGTTGACACGCTTTATATACTTCTTCTAAATGACGTATAGCTGAATCTGATAAGTTTTGTTCGGCATACAGTACGCCTAAATTACTACGAACTTTTAAAACTAGCGATTGTTCATCAAGTTTTTGAAACATATTTAGAGCAGAAATTAGATATTCCTCTGCTAATTCAAATTGTTCTAAAGTAATACAAGCCATACCTAATGTATTTTCACACGCTCCCTTTTTAGTCTCATAGCCTTCATGGCTTGAAAAATAATCGAGAGCCTTTGTAGCATAATTAATAGCTAAAGTAGGTTGTGAAATATAATATTTATATAGCGCAACACGATAATTGTACTCTGCTTTTTCTTTTTCATCGGACATCATATCTAATAAATCACTTGCAGATTCAAGATGTTTTTCTGCACTATTGTAGTTTCCAACTTCTGTTGCATAAATAAATTTAAAGAAGTGATAGTAATATTTTAGTAAACCATCTGGCATACCTTTTATGTATTCTAACCCTTCTAGCCCTTTTTCAAAATTCCCCTTTAACATTTGATACCTAAATCTTAACAGGGAGTAATAAATAAAAGAATCTGCATTTTCTTTAACCTTATTAAATATATTATCTGCTTCAATTTTTAAAATACTTGCCTTCTCTATATGCTGAGCAAGCATTTCGTGATACCATTCTTCTAATAGCTCATACCCCTTGCTAGTAGTAGAAATTTTTGTTTCCATTTAAATCCCCCTTTTCTAAGAGTATTATCTAAATATTATAACAAATCACCCTATCAAAACGCATATCATAACAATTACTATTTATTGATAAATTTTTATCTGATTATTCAGTTTATATTTAATTATAACACCATCATTCACTTTGAAAAAGAAGCTTCTTTTTCATTTGAATTTATGAAAATACAATGTTTACACCCTTGGTATGAAGTTGATATGATTTATTTAGTTTAAGGGGACGATAATATGAAGGTTATAAGATCTATATTTAACGGATTTCGATTAATAAGTAAAATCATAAATCCTATATTAAAAGCATTGTCTAAAAGTAAATTCTAAACATCTTAACAATAAAAAAAGCCGAATCTTTAATTGGAATCGGCTTTTTTATTTTATGGTACCTCTACATATGTTGAACTAGCTGTAATATAGAAGATACTACATTTAGAGTTTTTCACTTTATATTGCGGTGAACCATTCACCAATACTTTATCAATAATTGTAAACCCTAATCCTGCATCAACTGTACCTACAACATCTTTATTCTACCATGATGGGGATTCATAGAAACGTAAATTGGTCCACTCTAGAAATAACCCTTTTACCAGCTACAGTAGAAATTTCCGTCCCATTGTAACGGATGTATGAGGAATCATAATAAATCCATTGGTTACCACCAAGATTTAACCAGTTTCCTAATTTCCCCCATACAGCAACAAGAATAACACTATACCTAGGAAAACATTAAAGAAGCTGATTCCGTAGCTCACTGGGTACCAAAATGTTTTATTTCTTTAGTTCGCTCTTTTTACAGTGACTCAAAGACAATTCAAGAACTGTGGAAGGTCGTAAGACAGTGTAATAAAATCGTTAACCATACGACGGGTGATAAAGCATTCACTAAAGACCAGGAGCTTACTATCGGCTTACAAGCTATCAAAGAGTTTGTTATGAAAATTAAATCTGGAGCAAAAATGAAGAAGGGTAAATTCGCTTATTTCAACGGGATTGTAAACAACTTAATGGACAAGTTCTACTTTGATAAAGAGTTTATGAGAGCGTAAAAAAAGCTCCCAAACATCGATGAACCAATAAGGGGGTTTTTTAAAAAGCATATGGAGCGGGATTTTCTACAACCGTCATACATTTTTTCATATTGTTAAAACACTCAAAATTTCTCTTAAGGATGGAAAATCTTTATATCTTATTTATATAATTTATGTTACGGTATAATATGTTAATTAATTACAATATTTTCTAAAAGGAGGATACATAATAAAAGCAAAGAAACTAGTAAGTTTAGCACTTCCAATCATGTTATTAGGGGGTTGCGGAACAGACAAAGCAGACAGCGAAGAAAAGAAAGCAGACGTGAAAGTAGAACAAAAGTCAGATGATAAATCAGTGAAAGTAAAAGCCGATAAAGACGTAAAAGAAACGAAATCAGTAAAAGCAGATGATAAACAAGCAGAAGAGTATGTATCTACTGTCCTACATTTCATGCAGGATCCTGGTAAACCTCAGTATTCTTCAGAGGAACGTTCAGCGTTACTAAAAGAAAACTGTAAAAAGTTAAAAGAATTAACTCCTCCTTCTAGCTTTGTAGAAGAACACAAACAGTTAGTTACAGCAATAGACATTTTAGAAGACTCATTTAAAATGGAAGAAGCAGGTAAGACTGAATTAGCGAATGCGGTGTCGAAGGGTGCTATTGACCAATTCGATAATACACTTAAACAGATTGAAGCAAAAGCAGAAACTATGGGATTATTTAACACATCTAAACAAAAGTAGAATCTAAGTAAGAGGGGTAGTCAATCATGAAAGCAAAGAAACTCGTAACGTTAGCAATTCCAGTTATGTTATTAGTAGGTTGTGGGACAGATAAAGTAGACTCAAAAGCAAAGGATAAAGTAGAGTCTAAAGCAGAAACAAAAGAGAAGTTATCGAAAGACATTTATCCAGTACGTATGACTAGCTTATCATCTGAGTTAATGGGGAAAATCACGAATATAGTAGAAGTAGCAATGAATAAAGAAAAGGATGAGAAGACTTTAAAGAAAGAAGTCCTAAAACAAGAATCTGAGTTACAAACAATCATTGCTAAGTTTGATAAAATTGAACCACCAAAAGAGTATGCAGAATCACATAAAGACATACTAAAAGCAGTTGATTGTTATAGTACAGCTTACTCAAAACAAGCTAAGTATTTTAAAGCAAACGAGAAGGATATAGACCCTGATAAGAAACAGGAAATCACGGAGTTAATCGAACGAGGTAATAAGTATTGGATATCAGGATTCCAACCTGTTCAAGACGAAACATCTAGAGTAGACGCTGTAAATGCAAATAAAGCTGTAAAGGATAAACAGAGTGCATTGGGTAATACAAACCCTGACACAATAAAAAGAACAGATGATGCTCCTAAGTCAAACGATGTATCTAATTTAGAAGAAGTTACGAAGTATAAGCAAGACATCATAGACAGTTCGAATGCAATAGCAGATACAATGCACTCAATTGAAGGAATAGCAGGTTCAGACATCAAGGCTTATATACAGAAGAAAGGTGAAATCCAACTAAGTGTAGGTGGAGCAAAAGCAAATGCTAAGAAACTAAAGGACTTGAAAGCACCTTCTGGATTTGAGGGAGAACAAAACAAGATAAAACAATCCATGCAATACTATGAAGATGCTTTCCAACTTCTATTTGATGCAATAGAGCAAGAAGACCAAGCTAAACTTCATCAGTCAATGGGTAAAACACATATAGGTGCAAAGATATTTGATGAAGCAATAAAGGGTATTGCAGATAAATCACAACAATAAAGGGGTATATGTAAATGAAACGTAAATTGTTAGCTTTAGCAATTCCAATGTTATTAGTAACTGGGGTAGGTTGTGAATCAAACGATAAGAAAGTAGACAGTAAAGTTGAAGCTAAACAAGAAAAGAAAACAGACTATAAGATGGATTTAGCTTATCTGATGAAAGATATATCAGAACAGTCTATAGTCATGAATGACGTATTAATGAGTAAGAAACCAGTGGAAGAAAAGAAGAAAGAATTTGATGAAGTTTCTAAGGAGTTACTTGCAATATCTGACAAAGCAAAGAAATTAGAACCTGGTAAAAAGTATAAAGACGTACAAGAAACTATGAATACAGGTATGGGTTTATTAGAAGAATCCCTTAAATTAATTGGAGACGGATTAGAATTAAAAGACCGAAATTTAATGACTCAAGGGAATGAAACAGTAATAAAGGCTTCTAAGAAGATAACAGAAGCACATCAGATGTTGAAAGACATGGGAGAAAGTTATTAAACTTATAAGGAGGTGAACAGAATGCAAACTTATGGTTGGTGGGATTTATTCACAGAAGGTTGGATGGGTAAATAATTAAATAGACAAGTAAACTTGTAGACTGGTAGTTTAACTAATAAGACTGTCAGTCTATGAGTTTTCAAATAGAAAATAGGGATAGAAATAAAGCGAAAGGCACTAACACTTGCTATCGTATTTGTTATTCCAACATTTAGTCTTTTTCTTATATTATTCGCTATTTACTACATAATTAAATCTCTTACAACTAAAACATACTTAGTGAAGAATGTAGCAACTGGAGAGAAGTTTCATGTGGATAAACAAGACTTCAAACAGTACAAGAAGAATTTCAAGAAGACAGAAAAACAAGGTGGAAACAAAAGAAATGGAAATCATCTATCAAGAAATAGGTACAAAAATAGATGAAATTATACCTGGGGAATGGAACGAGATTTATCTATACGCTGAATTATCAGAATATTCAACAGAAGCGTATTTCTTCTTTACTACTCCTAAAAAAGATGGTTTTATTTATTCTAATAATATTCCAAAAGTATATGATGTAGATGAGGGGATTTATGATGACTTATTATTCGAACTATACGATGCATTAGAGAAATTACGTGAAGAATTTAAGGAAAACGAACAAGAATTATGGACAAACTTAACATTAATTCTATATGATTCAGGAAAATTCAAAATAGAATATGATTATACAGATGTGTTATCCCCTGAACATAACCCTACAGAAAGGGAAATAATATGGAAATACAAATATCTTGGTATTACTCCCGATAATGAAAATGATAAGGTTCGTTTAGCGAATTATCTTAAAAATATAGAAGATAAATAATATTGATAATTGTGTTTCATGTTACCCTCTATGAATTAACATTCATAGAGGGGTTTTTTATAAGATTCAATGGTTAAAGATAAATAATTCTCATACTTAATTATATTTCCTTTATTATGCAGCCAATTCATAAGAGCCGGCTATTAATCATTTCGCAAAAACATAAGCTGAATTTGCTGTAATGTAGAAAGTTTGCTCAAGTGAATTATGTACTTTATATTGCGACGAACCATTAACATATACCCTTGCATCAATAGTAAACCCTAATCCTACATCTACAGAACCGGCTCCATCTTTATCCTGTCAAGATGGAGATAGTGCAGACATAAGCTGGCCTATACCAAAATATAATATCTACCCTAAAGGAGAATAAATATACTTAGAAAGAGGTTTTTATATGTGGAAAAATCTAATTTTAGAAATTGAAAAGATAGAGAAAAGCTTTAACGATAAACTGAATACACCTGCAACAGATACTGAAGTTCATAGATTAAGAGACCGCGTGAAAGAGAAATTTAATGTTGACTTACCGAGTGAATATGAGGAGTTTCTTAAAACTATAAATGGGTTAGATTTTAATGGACTGGTGATTTATGAAGTTGATCCTTCTTTACTAGACACAGAAAGGGACGAACTAATTAGTGGGCTTATAGACACAAATGGGATTTGGTATGAAAATGAATTTCAAAAAGAGTATCTTTTCTTTGGAGATTCAAATATTGCGTGGTTTTGTAAAAACTTATCTGATGGTACTTATTTAGAACTTGATAAACCATCTGGAACAGTGATGAACACATATAATGATTTCAATACAATGCTTGAAGAAGCATTGAAAACAGCACTTCTTTAATATGGGGTATCAATATGAATAAGGTTACTTGGATTGGAATAAGTAAAAAAAGCCGTCATAATGACGGCTCTTGTTTTTACTTAATAGTTACATGTTCCTCACGAATCCAACGATTACCACCAATATCTATTGCGTCGCCAACTCTTCCCCAAATACGATAAGGAGTAGAACCGTCAATATTTCCAACATGGTTAATACATTCTGGCTCACTATGAACTGCAATCCCCCAACCTACAGGATATTTAGAATGCGCATAGAACCATTTCACATCAAAATGTTTTAGGTAAGCCCACTGCTTTTCATTCCCAAGGCAGATCATGTCTTTTTCTCCACCACCCCAGTATCCTTTCTGGATTAAGTAAGGGATTTTTTGTGTGATACGTCCAGCAAAAATAGGATCAGCAGGATTTTCATATAGATTCACACCATAACCATCATCACATTTATTATAACAAATGAGAGGCAGGAAAATTATGATATATCAAAATGAGAAGATTCGTAGAAAAAAAGCATTAATCAGTGCCAAAAAAGTCTTTAGCCAATTTTCAAATTTAGAACTTATTGAATTTGAAAATCCCGATTCTGAATGGATAAAACTGTTCGACACAGCATTGAAACAGTTTCGTAATATAGACTCTAATCCAACATTTCACATTCCTATTGGTGATGTTAAAAGTAAGTATATTTTATGGATTGAAAGTTCTTTAGGTTCTTTAAGTTTTTCAAATCATAAAACAGAATATTTTATATTAGTTCCTAATTGTTTAGAGCCGGTATGGGCAAATGTTAGAATATTGAATTTCACAAAATCTATTGAGGAACTTTGGGACATTTCTGAAACTAATGAATTTATAATTGCTGATAAGAGTACAGGGCAAATTGCACAAATATTTTCTGAAGAAGAATGTTATGAAATTCACTTTAAGCGCTGCAACACAGACCTAATTGACTCTTAAAAAAATTAATTTGTAAATTAATATTAGTATTAGGAATTTAAGCCTTGATTAGCTAAATGTTTTTCAAACTTTCTGAATAGATGAGTATAGCAACTTGTGTAAAGTGATTGAGCAAGCAGTAAAAAATATGTTATACAAAAGAGCACCCCTTAATTAGTGAGTGCTCTTTTGTAACTCCTACTTCACATATACAAAGGCTTCATTTGCTGTTACATAGTATGTTTTACCTTTGTTGTTGTGTACTTTTGAAACCACCTATTACTTAATAATTACATGTTCCTCACGAATCCAACGATTACCACCAATATCAATATGCCCATCTTGTCTATTAAACAATTGATATGGCTTACTTCCATCCACAAAACCAGTGTCATTGCCGTTCGGTCCATCGTAAGTTCGGATTTGATACCCTGACCAATATTTAGTGTATGCATAGAACCATTGGACATCAAAATGTTTTAGGTAAGCCCACTGTTTTTCATTTCCAAGGCAGATCATATTTTTTTCTCCACCACCCCAGTATCCTTTATGGATTAAGTAAGGGATTTTTTGTGTAATACGTCCTGCAAAAATAGGATCAGCAGGATTTTCATATAGATTCACACCATAACCATCATCGTATTTAGATGTTGCATGTCCAATTCCCTCTTTTTGAATAGGCTGAATTGGATCAATTGGGTTAATTGGATTTAGTTCATTACCACCAATAAACCAAGATAATGGCTTGTCTCCATTTAGAACATTTAAGTCAACTTTTCCTACACCATCAAGCCAACCGCCTGTTTCTCCATCTGCATATTGCCATAGATCACACGCATAGGCAGGTTTATTACTTCCATAACGAGGGATCCATAAAAAGTCTGCTTTC
>NZ_AYMH01000017.1:0-56617 GCF_000633475.1 Bacillus sp. H1a | reverse complement strand
AATTTTGCATGCTCTTAGCGTGGGGTTTTTCCGAAATGCTGGCGGCACCCCATCGCTATCAAGCTACAATTTTATAGTACCCCCAGAACGAAATTTTGTGCTAACTGGTAACAAAAAGCTCATTTTTTCGTTTTGGGGTAATTTTGAATTCTTAAGTTGATGGGCATGGTGCATTATAAAATTTTAACTTGATGGTGATGTGGCGGTTCCCCAAAGATGTAGAAGAACTAATGAAGAAGCTTTGAAGCACCAACGTTTAAGCACATTTGCTTTAAATAAAATATATAAAAATGTAGAAAAACAAAAAAATCCCCCACAAGGGGGAACAGCGGTGCCTGAGTACGAAAGACGACGGAACAGCCTGCCTGTTCCGTCCAAGGTTTTGAGTAATGATAGTAACCAATATATAAGTTACATTTGCTACGAAAAACCAGACGATACAGACAAGCTGTATCGTCCACTTCACTGCGCTTCGCTTGTTCGTGTATTGCTTCCCCTTTTGGGTTCGTTGTTGATTTATCAATATACAATTCATCCTTATTTACCGCTTCCCAGCGATTTTTCTGTCTTATATAATCGAATTAACAAATATTAGGTTTTTTAAAATGAATAAGCAAAACGTATCATCAGCACTCGACAACCCTAGATTGTAAAGATGTTTTATCCTTCTTTGTGTATTGCATTTCTAAGATTTTCATTGCCCTTTACCCCTTTATACTTTATTTGTACCAATAACCCATTACTTCACCTTTTCTAAAACCATAAAGAACGTACTATCCGGTAGCGCAACCGCATTCCCAGACTCATCTTTAAACTCGATTTTCTCGCTAATATGGGTTGTATATCCATCCTGCAAATAGTTCATAGCTTGAACAATGTTTACTTTATCTCCAAAGATACCCTTTACGAAATCCTTATAGTCGTTTGGCGTAAAGATTCCAAACTGCTCCTGCACCTCATGAGCGAAGGAATCCTCGCCCCAGGTATACGTATATAAGAACTCCATCGCATCGTTAACAGGCATTTTGACTGTATTTTCTGCAAGTACCTCATACTGGATTATACGACCCTTAAATTCATGGACATACTGCTCTAAGAACTTCATTCCGCCCGCATCTTTAAAACGAATCACACGCATTAACCTTTTATCTTCGGTCATGATGCCATCACGAATGATAATACGACCTCCCGGCTTTAACACCTCGTAGGCACTCTGCAGACCCTTTTTAATTACTTCATGATTGAATTTCTTACCTTCATACTCAATATAAGAGAACAGCTCATGAAGGATAGAAGAATATACAATGGTATCAACCGATTCTTTATCAAACGAGCTGCTTAAGTTGATTGCATCCCCTTTAATGACGTCCCAAGAACGACCCTCGTTCTGCTTCTTCTTTTTCAATGTATCAATCACGTTTTCGGAAATATCGATACCATAGATTCGTTTATCCTCGGTCTCTTCTTCAATCATGTCTAGCATGACACCACCACCGGCTCCGACATCTACAACCGTATCTCCCTTTATATAATCAAGAATAATTCGTTTATCATCAGCCGAACTATTCATATGCTCCAGATACACTTCTTCGTTATGGAATCTATCATACGCATCCTTACGTAACCCGAAGAAATCAAATAGCAGCACGTTTGCCCGAGCATGCATCATATCTACCTTTTCTGCCTCTACACAGAAGGTAATTAACGCCTCACCTACAGCAGAAAACTGAAACGACACATACGCAGTCTTCATATCTTCATCGACTTTAACCTCAAAGGAAACATGCGTTGTATCCAGCTTCTCGTTCTCACGGTACTCCCGTAGATACTTCTCAATAACCCGCTTACGATACACGTTGTCCTTCTTCTCGCCTTTGAAATCATAGTGCAACTGCTGCATCAATTTCTCGAAATGGATATGCTGAACCTTTCCAGTGCCTATCTCGTTCTTTAACATAACAAAAACTGTCCAGATATCCTCGAAGCTAAGAGCATGCATAGACGGTTCTACATACCACAAATCCTTATCAGATAAGAAGGTTTGAACGCCATTCTTCTCGCTCCCCATAATTATATCTTTTTCAAATGCTGACTCCTTATGTTTTGGCGTGAGTCTATGTATGCGTGAAGTAAATAGCTCCACATAGCCATCAAACAGACCATCAATTGTAATCTTCACATCGTCCTTTACTTCACTCCACAAGGATTTTGATACGCCCTCAATAATACATTGGTTAAGATAGTATAGAATCTCCTTTAACCTACCGTCTCCGTACTCTTCTTTATACGTGTTGATCAAATCAAAATGTGAGTCCAAACGAGCCTCCCCGCGGATATACTGCCCGATTAATCCATGTGTTCTAATTAAATCTCGAACAAACAAATACTCAGTAGAGTTTAAGTTTGTCCCTATACGTTCGATAAACTGAATATCACTAAAGATATCAGCAGAACCCTCGTTATGTACCAATAGGTTTATCCCATTTTTCTTCCATTGCTCCCGCTGTTTTAAAGAGCCTACCTTTGCAAGCTCACTATACGTTAGTACCTTTTCAATAATGTGATACGCTTCTTCATCTAAAGACAACCCATCTAACACCTGCAGCGTACGGTGTACATAGTACAACACCGCATCTGTTTTTAATGCACCAAGTACCTGTACATTCTCATAGTTTTGATGTATCTCCTCTGCCTCGATTAGATGCTTTAACCACGTAGGGAGAGCATCAGAAAACCCTTCAATGTATTTATTTAGAACTTCAATGTTTTTCAACTTATTTACCCCCATATATAATCAATATCCTCGCATTACCCTAACGCCCGTAACACAATTTCTAAGCTTGATGACGATGTGGCGAGACTCCTTAATATAATACCAATTATCAGTAGTCGTATCTAGAAACCTAAAAAAGTCCCTTTAGATCTTCTAAAGGGACTTTTCACTCATATAATCCTATCTATAGTTAAACAAATAAGATTGAATAAATTTAATTTTTCTTGTTTTATCTAATAAATTGTTTAGGCATTTCTTTAACGTGCTTATCATCATCACGCCAATCATAGGTTTCTTTCTGTGAAATATCTAAAGTTTGATCTCCAATTCTAACACTATTCTTATTTACCCATTCAATATATGGATCCGTATCTGGATAGTTCCAATATATATTTTTCTTTGAATCTGTATCAAGGTTAACTAATTCACCCCTAACAGCATCCGCACTTAATGATCCCGCATTATGAAAATAAGTCTTAATGAGATATTTTCCATCTGGAGATTTCACTGTTCGAATTAATTCACCTTTTGGAACACCTTGCAAACTAAAAAAATTCCAATATCCAAATCCAATTATAATTACTAACATAGACAGTATAGTTATTAATACTTTTCTTTTTGTTTTTTTAACTTTACCTTTTGTATTTATATTACTCACTCATTCAACTCCAGTCCACAGAATATAAACCATATTATACCATTAAAGAAATGATGTAATATACTCGAAAATATAAATCCTACCTTAATAGTTTTTATTAAAAGGGCATATTTCACATAATTCTCGTTATCAGTAGTTAATAATGAATAGAATTTTCATTCTGGGGGGACTATCAAATTTTAGCTTGATGGGCATGTATGGTGACCCCCTATAGCTCATTAATTAAATTCCATCTTATGTTAATAATGTGACGGACTAGAGCAGCAACCCTGTGATTACCCCTACAAGAAATATAAGAAACGCCCGCCCAAATTGGAAAAATTTTAAAATGCGGCGGGTTATTCTTTGAATCGCTTCCGTACCCTTTTTCGAGGAGATAGGCGAAGATACCCATTATGAGTTATAAACAAAATAAGGTTCATTGCTCAATTCACTAAAAAACACCTAAGGACGTTTCCTTAGGTGGTACTTATAACTCTAATTTAAAATCTATTTCAATTCATAACTCACTAATTTTTAGGTAAATAAATTGTAAATTTTACACCTTTTTTATTATTCTTTATACCATATTGAATATGATGGGCTTCCAATATAACTTTTACTATGACCAATCCTAAACCATTTCCACCTGTTTTTTTATTTCTTGATTTATCAACCCTGTAAAACTCTTTAAAAATATTCTTTACATCCTCATCTGGTATATGAGCACCTTCATTTTCTATGCTAAAAACATATTGATCATGCTCTTCTACTAAATCTATATTTATATTCATTGAATCCGGCGAATATTTTATAGCATTTGTTATAAGATTTTCTAGTACCTTCTTCATTTCCCTTTCATCGATATGTACAAAGGCATCATCTACTAAATTAAGTTCTACTGATTGTTGTTTTTCCTTAGCAAGATATTTTAATTTATCATATGTTTTATATACTAATCTTGTAAAATCAGTCATTTCCATATCTAAAGAATAAGATTTCGATTTCAACTTAGTAATCTCTAGCATTTCATTTAGTGTCCTACTTATCTCATCTACCTCATCTATCGTATAGTCTATATATTCATCCTTACTATATACACCATCTTTTATAGCTTTTAAATACCCTTTAATTATTGTAAGAGGTGTCTTTAAATCATGGGATATATTAATCAATAAAAAATTCTGATTTTTTTCTATCTCCAACCTCTCTTCATATTCTTGCTTAAGCTTTTTGTTTGCTTCTTTTAGTTGATTTATATTGCTTTTTAAATTTGAAGAAATATCGTTTAAAGATTCACCTAAATCCTGTAGCTCATCTTTTGAATTTATGCATACCTTTTTATCAAAATCTTGGTTTGCTATTGATTTAGCTACTTCTTTCATTTGAAGTAGTGGCTTCGTTATTTGCTTAGAATATATGTATATGATTACAATTGCTAAAATCAAAGTAAGAAATATAATATATAAATTAAAATTATTTAAAATTCCAATTGCTTCCTTAGACCCTTCTATAGATGCAGATGCTAAAATATAATTATGACCTACTTTTTTTAAACTTATTAAATATGTTCGATTAAAGTCGGTAAAAACATCATTACCTTCTTTCATTTTATTTTTATCCAAGTGACCTAAATAAGTTGAAATTGCTTGTCTATGATTCAAAGTTTTTTGGCTAACGCTACTAAAAGAGAGTATTTCTCCTTCAAACTTTACATCAATCTTTTCTTTTTGTTCAAAATCAAAATTGTAATCAGACGTGTTTATCGTTGAATTATCATTTTTCTCATCCTTTTTTTTAATTATTAAATTTTTTACATGTATTTTATCTTCGTTTTTGAGTTTAAAACCGTCTATTTCTACAAAATCTCCTACACTTAAACCATTTCCCTCTAATGACATAGATTGAATTGCTAGATCCTTAATCTCGTTATCCTTCGTTTTTATACTTAAATGAAATGAATCTGTTAAATCTCCTTTTATTACATTCAAATCTTTATCTAAATAAGAAATTATAATTTCATCTTCATCTAAAGTCTTATTTATATATTGATTGGAAAGCTTATCATTATAAAGTACTTCTTCAAATTTCTTGATACTATTTTTCAACATAGTTTCTTTGTAATAATTATAATACTTATCAAAAAATAGATTTTGAAAAACAAATTGGCTTAAAAATACAAATATGAAGATAGTTATATTTATGATTAATAATTTATGTATGATTTTTAGTTTTTTCATTATTCCTCCTCAAAAGAATATCCTACTGAAAAAACGGTTTTGATAAGATATGCTTTACTTCCTAAATTTTTTCTCAGCTTCCTTATCTGCGTATCTACAACTCTATCACTGCCAAAATAATCATATCCCCATAATTTATTTAATAGCTCTTCTCTTGAAATCACTTTATTTTTATTAAGTATCAAGTACTTTAAAATATCAAATTGCTTAGGTTCAAGAATACTTTCTTCATTCTCAATAAATACTCTTCTTTTTAAAAAATCTACTTTTAAGTCACTTATTTCAAATATATCTTCATTATCTTTTTCTTTATACAATTGAAGTCTTTCAAGAAGATTTTTAGCCTTAGCAATTAAAATTTCCGGATTAAAGGGCTTGGTTATATAATCATCAACTTTAAATTCATATCCCTTTAATTGATCTTCATCATCACTTCTCGCTGTAACCATTATGATTGGTACATTTGATTTTTTTCTAATTCTCTTTGCAATAGAAAATCCATCTAAACTAGGTAACATTATATCCAAAATAATTAAATCAACAGAAATAGAATTGAAGGCAGCATAGCCTTCAATTCCATCCTCTTCTAATATGACTTGAAACCCTTCTTTAGAAAAATAATCTTTAATTAAATTTCCTATCCTCACATCATCTTCAATTATTAAAACCTTATACATGTAGCCCTCCTATTATTCTACTAACTTATATACTCCATTCTCTTCTATAAATTTAGCATCATAAATTTGTACTTCCTTCGTTTGTACAGTTAGTTTATCCTTATTTAATTCTACTTTTTCTTTAGGAATAAAAACATACATGTTATTCATTATTCCATCCTTTTCACTTCCATTTGTTGTTACCACAGTAGCTGATTTTAGCTTTATTCTGTTTTCTTCTATTTTCACTTCATTAGAAACTTTATCAATATTTACATCTTCATCGTTATACTTGTATTTAATTGATTTATCTTCATATGTTATTGATCCATTTTCACTATACTTTGTTAATACTGGTATTTTAATTTTAATATATTTATCATTATTTACCTTACTATTTATTTCATCTATACTACTTTTTAATTTAGTATTTATTTCCTCATAATATTTTTTAACCTTATCACCTATTTCTTTATCCCCTTCGTTTTCTATATATCCGTATTTATCCAATAAATATTGTAGTGGATGATTATAATTTAATTCTTTTTCCTGATTCATATTATAAATATTAGCATAAGCCAAAGAACCTAATGTATAAAACTCAGCATTTTTATCCCCTTCCACCAACATATCGTCCTTCAATCCATCATTTTCATTTATATATAGTTTTTTCGTTTCGGCTTTAACAGTGTTTTCATCCTTACCTAAATTGTTTAACACTGCAACTCCTCTATATTCTAGATACTGAGCTTGTCCTTCCAGCTTATCAAAAACTGTTTCTTTTTTATGTTCATTATTCATATCTAGATACTTTTTATAAAAATAGTTTCCCATTTTTATATATTTTATTCTCTCTTCTTCATTTTTACTCTCTAAAGCTTTTTTATAATAATATAAATTTTGCTTTCTATTTATTCTTGCATCATAAAGTACAGGATAATTCTCTGCTCTTTCTCCGTCCGTAGTCTCTTCTGCGGTAGTTACTTTTCCGCTTTCTAAATCCTTTTGTAAGATTAAATGTACACCTTCATGCACGATTGATTTCATAAGATCATTTTCTAACGCTTGCTTTCCTGTGCTTGCATTAGCCATAAAATCAATATTAAATACGTAAGTTTGTTTACCATTAAATTCAGCTAAACCATATGGTATTGTAAGAAGACCTTTATCTTTAAAAGTATCTGTTGAATATTCAACCGCTTCTTCTTTCTTACCATACTTTTCATCCTGACTGTTTATTAAATAAGCTGTTTTACTTATATTACTAACTAATAACACCTGTGTATTTTTCATATCAAATTTCTCATCTATTTTATCGCTGTTATCAATTAAAATCGTCTTAACTTTTTTCGATAATTCAGTCATTAGTTTGTTTATTTGTTCTTTCGTTAACTGATTTCCTTCTTTTTTTTGCTGCGTTGATTGCACTTGAGTATCCTGCCCTTTATTATTTGAATTTCCCTCACAGGCTACCATAGTCGCACTTAAAGCTAATATACATGCTACAAGTTTTTTATTCACAGGTTAATTCCTCCATAATGTTTAATTTTAATATTTATAACTAGTCTCTTCTTAAAAGTTCTATAGGAGATAATTTTGAAGCCTTGGTCGCTGGAACTAGACTTGACACTAAGCTTACTAACACACCAATACATAGTGATACTATAAGAGTTATGAAGCTAGGTTGATATAATCCATAATCCATAAATTTAGAAGCAATTGGATTGATTACAAATGTCAATACTCCTGACAGTAATACCCCCATAGTCGAAGCCATTCCACCTAATAAGATCCCTTCTGTTATAAATATTTTCTTAATATCATTTTTTGTACCGCCAATTGAAATGAAAAGTCCAATTTCTCTCTTTCTTTCAAGTACACTTATAAATAATATTATTCCTATCATAAGAGCTGATATAAATAATATTAAAACTGCTGCGCCTAAAACTACTAGATTGAAATTTTCGAATATTTTCGTTAAATTCTTTAGTACATCTGCTGGTCTTACTATTTCATATTCTTTATTAAAATCTTTATATACACGATTAATCTGATTTTTATCCTTTACATATACGCTTACTTTATTTGTTGGGATATCTTCATCTTTTCCTAAAAATCTTGATCTTTTAACAATATCCTTGTGTGTTTCATATGGAATATAAGCATAGTCATCGCCTATTAATGTTTTTTCTGTTATTCCTGTTATCTTAAACTTTTGGCTGTCCCATCTTGAAGGATAATTATTCAGTTCATCTTTAGCTAAAAACTTAATATCTATTTCCTTTCCTAGAAGCTCTTTTTTGTTTCCATTTTTGGCAATTTTATTTGCTATATTGTCAGAAATTGCTATTTCATTCTTATTATCCGCTGGAATTTTACCTTCTAAAACTTCCGGTCTTGTATATGTATCTTTGTATTCACTTTGAATTATTGGTTTTACATTAAATTCCAGTTCTTTTTCATCTTTTAATTTTATTTTTGAATTTAATATATACTCATCCTGGGAAAATTTTACGGATTTATTTTTCTTTATCGCAAAATAATCATCCGAATTCAAAATATCCTTTTTTACAAATGTTACTTTCTTATTATCTACGATCTTTTTATTTGCATAATCTATATAAGAATTTATTCCATTACTTATTCCAAAGGCTATAGATAAAGAACAAATTCCAATAATCATACTTATAGATACTAAAAAGTATCTCCATTTTTTCTCAATCAGTCTTTTTAAAGACAGCTTGAAAGCTGCATTTAAATCAAAGCTTCTCTTCTTTTCTTTTGCTACACTTGGAGTAACTTCCTTAGTCACACCTTGTTTTTTTGTATTCTCTATTATCACTCCATCTTTTAACTCTACTATCCTAGTTGCTATATCCTTGAACTCATAATCATGAGTAACCACGATAACTAATTTCCCCGCATCTGAGATTTCTTTCAATAAACTTATTATGCTATCAGATGTATTGCTATCTAATGCACCTGTAGGTTCATCTGCTATTATGATTTCAGGCTCCTTTACTAATGCTCTAGATATAGAAACTCTCTGCTTCTGTCCCCCAGATAATTCGCCTGGTTTATGATTTATATGTCCTTCTAATCCAACTCTCTTTAGGACCTCAATAGCTCTTCTTCTCTTCTCTTTCTTATCTATAGAATCCATAGATAAGCCTAACTCTACATTTTCAACTACCGTTAAATGATCCATCAGCTGAAAATCTTGAAACACAAAGCCTATTTTGTCTTTTCTACAGTTTGCCATTTCTAAATCACTGAATTTTGAAATGTCCTTTTCATCTATGAAAACTGTTCCTTCTGTTGGCTTGTCTAGTCCAGCTAATATATTAAGTAACGTTGATTTACCTGAACCTGATTTACCTAATATACATACAAATTCTCCTTTATCAAATGCCAAATTAATATCTTGTAAGGCTATTAATGGCTTTTCATTTTTAGGATTATATATTTTTTTTAGATTTTCTATTTTTATCAAATCCATCACTTCCTTTCATTATTAAAAGGTTACAATTATGTTTTTAACTTTCTATTTATAAGTTGTGTTTTTTTTGCGTACATTTCAGGCTTAACATCATACCCTATCCTTATAAAATGGACATAAGAATACCGTAGATATTAACTTTTAAAGCTACTATCTACGGTAAAGCAAAGAAAATCTTATTCAACTAACAAAAAAACAATCTTGTATTTAAACATATAACATTTGAAATTCTTGAAACACTTTAAAAACAGCTTGTCCGATTAATAATTACAAACTGTTTTTTGTTTCTAATTCATGTGAAATTTAAGTTTTAAAGGGTGTTGGAGTAAAGGGACAAAAGGGTGTTTTTGAGTGGATACACTGCAACAAGTATTAGCAAAATTTACTTTGAATGTATTAACAATTGAGGATGTTCCGCAGTCTTTTAGTTCAATGGTTTATAAAATTAAGTTAATTGACCATCGTACGGTCCATATCAAAATTCCTTATTCCAAAGCAAAGCTTGAACTTGAGTTTAGGGTACTTGAACGATTACGTCATGAGTTATCTGTATCACAAGTGTTGGATTATTGGGAAGGTGATGAGGATGTTACTGGTGCATTATTGTTATCCGCAATCAACGGTGTCCCGGCTACGGGAAATGTGGATGCAGCTTTAGCATATGATATTGGAGTACAACACGCCAAGCTACATACAATTATTCCGAATGAGCAGGATTTCAAAAGCTGCGTTTCCAATGTGTATGGGTAATGGTCTGAATTTATTCATTTTGTATTTTTTTGCAGTAATATTCGGAATGGATATTATTAATTTTGCAGATTCATTTGTTACTAGGTTTATAGAGCCAGATTCAGTAGAAATATTTATTTGCACGTTAATAGTATCTAGTATATTGTCGGCTATATTTTCATTCGTTTTACACTTTATCTATACTTGGAGATATGATTCAAATGCATTTTTAAAAAGGTTTTATCAGGTACATTTTTTTGCTACATATATTTCTGGGGCGTTTTCTATAGTAAATATAGGAGAGAAAACACTGGAGGAATGGGGATTTAAAGGTACTTCGGTAGATGGGAATACAAAAGTGTTTTTTCTTATGTTGTTCTTTATTGCAATATCAAATAATGCTTTTTATAAAACTTTTGAAAAAGGGATTGTTGATAAACTTGAATTCACGGTAAATATAATGAAGTTAAAGATAAAAAGAATAAAGTAAAACTTCCATCCCCACTGATAAAAGATAGAGATATTTGTATCTCTATCTTTTTTATTTGATTTTTTATTCTTGCGTCTATGCGAACAACAAGCGTCGGCAAAATATGTACGATTGTCGTCGATGGATAATTAACGGATTTGCAAAACACCTATGGGATTTTTTTATTAGGAGGTGTTTACTTTTCTTAAGTTGATAGATGTGTGACGATACCCCATGTCCATCAACTTAAGAAAACAAGTTATCTCAAAAACGATAAAAACAAACTTCGGTGCTATAAAAACACAAAATTTCCATTTAGGGGTACTTTAAATTCTTAGCTTGATGGGCATGGGGTAGCACCAAAATTTCGCTAATTTTGTACGCTAAGGCCTAACGTAGTCATTGATTGGAAATATTTCGTAGGATATTATAAATGTAGAAATCCACGAGGAATATTCTTTAAAGGAGAGTGATTACTTTATGTTAAGAAAATGGATAAATAAAGTAAAAGAACCTAAATGTATTCATAAATATAACTTTATTGAAACTCAAGATAGTGAAAATTTTAAAACAGGACAGATGGGTACAGCTAGTTTTTATAAGTGTGAAAAGTGTGGAAGAGAAAAGATTGAATATAAATATAACAGTGATATAAATAGTGACTATTGGAATATATAAAGTAAATTGTTTAATGAAACGGAGATTTACTAATATTAATTATTCGCTATCCGAAAATGAAACAACTTTATTATCTTTTACAAAAACCGAAAACGGTCGTTTAAGGGACTTTATTTATATCTATCAAAACTAACTGAATTACATTTAAAAAACAGTCCTAAACTCATTACCAAAAACAAAGTATCATACCAAACATCAAATACCGTTTATAGAACCTTCTTAGCGTAAGAAATTCGCGTTTTGAAGGGGCATGTATGGTGGCCCCATACATATAGATGAGATAATAAAAAAGCTAGCATTTTGCTAGCTTTCACATTATTTTGAAGTAAGTGCAACTAAAACATCTACTGGATAGTCAACAGAGGTTTTCACTTTATATTCTGTTGGATTTGTAAGACCCTTAAATTCATCACCAAGTTGACCAAAAACATTATCCCAAATACCATTTTGTTCAGACATCCATTTTTGTAGTTTTTCCCCTGGAAGAACTGAATATGTTGCTACTTGTTGATATAATGCAGTTCTATATTGATCATATGCATAATCAGTCTTTGGATTAAAGTCAAATGTTTTTGTAACTGTATTTTCTGAATTTAAAGTAATACCATAACCAAAACTTGCAGTTAATGATTGATTTACTTTTGCAACCCCCTCAAGACCTACTTCCATCCCAATTGTATAAGATAATCCTACAGTTACATTATGTGAAATACCACTTGTAACTGCTTTGCTCCAATGATAACCTGAATTTTTATCTACTATATTTGAATCTATTAATTTCCAATTTACTTCTTTTTTCAATTTAGTATCTTCTAAAATTGGATCAGTTTTAGGAATTGCTATTGTATATAATACGTCTCCTTTGTTACCTGTTTTTTCATATTCTTCTCCAACATTAAGCCAAGTACCATCAGCTTTTAAAATCTTATGTTTAGAATTAGCATCTATTTTTAATCCATAAACTCTTGCTCCATTACTTTTAGCAACAACATCTACATATACATAATCAATTAACTTTCCATCTTCTGTAGACACATGCCATTCATTAGGAAATTCTTCATAAGGACCTGTAGGAATGTAAGGAAGTTGCGTACCATTTTTAGCAACCTGAGCTGCTGTCATAGGTGCTTTTCCTTCTTGAGCACTAATTACTACTGGCGCACTTCCTACGTTTGTGGTATTAGTATCCGCTGAAGAAAATCCTGGTGCTACAAATAAAGCTGTACTTAATACAAATGCTGCGGGAATTATTTTTTTTATACGATTCATGATATATCTCCTATTCTTTCAGTGTTTCTATAAGATTACAAAAATGAAATTATACTGTACATTGCTTATACTTTTACTGTGAAATAAAGTTAAATTAACTTTGATATATTCATCTTATTATAAATAACTTTCAAATTACTTTCATAAATGTTACAAAAGTCTTTCATTGATTTTAAAGGTATTGAAATTTCTAAAATACACTTACCAAACTCAAATTATAGTATTTACTCCCAGGATAATTCTTGAACCCAATAGTCGTTTTCGTTTTACTTTATGACATAAATAACTTTTGCCATGTGTAAATGTATTTGCTTTTGGTGATTCACATATGCATCAAACCATAAGTGACTATATCCAGCTGTAATATGTTGTTCTAACAAGCTTTTCTAAAATGAAGGAGTAAGATGTTTATGTAATTCTTCAGCAAATAATTGTAGTTCACTTTGAATCGAAAGATTCATAAAAAACGTCACCTTTTCTAAACAAGATAGGTAATTAGAAAAGATAACGTTTTTTGTATTTAGGGGTATTAAAATCTCTTAAGTTGATGGGCATGGGGTCACCATACCAAAAAAAAAATTGTATGTTTGAACACATTTTGGACACAAAATAACCGGTACCTTGTACGTCAAGGAACCGGTTATTAATGTTACAAATCTTTTACTAAACTTAGTAATAATGAACTTAATTTATTTACATTGACATACCGGGTAAAAACTTCGCTATTAATACAATAATTGCCGCAAAGAATACCGCTTTAATAATGAATAGAATAATAATTGGAATCAATGCTTTCACTTTACTTAATCCAGCTGTAATATGTAATCCAAGCCAAATTAAGACTAAATTCCATACATAGAATATTTCAATTGTATTACCAATTCCATATGCAAATGTACCTTTCGTAAATAATAACCCTAAACTCGTATATTGGCTCATTCCACTACCAAAGATTAGACCTAAACTTGAATTAATAAGTCCACCAATAATAAGGACAATGTTTGTATAAGCTACAATATTCAATAAGGTTTTATAAGGCGTATCATTACCAAAGAACATCATAAACATTTTATAAATAGCAGTTATGAATAGTGTTCCAACCATCGCACTAGCAAAGCTTGTTCCAATTCCAGAAATAACTTCTGATGTAAGTGAACTTTGTCCAGCCATTTCACCTAATTCTTTTTTCATTTTAAGCATCTCAGGTGAGGTATACATAACATACGCATTTAAACCACCTAGAAGCCCTTGTAACAATGCTACTAAGAGGAACATCCCCCAAACTTTCTTGTTTGTTTTCATTCTTTCAAATTGTACTCCAGGAGATGTAATCATTCCAAATAATGATGGCTTTTTCGCACCTACATCTTGTGTATTAATATTCGCTTCCATTATTGCGCCTCCTTCTCTCTATATAATCCTCTTAAAGAATGGTACAAACAATTGACTCAAACAATATGTATGTGTAGTAATGATATTTATCTTTACTACACTAGTAAACTATTCGTAGCGAAGTGCTTCAATTGGATCTAATTTTGCGGCTTTATTTGCTGGAATTAATCCGAAAATAATACCAAGTGTCATCGAAAATAATACGCCTCCAACAACAACTTCCCATGAAACGAGCGGTGGCCATTTCGCAAATGTGGAAACAATATATGCTCCGCCATATCCAAGACCAATTCCGATTAAACCACCTAGAAGCGTTAACATAACGGCTTCAATTAAAAACTGTAATAAAATTTTACTACGCGTTGCTCCAAGCGCTTTACGTATCCCAATTTCGCGCGTACGCTCCGTTACAGATACGAGCATAATGTTCATAACACCAATACCACCAACGACTAATGAAATACCTGCGATACCACCGATGATCATTGTCATGATATTAGTGACTTTAGAAACTCCTTCTTGGAACTCTTTTAAGTTCACTAATTCATATTTACCTGGAATTTCACTCGGCTTACGACTATTTAATACTTCAACAGCTTTTTTTCCTGCTGATTCTAAATTGTCTACATTTTTAGCTTGAATTGCTATACTTTGAATTTCATCTGTTCCGTATAAAACAGGCCATAAGGTGAGAGGAATCAGTATTTCCTCAGTTTCAAATCCCATAAATTCATTGTCTGATTTATAGACACCGATAATTTGCACCGGCTGTCCTTTCATTTCAATAATTTTCCCTACTGGATTTTCATCTTTAAATAACGTCTCTTCTGCCTTCATACTAATCATCACAACGTTATTCCCTTGCGAAATATCTGATTCATTTAATGAACGGCCTTTGACAATTTTCACTTTATTTACTTGAAAATACTCACTTTCAAGTCCAATAACATTAATCATTGCTTTTTTATCGTTTATATCAAGTGCTTCCATCGTACTATTCGTCGTAATAACATGGGCAACATCTTTTACCTGTTTCACCTCAAGAATATCTTCTTCCGTTAATTTTGGTACTTCATGCCCACCCATAGCAAACTCATCATTAATATCCGGCTTAAATTGAATTGGCATAAGATTATTACCAGAACCAGCGATTTTCGACTTCAGCATCGCTTCCCCGCCTTGTCCAATTGCAACGACAGTAATAATAGAACCAACACCGATAATAATACCGAGCATCGTCAGAGCCGAGCGCAGTTTATGAGCTAAAATAGAAGATAGAGCAATTTTCATACTATCTAGTAAACTCATACTGCACACCTTCTATCTTCAGTAATTTTCCCATCTCGCAGTACAATGCGGCGAGATGAATATGCCGCTACTTCTTCTTCATGCGTAACCATAACAATCGTCGTACCTTCTGCATTAAGCTTCGTGAAAATATCCATAACTTGTTCACCAGACTTCGTATCAAGCGCACCCGTCGGCTCATCGGCCATAATGAACGTTGGATTATTCGCAATCGCTCTCGCAATTGCTACACGCTGTTTCTGTCCACCTGATAACTCATTCGGTAAATGATGCACTCGATCTGCTAACCCTACTTTGTCCAGTGCTTCCAAAGCACGCTTACGGCGCTCAGTTTTCTTCACCCCACCATATACGAGCGGAAGTTCAACATTTTCCACCGCTGAAAGACGCGGCAGTAAATTAAAATGCTGGAACACAAAACCGATATATTCATTACGAATTAAAGCGAGCTTTGACTCATCTGCTGTTAAGATATTCACATCATTCAGCATATATTTCCCTTCTGTTGGACGATCTAAACAACCGATAATATTCATAAGCGTTGATTTACCGGAACCAGACGGTCCCATAATTGAAACAAACTCACCACTCTGAATCGTTAAACTAATACCATGTAAAATCGGTACTGCCAATTTCCCTTGATAATACGTTTTGGCAATATTATTTAAAGTAATCATTTCTCTTTCACTTCCATTCCGTCATACACGTTGTCGGAAGGATTTTTAACCACCTTTTGCCCCACTGTTGCGCCTTCAACAATCTCTGTCCAGTCTCCATCAGTAGCACCTTTTTTCACATTCTGTTTATGAAGTTTTCCTTTTTCTTCAATATAAACAAATGCATCATCGCCTTCTTCTACAATGCTCTTACTTGGAACAGCAATCATCGTCTTATTCTCTAAATTTACTTGTAAAGAAACGTGATAACCTGGTGATAAACCATCTTGGCTATCAAGACTTGCCTTATATGTATATTGAGACATATTTTGAGTTCCCTCACCAGCTGCTTGAGCCATCTCTGCACTCGTTGGGAATTCACTTACTTCTGTAATTTTACCTGTCCACTTCTTCTTATTATTTGCTTTCGCAGTTACAGTAAACGTTTGGTCTTTTTGAATTTGTGACTTTTGAAGCTCTGTTAAAGTCCCTTGAACTTGGAACGGATCTTTAGAAGCAACTTGTAAGAATGCTTTCCCTTGACCACCTAAAACTTGAGATGAACTTTGTGCTGCATCTTTATCTAACTTTTGTACAACACCTGTAAAATTACTATAAATCGTAAGTTCTTTCTGTTTTTTACTTAACTCTTCTTTTTGCAACTTTCCTTTTTCCTTCTCAAGTTCAGTTGTTTTTTGTGCCATTTCTAATTCACTTACTTGCTCTTCCATTGGGTCTGTTACTTCTTTCCCAGCCCCACTATCTTTTGCCTTCTTAATTTCGTTCTTCAATGAATAAATTTTCTTTTTCCCTTGATCATAACGCATATCAGCCATCTTCTGATCAAGCTCAGCTTGTTTCACCTGTAAATTAATTTCTTCATTATCATAAGAGAATAATTTCGTTCCCTTTTCTACCTCTTGCCCTTCTTTCACTGCAATATCTTTCACTTTTCCTTTAGTTGGATCCGTATAGAAGCTTTCAATATTCCCCGGCTTCACCTGACCCGAAATTAACTTCGTATTATTTAGCTTATGCTCTGTCACTTTCTCAAAACTTACAGCATCCGTCTTCGTTGTATCTTTCTTCTTACCTTGCATAACAAAAATATTAACCGCCGCAACGATAACAATTAGTACAATAACCCCGACAATAATCCATTTTTTTTTCTTATTTGGAGTACGAACTGTATTTGGTAACATAATCTTTCCCCTTTCAAAATTAAATATTACTAAACATATAGTAATTAAATAATATAACACGAAAAATACTCATAACCAATATGTAATATTGCATATAATTAGATTAAAAGATTTTTATAAGAATATTGTAGCATTCTTATTGAAAGAAATATATTTATATACAGGATTAATTAACTATAAGAAAATGAATTTTATGTTATAACTAACTATATTTCTTAAATATATGTAAATGGAGTATTCTTACCTTTTCTTATTTATGTGATGAAGAAATCAGGTATAGGAAAATTAAACAAGCGTTTATTTAAAATATTTTAGTTATGAATCAATGTGTGAGGTATGATGCTATCTATAAGTTACAGTGTTCAATTGTCCACTTAGTTAATTTCTCATTTATTATATAAATTTTATATAGTACAGAAAAAAGCATCCGCTATGGATGCTTCCTCTAAAAATTTATAGCTACAAGTTCTTCTTAACGGTTTTGCTAATTAATTTTTTTCATAGTAGCCCCTCATACCCAGAATCGTTTCCGTACCCCTATTAATATTTCAAAGAACACCTAATCCCATCTTCCTACTATATTTTTAGTTAATTCCCTTGACTATAACGCCGCGTCATAGTGCATAATTTTAACTATATTAAATAAGGGGTGAAAGAAATGAATATAAAATCATTACGCTCAGATAAAATATATCGAAAAATTTCACAAGCTCCAAAAGAGGAAAAGGTTGAGTTATACAGACAAGAAATGTTGGCTCCGTTTATAAGGAAATGGGAAATTCAACATGTTCCTTTTAAAGCTGAGGAGCCAAATGGTTTTGATGTTATCACATTGAATAATATAATGAACATTTCTCCTAATCAGATTACAAATGAGATTACACCAGAACTAGAATTGATTTCGTCTGATTCTTTTTGGTCTGAGTGTACGGAAACTGTTAGGAAAAGCCTTCATTTATTTAGAGAGCATGATGTGAACCTTCATGTATCAGATTACTTATTCACGATTCTATTAGGGGATCCAAATAGCCCTTCATTAATGTTAAATGAAGGATATAGTGGTGATGGAGGTATCCCTGGCTATATTTTGTGTACATTTGTGCCAAATGAATACACAATACCTCGAATGAAAGCTGCTTTAGCACATGAATGTAATCATAATGTTCGATATCAATTTATTCAGTGGGATCATACTGTTACTTTAGGTGAATTAATTGTTAGTGAAGGTTTAGCAGAAAACTTTGCTACTTCTATTTTTGGTGAAGATCTACTCGGTCCTTGGGTATCGAAAACAACTATGGAAATGCTTAATAGACGTATTAAACCTGTGCTCAAGGAACAATTACAATTAACAGGATTTGATAAAATTGCACCGTATCTTTATGGTGACGAATTAGCAAAACTTCAAAACTATATGCCAGTCAATATGTCTTATGCTGCTGGTTATGCCTGTGGATACTATTTAATTAAATACTATTTAGAAAAAACAGGGAAAAATATCTTTGAAGCCACAATAACTCCTGCCAATCTAATATTAGATGAAATAAAAGGATTTTGGGATGAAGAAACAACTATTAACGGTTAAAGATATTGTCCAAATTACAGGCATAACAAAAAGAACCTTACAATATTATGATAAAATCAATTTATTAAAGCCAATTTCCTTAACAGATAATGGTTATCGACTCTATGATAGGAACAGTTTAGTAAAGCTTCAAACGATACTATTTTTTAAGGAAATGGAATTTTCTCTAAAGGAAATTGCGGATGTTTTGAAACTTACGAGAGAAGAACAGCAGCAATTATTAAAGAAGCATAACCAAACTTTATTGTTAAAAAAACAACGTTTAGAAACAGTTATTACTGCGGTGGATGAGTATGTATCAGGAAAGGATATCTACAATCTAAATATTTTTAATAATTCATCTATTTTACCATTACAAGAACAATATGCTCATGAAGCGAAATTCATCTATGGAGAAACAGAAAAATACAAAGAATTTGAGGAGAAACTGAAAGAACTCTCTCCTAGTGAAAAGGCGAACTTATTTCATGAATTCGAACAAAAAATGGAAAGAATGTTTAGAAAAATTGCTTCCTATATTAATCAATCACCTACTTCCGATGAAGTACAGCAATTAATTGTAGAGTGGAAAAGCTATCTCGAGCAATCTATTGTATGTGACTCTGAAATGTTGACATGTATTGCAAATACGTATAAATTTGATAAGCGATTTAAAAATTATATAAATCAATATAGTAATGAAGACTTAGTTGAATTTTTATATAACGCCATTATACATTATATCAATCATAAGAAGCATTAATGTCGTACTTTTATAGTAGGGGTCACCTTACATGGCCATTAACTTAAGAACAGAACTAAAATAAGCTTTCGTTTACCAAAATAAAAGCATTTAAAAAAAGGAGTATTTTCTTATAAATGTGCATGCTATATAAGCCCTAGCTAGGTCTATAAATTATACAGTTTTCTTTTGCCCTCTTAATCCAGTATACTCGTAAACAACACTCTCATATGGGTGAGTTTTTTGTCCGTTTTAGCTAGAAATATGTCCATAAACTGTGTATATAAATCATGGAGGGTAATTCAAAATCTAGAACCGGGATTCGAATCGCAAATAAAGGATATTTTTGAGAAAAACTCACAAAATCCATTGTGAACTGTTTGTTATGTTAGAGTTTCTTTAAATCCCTTTTATGAAAAACTGTATTTTACAAATACTACAAGTTCATTTAGGTGAAATAATAATGGAAAACCGCCGTTGTATAATCAATTTATTATGAGCATGCAAGGAGGCTTGTTAGGAGTGAAAATAAGCGCACTAGCACGATTGACCAATGTCAGCATACGATCCATCCGGCATTATGAAAATAAAGGACTTCTAAACGCCGAAAGGTTGGAGAACGATTACCGGGATTTCGACGAATCGGCCATAGAACGAGTCAAAGCGATTCAGTTATACTTGAAGCTTGGATTAACAGCAAATGAAATTAAAGTGTTGTTCAAGAGCGAAGCGGCAAATCCTGACGAATATGAATATTGCGAGGAGATGCTGGAAACGTATGAAAAGAAGCTAAGCAATGTGAATTATCAAATCGAAACACTTCATGGATTAAAGAGATTACTGGAGAGGCAAATCGCTTTAACGATTAGGAAAAAGAGAACCGTTTAATGTAGACATGGCCCCTGAGCATGATGAATCGCTCCGAGGCCATTTTTGTTTGTGTTGACATTGACACTAGTGTAATCCTTTATGATTTACTTAATTTCATCTGAAAGGGGTTTTTCCATTGAAAAGTAATAGCCCAAATGGGAAAAATGGTTCTGAAACTACAACCGCGGTTGGGAACCAAAAATCGGTAACACTCATAGGGTTAGGTCCGATGGGTCAGGCGATGGCAGGCGTTTTTCTGGAGCATGGGTACTCGGTGACCGTGTGGAACCGGACTTCAAGTAAAGCAGATCAGCTTGTAGCAAGAGGAGCCATCAGGGTGTCTACGGTTAACGAGGCATTAGCTGCTAACGAGCTGGTAATCCTTAGCCTTACAGATTACAATGTGATGTACTCTATTCTGGAACCGACTTCTGAGAATTTATTCGGTAAGGTGCTCGTTAACTTGAGTTCGGATACCCCGGAAAAAGTTCGCAAGGCGGCTAAATGGTTGGAAGACCGTGGAGCACGGCATATTACTGGAGGAGTGCAAGTTCCACCGTCAGGCATAGGTAAATCGGAATCTTACACATACTATAGTGGTGAGCGAGTGGTCTTCGAGGCTCACAGGGAGACCTTGGGAGTGTTAACAAGTACCGATTATCGGGGCGCGGACCCTGGATTAGCCATGCTATACTACCAGATACAGATGGATATATTCTGGACGGCAATGCTTAGTTACCTTCACGCTCTTGCAATCGCTAACGCGAACGGCATTACGGCGGAGCAATTCCTACCATATGCTTCGGCGACGATGTCGTCACTGCCGAAATTTGTAGAGTTCTATACCCCGCTTCTCGATGAGGGTGAGCACCCTGGTGACGTGGACAGACTCGCAATGGGCTTGGCGAGCGTTGAGCATGTTGTTCATACTTCCCAAGAAGCCAGTATCGACACCGCCTTGCCAGCAACTGTTCTGGAAATCTTTAGGCGCGGCATGAAGACTGGTCATGTCAATGATAGCTTCACCAGCCTCATTGAAATCTTCAAAAATTCCGATATTCGTTCATAAAAAATAGGCCATTCCTTTCGGGATGGCCTTTAAAGGGGCGCGGAAACATCGCCATCATTTTTGAAAAAACCACGCTAAGCAAAACATACAATGAGTTGCCTATATGGATAGCTCATTTACATAATTATCGAAAGCGGAAGTTAAAAGCTTTTAGTTTCTTGCTCACTTAAAGCACCCGTTACTTTAAGTGTATTTCTTCACAATCTTATTTTTAAAATTAGAAAAAGATTTTACTCTTTTTTTAAAATAAAGCCAGTAGTTAATCAACGAGGGTTCAATCTCAATATTTTCTTGATTTAATGATAATAGAAGATGGTCTCCGTTTTTCATTTATTAATTCTGGCATTTTTTCTAATCCTGTTGGAGTTGACTCTGGCTCAATAATTTTCTCAATTACAAGACCGTTGTCTATAAGAGTATTAATTAATGTTGAAATTGTTCTGTGATATTTAACAACACCATCTATCCACCAATGTTCCTCCCTTTTTCCTTCTTCTTGGTAATCATCTAATGCCCAATGCAATCTGTTTCCATTATTATCCTTAAACCAATTATTCATTTCCTTTCGAGCTGTTACTATTGGATGTTCTGTTGAAAAGATAAATTCACCATCATTTTTTAACAGATCTCTTATTTTCTTAATTAGATATGAGTAATCTTCTATGTAATGTATAACTAAAGAACTTGTTATTAAGTCGAATTTTTGATTTGGCAAATTAAGTTCTTCTATTGGTGCACACATATAATCTATTTTTTCGTTTTTGTTATACATTTCAGCTTGTTCAATCATATTTCTTGAGATGTCCACTCCTATAACTTTCGAGGCACCACTTTCTACACAGTACATAGAAAAATGACCAGTTCCACATCCCAAATCTAATACAGACTTATCTGTAAGATTAGCAATTATAGATTTAATTGCTGGCTGTTCAACAAAATCATTAAAGGTAAATCCAGTTTCACGTAATGACTTATACTTTTTAAAGAAAAACGGATTATCATAAATGTTTTGTTTCATTATATACCTCCTATAATACAATCTATATTTTTTATATTCTAGGGGCATCCAAAAAATCCCTATATTAACCAAAATACACTTCAACTAACCTGTCATTTAGTTGAATAAGGAACAATATTACTTTAATTACAATTTCCCTCTATTTTTATATATAATTAATTTGTATTTTATATATAAATAGGAGGAAATTTATGACTGTAAATAAGGACTACATTCGCTATATTCGGGAAAAAGTAGGGCACGATTTAATATTTCTTAATTTTGCTGGAGGTATTGTTTATAACGAACGAAATGAAATCCTTTTACAAAAACGGGGAGATAGAAATGAGTGGGGTCTTCCAGGTGGTGCTATGGAACTTGGAGAATCTCTTGAAGAAACCGCTAAACGAGAAATACTTGAGGAGACAGGATTAAATGTTGAAGTGGAACATCTTATAGGTGTCTACTCTAAATATTTTGGTGAGTTTCCGAACGGAGATAAAGCTCAGACTATCGTTCATTGTTTTCAATGCAAACCAATTGATGGGGAACTTACTGCAGATGGTATTGAAACTTTAGATTTAAAATACTTCCCAATAGACCAAATACCGAGATTATTCACAAGACTACACGAAGATGCCTTAGAAGATTGGCTTTCCAAAAGAAAAGGTGTATTTAAATAAAAACACCTTCAAATTAATTATCCATAATTTTTAACTAATGGACGCTTTAATTGAGCAAGAAACTAAAAACTTTTAACTTCCACTTTCGAATTTTATGGTAACTAATCAGTAAGGAGGAAATAAAATGGTTCAAGTAAGAATTGCGACACTTAATGATCTAGAAGATGTAATATCTATTGATTCTGAAGTTATTGGTAACAGGAGTAGAGAAGTTGAGCTAAGAAAATCTATTGAAGAAAATAGATGTTTTGTAGGACAAATAGATGATCAAACTTCTGGTTTTCTAGTGTATCATAAACATTTTTTTAATCATATTTTTATAGATTTAGTAATTGTGCGCCCGACAGTACGAAGGCAAGGTGTTGCAAAAACACTTATGAAACACGTGGAGAATATTTTCTCAGCAGATAAAATCTTTTCATCAACGAACAAATCAAACGAAAAAATGCAACAAGTCTTTTGCTCACTCAATTACGTTAATAGTGGATACATTGATAATTTGGATGACGGTGATCCAGAGATTATATTTTTCAAGAAATTTAATAACTCCCGATAACAATAATTATGTAAATGAGCTGTCCATATGGGCGGCTTATTGTATTTTTTGCTTAGTATGGTTTTTTCCAAAATGCTGGCGTCGTAAATAATTGTTTTTTATAAAACAATTATTTACGACGCCTTCTCTTTGCTCTTTTACGCTGATTTGTATGACTATATTTTTTTATATGAGTACTTCTGCTCTTCTTATAATTAGGTAACTTAACTATAAGAACAGTAATTGCCCAAAAAATTACAAATATAAGGTTTGCAATCATCCAAAGCTTAATATCATAGTCATATAGCTTACTAAAATACTTTTTGTCAGGAGTAATATGGCTTACGTTACTGTCAATTGCTTCGAGGGTGGAAGGAATAACCCAAAAGGAACCAATTAATATAACAATTGTTCCAAGAATGAAACTGAGTATATGTTTTATCAAGTTCTATTCTCCTTTAATTATGTTTATTGTATACATTCATATAGTATATATGGTTCTGGTGCAAAGACTGTATTTATTTGAAAAAGGTATTTAAATTTCTATTGGAATCTATTTTTATAAATGGGTTCTCGCCACATCACAATCAAGCTAAGAAAAGCAAATACCCCAAAACGAGAAAATTGACATCTCCAGATGAAAATGTACAATTTTTTTGTTCTGGGGATGCTTCAAAATATTAGCTTGATAACAATGTGGCAGTACCCCAATCAGAGGAAAATAGAATAGATCGTAGTGATTACCTCTATTTGTTTTGCGTTTTTAACTATGGGCTGGATAGTTACGAAGAAGAAAAGATTAGGCGACTATACCTAATCCTTTTCCTTTTTATCATTACATTTGCTTTGTATATCGAGTTATTTTCATAGAATCTTGGTTAAATAATTGTAAATTCTTTTTATCATAGTTTTGTACTTTGTACTTAAGGTCTTTATGAATAACTTCTGCTTTCTGACCATTTACAAATTGTTTGTCGATATGTAATCGTAACTCTTTGGATGGAACATCATAAGTCCATGTACCTTCAATGTGGTTACCTTTCTTTGGATAATCTCCATATAGGTAAACTTCAAACTGTTTTGGATTACCACCTTTTAAGATAAGAGAAGGTTGGAAACCGTTTTTCGTTTCAAAACCCCAGTTAGCAATTAACTCTGTTCCATCTACTACGTTCTTTTCTACTGCTTCAAGGTTAGTACCTTCTTTATTATCCAACTCGTTTAATTGAGCTTCTGTTATTGCTCTGTTAGGAGAGCCTTCTGTGAAACCAAGTTCTTTTATGAATTTAAACCAGTACTCGTCACCTTTCTTGATTTCATTATCAGACTCTTCTAGTAATTCTTTATCAGTTCTACCCCCTTTAGGCATTTCTTTTCTAGAAAATACTTCTTTCGATAGTTTCATTGCCTTTGAGAAGTGTTCCATTGAACTCTCTACATCTTTATGGACGTCTGCATACTCTTTAGGAGGGTCAACTTCATTAAACATATCAATTGTTCTTTCGAGTCGTTTAATTCTATCTATAATCGCTTCCCTTGTAGTAGTGTTATCCGAGATATGACTCAGTTCATTGTTGTATGCTTTAAAGTCATCTTCTAAATACTTACAATAAGCATTGATATCTTTTTTATAAAACTCAGCAGGTACTTTATGAGTTTTAGCTACTTTCTTCGATTCTTGTTTCTCTTCTTGCTTGGCTTCGGCTTTTTCTTTTATCTTGTCTTCCCCACCACACCCTGTTAAGAGTATGATAGGGAGTGCTATGGATAATACCTTGTTCGGTTTCATAACATATACCCCTTTAATATTTTAATAAACTTTTATAAAGTAACCTCTACCTTATAAATGGATTTTTCTGCAATGGCATGCAAATGTCTCGTTTCCCACAACATAATAAATGATTAGATTAACTCAACAAATTTTGTTTGTTACAAATTCAAGTTATCTTGTGATAAAAACGTAGAAAATGCTTCAACTACTGCTTAAGAATCTAATCCAATAATTATGCGAACATCAGCCATTTCCAGAAAAAACCCACAATTACCATTATAACATTTCCAATAAAAGACTAATGAGTTTTTATATAATTGGAGTCTTAATTTGAATAAATTTTGTAACAACCGTTAATTGTATACTCACAAGTTCCTGCAACATTACCATCTTTACACGGATATTTACCCTTTGCATACAACTCAAATGTTCCATCTTCTTTTAAGACAAGTGAAACAGTAAAATTACCGTCTTTCTCAAAACCCCAGGTATCTACTAATTCTTTACCATTAAAGTTTCTTCGTAAATTATACTATCCTCGTGTAGCAATATAAAACAAACTATATTCTCCTTCTAGATAACTGTTTTTTCCTCCATAACAGTATCTCTATTCACTATATTCAAGTAGAAATGCGATACTGTTGTAATGTAGTATGGATAGATCCAAAGAAACGGGATACCAAATGTGAAAAATCCGATGATAACCCCTAAAATAAACCATCCGATAAAACTTAACGATAGTAGGAATAAATCTAATTTATGTCCTTTCATCAGTTCTTGGCTCTTTTTAATTGCTTCACTCGCCGTATATTCTGGATGCTCTAACAAAATATAGTAAGCCATAGAATAAGAGATAAATTTTATAATACCTGGTACAATTAATAATACACTCCATAAAAGTGTGTATACAGTCATTAAAATAGTCACCTTTATAGATCTAAACACATTACTTTTTCGAAATCCTTCAAATAACTCACCAATTGTAGTAGCTTCTTTTTTCGCTAAACGCAATGTAACTTTAATATACCCATAATTCATAATGCCTTGTACAGCTATTAAACAAATAAATAGAACAGCGAAAACAAGTAAATAAGAAAAAGCACCTACTGCATTTAACTTTTCGTCTCCTGTAATCGAATAACTAGAATTCATTGTTTCACTTAATAAGATACCCAGTAACAACAGTGGAAACCCTATAATAAACATACCAATCCTGGAAATGACATGATAAAGAAACGATGACAATACCCCCAATCCCCATCTGTCTTTTAATGAAGATAAGGCCGCTTTTTTTAAGCCACTAATCATTTTAATCCTACCTTTCAATTTTTTCCTCTTATTTGAATTACTTTTACACAAGGGATAATAGCACATTTTAACAATATTGACATTATATATAATTCTATTAATATCTAAATGAATGATGAAACTATTCCAAAAGTGTTATTTGTAAGTTTGAATTAAAGTTGGATTAGAAATATTATATGCACCTTGATTTTACGCCAAACCCAAAGACTCCATTTTGAAAAAAGATTGGTTAAAATGGAGCCCTTTTTTGCTAATTAGTATAAAAATTTTATAAAAAAGTTTGATTGTTTTGTTATCCGTTATTTCACCAACGCCCCCGTTACTTTAAGTACGTTTCGTCACAATCTTAGTCGTTATAATGATTTTAATCATATATTCCCCATTCATACAAAAAATAATGGCTATCAGATTGTCCGAATATACAATCATAAACATACCCCGTTTGTACTTGTATTGTTTCAATATGACTTAATCTAATTAAGAGTTCTTTAATAACTTGTTCTGGTGCATTCACATCAGCTAAATCCCTTTTAAATCTACTTATAAAGTCATCTTTGTTTACTGACTCTATGCTAATACACACTCTTGAATAGTATGTATTAATCCAACCATCTTTTAGTGATGCTAGCCATTGTTCGTCTGAAGGGTCTGGCTCATCACTAATATCCCATTCTTCTCCATCGAACAATTCCTTTTTAAATAGTGCAGAAAATGCCTCTTGAATATTATCAAATTGACCTTTTCTGGCGAATGTTAAGTCTACTTGCATTGCATATTCATCTCTAAATTCATATACATCAAATGATATATTTGACAATCTTACATTTGCAATTTGTCTGGCAAATAAATTGAGATCATCAAACAATTCTTGAATTTCTTTATTCATCATAATCCCCCCTCCTTCCTAAAGTTCTGATATTTTAATTATTGATGTGTAACTAATCTGCGTTGTTGGTTCACTAAGAAAAACGAAGTGTAAGTAATTCCGGTCACTTAGAATTCCTAAATTGAAAGAGACAAAATATCACAACTTTTTTATAAACATCGTGACTTTATTTAAAACATCGCGTCTTTTTTATAAACGTCGTAACTTTATTTTAAATCCACACATATTTACATAATTTTCGATATCGGAAGTAAATTTAAGTTGTTTTTAAAGTAGGTATTCCTAGTACAAATTCTTGAATTGCGCCAGTTTGTTGAAGATTAATTTTTCATTATACTTTTTGTACTGAGTCCAATGCTTTTTTTAATTCGTCTGGTTTTTGAGTGCCGATTACCACTGTGTTATTTTTCAACTTTAACTCTATACCTTTCTTTCCATTCATGTTATAGGCTTTTTCACCCTTAAGGTTAAAACGAATTCCCCATCCCCCAAATCGTTTTAGTGGACTGTAAGTAATGCATTCATAGTGATGTATATTTTTGAAAAGGTACTGCTTATATTGAAAATGAAAAGGAACAAAACGAACATAAAGACCTTTTTCACGGACCTCAATGATCAGTTTCAATACTCCAAGCATTAATACAGGAAAGGCAATCCCGAAAAACAACCACAAAACAATTAATACACCATTGGGAGCTGGTTTATCTCCAAACGGGGTATCAAGAATAATTTGTTGAATGAATCCATACCACATTAGTATGGCAATCCCTAATATGAGTATCCATGCCCAAATTGGGGATCGCTGAACCTCACGAAAAATAACGTGTTCTTGTTGTCTCATTAATGATTGTCATCTCCTAAATGTTTTATTTTTTCTCACTAATTTTAAGTCGTTTTGAACTTCCGAAAAATGCGCTCCCAATTATGAATATAACGGAAGAAAGGTACATTGTTATCCCTGAATATTCATTGTCAAATATTGTAGTATTAAGTAAATTAATAAACATCATCAATATAAGTGATATGTACAATCCATTAATATATTTCATTTATGCCCCGCCCTTATTTTTTTCTTTCATCTTTTTCCTAATTGTACCATTTAGAGAAAGTGATATGTTGTATAATTTTGGTTGTATATGATATTCATAGAGAGTTAACATAACGTCCTATTATTGGAAGTCATTTTAAAATTTTATGTGTCGATTTTTTCTTTGCCCTTGCGGATAAACCACCGTATCAAAGCTACAAGTAGTATGAAAAGCGGTATTATTTGAATAAAGAAAAATCCTTTCCAAGAATAAAGTGGATTATTATATCTAAATTCTGTTGCCGCCTCATTTGTATAAGAAACAAACGAACCTACCAAACAAGAAATTGGAATTGTGAGTAGATTTATCGCTAAACAGATCATTATCAATGATAGATTTTTAGCCTTAATTTTTGGTGAAACAGACATGAAAAATAAAAATATTGAAGTACCGGATATAAGAAACAATGGTATTACATAAAAAATTAACATAATATCCCTCCATGATTTTGATTGTACCCTCAGCAAAGACAATTTTGTGCAAATTTGCATGAATAGGGTATTCATGTGAGGTTAACATAACGTCTTAATGAAGTATGAGCTATGTTTTGACTTAACCAAATACATAGAGCCACTAAATCTTGTGCGCGATATTTACTTTTTCGTTTCACGAATCCTACATTTCTAGCTAATTGCTCTAAAGCATTAGGTGACATATATCGTTGTAATTCTGAAGAAAACAATTGTAGCTCATCAGAAATCGAAACTTTCATACGAGAACGCCATCCTTTCTTTATATTTCTACTAAAAGAATAACGTTTTTTTCATTATTTAAATATGATTTCATCTAGATTTAATAAAGATACCCCCTACAAAAGTAGTAGAAATTTCATCTGAATTCGCTACCTCAGTTTGATTTATTAAATTTGAATTTCGATATAATAGCAAATAGATATATTGGACAGGGAGCTACATTACAATGATTACACATATTTCAGATTTAGAATTACAGACACTTTCTTTAGAGGGAGTAAAGAAGGTCTATCAAGATATACTATGTTTCCAATAAAAAATGAGACTGAATCATTTGTTCAATTTCAAATAACCCCTTATACAACAATTAGTTTTCGCGAGGTGTTAGAACCAATCACACCAGCTCATTTTGCTTTTCAAGTTCCAATGTCTATTTTCCAAAATATTGTTACTTGGTTACTCCAATCAGGTATACAAATTTTAGGGAATAAAAACGGAGATTTTATCATTCATAATACTAAACAAAGTCGGTCATTATATTTTAAAGATGGTGATGGAAATATACTTGAGATCATATCACATGATTACATTAAAGAGAGAATTTTAAATCCAGTAGGAAAGTTACAAGTTATATATCTAAGAGAAATAGGTTTGCCGGTTGAATCTGTGCCAGTGTTTCGTGATTGGCTAAAACAAACATTACAGATGAGGACGCTAGAAGATCAAGATATATTTAATCTAGTTATAGGAGGGACTGCCCATGCTGTGGTTGTTAGTAAAGGAAGACCGTGGATTCCTATCGGTATGAGAGCATTACCACCTAAAATGCATATCTCTTTTGGAACAACAAGTCTCTCTTTTTTAAAAGAGATTCAGGCTAATCTTTTTCAAAGCAATGTGAAATTTCATTCTAATACTAATGAAATTTCATTTATACGGGAAGGATATTCGTTTTCGGTACACCTTACCGAAAATTTTAAAGCTGATATTCCAAAAAAATTAAAATTACCACTTTCAATTTAAAGAAATAGAAAGCCAAATAATATAAAATAATTTAGAAAATATATGACCACCCGCTAATCTATGGGTGGTCTTTTGGTTACAAATAAGCATCAACAACCCAAATAGGTAAAAGTATCGTTTTGGGGATAAAAATTTATATAAGCTTGATGGGCATGGGGTCCTGCCGACAAAACGCACATATTATACGCTAAGCAAATTTCAATCTAAAAAAGTCAAATTCCTGTACGCTAAGAATCGACTTTTTAATTTTGTCTTGTTAAGTTAAAGCCCCCTATTGATGAACAGGCAACTTAGACAAGATACTTTTCAAACCAATTGCATACTTCAAGTTTCATACTATAATTAAATTGATGATTTACAAAAGGCATACTTAGTTGAAGGTTTTCAGGATGTTCGGAGTACACTGGTAATAATTCTTTATAAAGCTCTAATGAATAGATGTATGGAGAATCAGTGTCTTGATCACCATTAATTATTAATAGTGGTCTTGGTGAAAAACTACTCAACCTTTCAAAAGGGTCTATCGTTTGAAAATACTCCGTTCTTTTGTCTATCTCTCTTTCTGCTTCCTGAATCTGTTTACTCCATTGTTCATAAGTATTTGTTGAGAGAATGCTGTCTTTCCATGCTTTAGTAAAAGCTGGCTTTCCTGCTATCGGAACTGCAACTTTTATATCCGGGTTATTTGCTGCAATATAAAATGATGCATATCCTCCCATAGAAAAACCTGATATTCCTATTTTATTTGAGTCAATCTCATCTCTACTTTCAAAATATTTAATAAGAGTTTGTATATCTATTGCAGATTGTTCTATAACTTCATGCATATGGACATATATGTCCAAACCAGTATCTGGTGGAAAGACTTCAGAGAATTTATTACAATCATTTTCTAGTTTTCTCTTACCGTGTCCTTTACAATCCATGCTTATGTAGTAAAAACCTTTCTTTGCAAGCATATACCCAAAGTCCATAGCCTGTTCACGGTCTGCTCCATACCCGTGAATATACAGTACCAATGGACAATTTAATAATCCTTCTTGAAACATACTTATAATCGGGATGTCATTTGCTATTTGGTCTTCAATTATTATTTTTGTCATAAGCAATACTCCTTTTATGTTTTTATGGGGTATAACAATTCGTTCTTCCGCTTAAGCGCCCTCTCGTGGAAGGTTCAAAAAACTCTAGCCAATTGAATTGCTATTTAACAAATCCAATTTTTCCTTAGTTCATTCGGAAATCACTTTAAACATTCCTGTCATATTAGGTGAGTAATTTCTGAAATTATATTTTTCGTAAAACTCATCTTTTCCTTTTGAAGCAAACAAACCTACAAATGCCTTATCTGGTGCATTTTCTTCAAGATATTTCATTAGGACCTTCATAATTTCCTTGCCAATACCTTTTCCTTGATAGTCGGGATGAACCACTATGTCTTGAATATAGAAATAAATAGCACCATCCCCTACAATTCTTCCCATTCCTATGATGTTATGATTATCTTTAACAATAACGGAGAATACAGAATTCCGTATTGAAATTTCTGCAGCATCAAAATTCATAAAATCTTTCCACCCAACACTTGAACACAAATATATGTATTCATCTAATGTTGGGGGCGTATTTGTTAAAATTTCATAGTTTCTAATCATATTCCCCCCCCCCTAGTCATACAAAGAACCGGGTAAAAGATATCCTAAATTATGTCTAACAGTACACTATTTCTTTTTAATCATGTACTTGCATAGAAAGATAATAAATTCCCTTATTGGTTACGAAGACATATTCTTCATAACTACAAGCATAATAGGCTCCTATATCTAATTTTACCCAATAAACTGCTCCAATCCCTTGTTCAAATGTATTCAATAACTGTTCTATTATAAACTCCTTCGGTGTTAATCCTTTCAAATCATATCCACTGGGTATTGTTCCGAACCAATACTCTTCACTGTCAGGGAATTCACAAAAAAGGAAATCCTGCTGCCATTCATTCAACTGTATAAGTTCTATTGTGTCATCACTAGTAGCTTTTATATCCTTTTTTATAAGCTCACATATATCTTCTTTTGTATTTTCTGATAAAAGATATAGTCTATAATCATTACCTACGCCATCATATTCATTAACCTTAGCAAAATCACTTAATATTCTATTAATCTTTTCCATGTCTAAGCTCCTTCATCAATAATTAGGAAATAGTTCCAACATTATTATAGCAAGGTGCTACACGCTTCCCTATGGATATGTTTTATATTTGGCGGTACGCCTTATTTACAATGTTTTGAATGTAAACTAATGGGTAAAAAGTTTACATTCGAGAAAAATAAAAAAAGAGTCCTATTAATTTGGGACTCTTTTTTCGTTTTATTTTATTTTTAATTAAGCCCAATACCTAAACAATGTGAAGATGAATTAAGAACAACAATATATCGCCTTGTCATAGGCATCTTCTGGAATATATACTTTGTTATTTTTTATTTTATATGGGATGTTGTTTCTTTCAAGTATATTTGTATCAACAGACTCTACTGAACTACCCCATCTTATGTATTCACCGCTGTAGCCTTTTGAATACCAAAATACAATAAAAAGAATCAAAAAACCTAAAAATAAAAATACTATTCTCTTTTTTTTCATTTTTTCACCTCTTTATTAATAATATATATACATGATTTATAAAAGTGAAATTAAATTGATGAACATTGGTGTTATTTTTTTAAATGAATGCAAACAAATATGTAAAAGTTTACTTTCGGTTTTAAAGAAAAACAAAGTGAACCTGTAGTAATTACTACAAGCTCTCCGCCCTAAATGAAAATTTTCTTTCTCTATAGTTAGTTACTTTGAGAAGTCAGCGCATTTTTTCGTTTTAGGGGTGTTTTTCTTTTCTTAAGTTGATGGGCATGGGGTAATTACTTTTCTTAAGTTGATGGAGATTGGGTAGCACCAACAAGCTTAAATCAATTATACATAGTATATAATATACATAATTGGTTATTGCGCCTAATTATTATCAACTATCAAAATACAAATAACGGAGGGGAAGTTTAAATGGCAGTTGCTTATTGGACAAGAGAAAAGCTTATACTACGAGCGATTCAACCTGAAGATATTGTTATGTTCGAATCGTTAGATGACGAAATTTTACGGAATATGGACTCACTTCATTTTCCCCGTTCAGCTGATAAAATAAGAGAATGGGTAGAAGAACAATTAGAAGACGATGACGAATTCCGTTTTATTGCAGTTGATAGAGACAATAATATTGTTGGGATAATTGAAACATTTGATTGCGATCGCAAAAATGGTACCTTTGATTATTATTTGGCTGTATTTGAGCCATACAGAGGCAATGGGTATGCGAAAGAAATGATTCTTATGGTTCTTCGTTTCTTCTTTTTGGAGCTTGCTTATCAAAAAGTAAATACAACTGTTTATTCTTTCAATAATCCATCCATGCGCTTGCATGAAAAATTAGGATTCATGCAAGAGGGACAACTAAGACGTATCATTTTCACCAAAGGAGCTTATTATGATGGTATTTGCTACGGAATGACAAGGCAGGAATTTGAACTGAATCATGCAGAGTATTACTTGTAAAAAAATAAAATATAAATTACCTACATGAACCTTATCATGGATAGTATTAAAACATAGCAAAAAATCGGTTCTTCTGTGGTGATCCCATCGCTTTCAAGTTTAGAAATACATTCTTCCCCAAAATGAAAAAAATGAACAAAATTCCTATGGGCAACTATGAAAAGATGAAATTTTTGTTTTGGGGATACTTCAAAATATTAACTTGATGGGCATGTATGGTGATCCCATATAGGCTTACTCGATTCCAAAGTGAAGCGAAATATAAAGAATATATGCTATAATAATCGAAGATAATTGCAGAAGCTAGGGTGGAGGCTATTACTCCTTCTTTCTATATTTAGAAAGAAAGGGGGTGAAAAGCCATGGAAGTAATTCTTAAATTTCTAAAGGAAATTATGAAGGGTGTCGTTCGTGAAACCTTCGCACATCTCTTCAAAAAAAAAGATTTTAGAACACAAGAAGCCCACCCTATTATCTCGCCGTCGGAAGCGTAAAAAGGATGGACTTCGTAAGAAAAATTAAATTATGATAGCCACCACCTTGACGGTAGCAGTTATCTAGAGAGTGTACATGTTGGTCGCATGGCACTCTCTTTTTTATTGTATGATTTTATTGACTAGAGTATACCTTTTTTTGTAGTTATATTATATCATGTGAAAAGTGTTTTGCAATCTATACAAGTTCTATTCGAAAATATGATAACCATCACTCTCATTCAGTTAACAGACATATACCTATTTTATCTACAAGGTATAAACTTCCAGGAACTAGGTTTTTGTGTTTTTTTTCCTAGTACGATCCAACCTTTTTCTGCGTTGATATTTTCATAATTTAACGGATAACCATCTGTATAAATGTTATATTCTGCAGGGTTATTCGGGTTTATTTGAATTTTGAAATCAGCTAAACTATCAGATTTTTGAGCAAGGTGAACCCAACTAGAATAATTAGACCAATTTAAATATTGATATTGATCATAACTCGAGCTCTTCATGTGAAGATATACGCTCTCACCATGGTGTAATTTTGTATCATTTTCTTTGTAAAATTCAAATTCTATAGGTGTGCCAGATTGTGCATTGTTATTTCCATTTGCAAGTAACACATAATCGTAACGATTTGCTGCGAACCATTTAAATGTTAAACCTTGATAAGGTGATTCACTTGGTACGATATAATAGTTTTTGCCTTCCTCTACGATATTTCCTTCTGTATCATAGATTAATGCCTTCTCTATACTTGGAGCCTGCTCATTTTTAGTAAAAGTTTTAAACCAAAGATTTAAGAAACCTGCTGTATTGCGTTGAGCAGCTGTTAAGCTTCGCTGTACAGCTGGTTTAACCATTTCTTGCCACAATTGTGCTTTACCACTATTGTAATACTCAAGTGTATTATCATTAACGATATTCTGGATTTCAGGTTTAGCTACTTTTGCTACATAATCGATCCATTCTTCAGGTTTAGAGAAAGAATCGTTATAATTCCCGCCAGTATTGACTGCAAATTGATCTTGAATAGTTGTGACATAGTCTTCAAAGTGGCTATGATATTTGATAGCTCTTGTATCAATTGCAGTGAAATTTGCTGCATGCATAGGTTGTGTAGCATCTGTAAGGTAGTGCGTGGCTACTCCTAAATAATAGAAAGCTTTTTCATAGTCTTTATTTCGAAAATGTTCTCCAGATTCATAAAAGTATTTCTTTCCTTGTGTAAGAGCTGTTGGATCTGTTTCGCCTCGATAGTTTTTCTGAGTATCAGGATCATAAAAGTGTGACTTCCATCCGCCTTTAAAAACTCCGCCAATTCCTAACCCGCCATCGTTAAATTCAGAATTATAATCTGCATCATACAATCCTTTTGAAAATAAATCTTTATATTGTGGGAAATTTAAGAAGTCCACAGCCTGTTTATTTGTTTCCACATTAGACTCTGCCTTCATAATTTCAATAGCTTGTTTTGCAATCCATAAATGTGTACTTTTATCAGAATGATAGGGAGCCTCTGCAGACCATTTTGCAACAATGGGATCATTCTCAGTTAAATCAATTTGATCAGTATGAGCATAGCTATTATGAGGGAATGCGCCTAACATAGCTAAAGTCATCCCAGCTATACATAGTGTAGGTATAATTTTTTTCATTTCATTTTCCTTTCTGAATACAATAATATAATGATTATCATATATAAACAGTAAATTCAATATCCTTAAGTAGGGGTACCACCACATCGCTATCAAGCTAAGAAATACAAATACCTCCAAAACGAGAAAATTGACATCTTTATGTGAAAATGCATAATTTTTTTGTTTTGCGATGTTATAAAATTTTTAAGTTGATGGGCATTTAAGATCATCATAGTTTATATATCTTTCAAATGTCTTTCATAAATGTTACAAAAGTCTTGCAAATATATAAAAAAAGTAACACCACATTGCTATCAAGCTAAAAAGAACGGGTTACCTCAAAACAATAAAAATGAGCATAATGCACAAAATTTTCGTTTTGGGGTATTTCAGAATCTTAAGTTGATGAGCATGGGTCACCATATCAAAAAAAGAAAATTGTACGTTATGTCACAATTTGGACGCATTTAAGCTGTTTGCTGTACGTTAAGGCAATTTTTCAGCTGAATAGGGACTATTTGGCACTGGAAATTCAACGTTTTATAAAATGTCAACTGGAATATTACTTTTACTAATGGGAAAAGTGACTGTAGTTTATAAAGGTATACTTTTACAGATAACTCGAAGGACTAACTTAACACCACATCACAATCAAGCTGAGAAAAGCAAATACCCCAAAACGAGAAAATTGGCATCTTCAGGTGAAAATGTACAATTTTTTGTTTTGGGGGCGTTATAAATTTCTTAAGTTGATGGATGTGTATGGTGACCCCTACTAGCTAGATTACACACTTGCTTTCATTATTTTCTTGAATCATACGCAGCTACTGGTTTAACAGGTTTCGCATCCGTCGCTTCCCATATAGGGGAAGTTAATGTTGGATATCTCAAAGCTTCTACTTTTTTTCTCGTTTCTTGTGATGCTTTCAGTCCCCATTGATCAAAGAATGGAAGTAAATTTTGTTTCGCTACTTTCGATGTATTGTAAATAAATGCTTGTATTGCATCTTCATCAGTTCCTGGAAGTTTATCCTTTGGTAACTCTCGATATAGTTTGTGAAGATTCGGATAAAAATCATCTCCATATGCTAAATGAAGTTGCCAAAGCATAACAAGTTTCACAAACAAGTCATCAATATTTTTATACTCTTTATCTGTTTGTTTTAAGTATGCAAAAGCTCTATCGTAATCCCCTTCTTTTTCTAATCGTGTTGGTTGATTCGGGAATAATTGCTTTTGTGCAGCTAAAGAATATATATTAACAGTGACTTCAGTCATTCCTCTAAGGTCATTCCATTTCCAAGGATATTGTTGCCTTGTGTGTCCTGCTTCATGCAGTTGTCCCCATCCAAATTCATTTACATTTAAAGCACTTTCGATTGCATTACCAGCAGTAGTAAATACAACTCCATTCACCCCTGCATACATACCCCAATCTGGGTTGTTAGGATTTTCCACAAAAGACCAGAGACGGCGAGTTGGACGATGTAACGGATTAGAACTTGTTTCAGATAGTCCCGATATTTTATCTTGCGCTAGAATCATTTCATCATATTTTTTTAATAGAGGAACCGGATCTTGACCCACAATATATTTCTTGGCACTATCACGAGTAACAGTAAGTACTGCTTTCTTTGACTTAAATTGAACGGCATGTGCATCTGGATACTTGTCCATCATAGTAATCCAGTCTTCTTTCGTATGCTTCCCTAATTCAAAGAATGGAACAGGGCTCCCCCCTTGTGTTACTTTCACCCTAACAGTTCCTTTCCCTTCACAGTTATCAAACCCTAATAAACCACCGTTTGGAGAGGAGATGGTGTTAGAACCCAGAGAAAGACGAAATGCTTTTCCCCCTGCTTTATCATATTCATTTGTCCCAATAGTTGCTCCAAGCTTGTCTAATCCCGATAGTCCCGATACTTCAATTGTGACTTGTTCATTCGGTTGTACATAGATTCCTGTTGGTACATAGTTTCGTTGCTCACTTCTTCTTTCTCTTGCTGCTTCCCCCATATAATGTCCTGTACTTGGAAGTTCAAATGTCCTCTCTTCATATTGCGCCTGAGTTTGCGTAGTTTCAGCATGAATGTTCAAACTATTTACAGTCATAGACGTAAATAATGTCGTTGTCAAAACAGCAGATGCCATAAATACTTTCATTGGTTTTTGTAATTTACAATTCTTTCTTCTATTCATATAAGTCAGTCCCCTCATTCAAATCCATTCTACCTTTCGCACGAAACTAATAAAAAAGACTTAATCCTTATGAGGAGATTAAGTCTTTTTATCATTTGTGTGATAATTTTTATAAATAATTGCTAAATAATGAACTTACATAAATGTTTTTAAAAGTTCTTGAACGAATGGAATTACTCCACCAATAAATTTTAAAACTGCCATTGCGATTTCCATATTATTTCCTCCTCTTTTTTCGTATTAAGATGTGGTAAATTTTTATACTCTTATTATAGTAAGCACATATAATCTATATCAATATATTTTTATATGCAATATTACATATCTAATTAAGGTCAACGAAATATCACATTTTCTGGTACGAAAATGCTAGTTAGAAACATAGAGTAGCAATTTCCTCTTCATTTCTATCTTATGAAGCTAAGCCAAACAATTTATGAATAAATTCTTTCTGGTTTTGGACAGACTTATCCAGTAAAACAAGTTGCCCTTTTTTCATCATATGCATGGCTTCAACATCACTCAATATAGAGGTTGCTGTTTTAAATGACTTGAATCCCAACATAGAACGCACGCGTTTCTTAATAAAACGATGATCTTGTTCCACTATATTATCGAGATATTTAACTTGCCTTAGTTGTATGCCTTCAGGCATATGTTTCTCTTCTTTCAACTCTTGAATCGCTACAGGATAGGCAGGGTTCTTATCTACTGTTATCACGCGAAGTTTAGAAACATACGAAAAAGCCAAGGCTTTCTTGAAAAAGCGCTTGGCTGCTTGTGTATCTCTTGATTTACTTAGATAAAAATCAATTGTATACCCTTCTGAATCGACTGCACGGTATAAGTACATCCATTGACCTTTTACTTTGATATATGTTTCATCGACTCTCCATGAGTCATTAGTTGATTTAAGATGATGTCGTACTTTCTCTTCTAATTGAGATCCATATTGATGAACCCAGCGCATAATCGTTGTATGAGCAATTGATAATCCTCTTTCCTCCATCATTTCCACCAGGTTACGGAAGCTCAAATTGTACCGTAGGTACCACCTTACTGTTAATAAGATTGGTTCAGGCTGATAATGCTTCCATTTAAACAAATTTTCCTTTTCCATACTGATCACGCACCTTTTTTAGAGTCATACTATCAGTATGTCCAATATTAGGAGATTACTTGCTGTTGCTTTAAAATAAAGTTTGATCAAATTGATACTAATAATCTAGATAAACGATCATAGAAAAGAGCGTGTTTTGAAAAAAAGATTGATCAAAACACGTTCTTAATATTTTCATTTAGTTCATTTTTTTATAAAAAAATTTGATCATTTTCTGCCTGTGTTACTCCACAATCACGCCCGATTATTGAAGATGATAAGCACATGTCTTCTTCAACTAACCTATCATTAGTTGGAGAAAATTCATTCTATCCCCTTAAATCCCCAATGTTTTTTTGGGAAAATAATTATTTCGTCTATATAATTAAATAAACGATTAAACTTTGTGATAATTCAACCTAAAATTCTATTCTATATTTTTTTAGCTGCGTAATCACCATAAAAGTAAGTGCTTTCTAAATCATCATATTTAGGAGTAGCAATTATGGTATATTTACCATTTTCATCGACTTCAAACAAAGCTACATTATTGTATTCCCATCCCACAAAATGATCTGGATTTGAATCATCTACTAACATATCTATGTTGTATATCCCTTTTGTTAATATCCCACTTTTTTGAAAGTCCTCAATTAGATCTTTGGCCTTTGGAATAGGATGTTTATTTTTATTCATGTCAAATTCAAATTGAAAATTCACCACACCTACATACCTGATATTATAATTTTCACGTCGGGGGTCACTTGGTATTAATGTAGGTAAAAGTCCAGTAGTATCAATCTTTTGAGTCTTTTTAAAATCATCAAGTAGCTCTTGAGAATTATTTATATTTAACTTAATGTTATCGTAAGGAAAGATACGAATAGGGTTATGCCCTTCTAGGACAACTTTATCAGGATATTTCACTAACCCATATTTTTTAATGATCTGTTTCATTACTTGAACTACTTCTGGGTGTTGCTCAATATATGCACCCTTGAATTGTTCGAGATAGATATCGTCACTAGCATCTTTTAAGATTTTCAAAGTATCTCTTTCAATCATTAAGAACGGATAAGCACGATATGGCTTTTTAATTTCTACATAAGTTTGATGGCCAATCCCTTCAAACCAATTATTATCTGTCTGAATAATAGAAAACTCACCTTGTATTCCATAGTTTGTTTTTAAATATTCTTGTATTGGTTGATTCAGTTTATCTTTAGGGAAATAACATCCACTAAGAATTAGGAATGATGTACTTACTAAGATGACTTGAATTAATCTTTTAATATTCTTCATTTTTCACTCTACATTTCTTAAATTTTAATAATATTATAACATTTTCCATTCAACTAAACTGCCACGTTGGCACAAGTACACTTCTTTACAATCTTAACGAAACAATTAATAAAGTCGTTTAAAACAACTTTATTATCTCTGTACATATGTCACCCCCGTCTTTTGGTGATGAACCATCTTATTTCCAAAAATACATTTTGTTGTAACAAAATAGTTGAGATTAATAATGTTACAAATTACTTTTGATACAGTATTTTGTTACAATGAATTCAAGAGTTATGAAGCTCATTATTTTTAAATACAAACGTGACATAAGCGTTCGTTTTTGTTACAAGACATAGACCGATTATAATAAAACAGGAAAACTCACAAAGTACTTATGCCTGTGGGTGATGAAGGGAATGTGTACGAAATTGAGTAAATCAAGTGAAATAAGTAGATTTGAAAATAGATTCTCAGAAAATGTGATTGAAATAGCAGCTGTCACAGGGGCATTAGGAATTGGTGCATCAAGAGGCGGTGACAACATTTTGTGGACTGCTTCAATTGATTTGATTGCGTGGAAAGACTTACATAACAATGAAACGATTACAAAAGAAGACATACGACTCGCATGGTTGGTTGATGATGCAGAATGGAGAAAATCAAAAGACATTTTGACAGCAAATACAGTTGTAATATTACAGGTGCGCAAGTCAGAAAATTCAATGATGCTTGTTAAGGTTTTGGAAACACCATATAAAGATGATGAGTTGGAAATCATCTTACAAGATGCGATGAAACCGGTTTTTTATCATGATGAGATGTTGGGCGAGTTTGAACTTGATAAAAGAGTGAAAACTTTTGAAAAGAGAATGTCTTGGGCTGGTGAAGAATGTCATTTATATTTTGATTGGAATGAAGACAAGCATATGATGAAGTCTGCACTGGAAACAGCACATGCACTTTTCAAGGAGCAAGATGAATGGAACATGAAAATGAAAATGTACGCTGCAAAAGAACTGGTAGAGTTAGCAAATGAATGGCTACAAGATGATGAAGCAGAAATCGACGAAATTACAAAAGAAATGTTCATCGATTCCATCACATTAAGCAGCATAAGCGTTTATTCAGAAGGTGATTTTGAAATATTCTTTTTGGATGGAGATATATTTTGGGGACATTCTATCATTGTAAGCGGAAATATTCATGAGGGGCTCTCTTCGGCTGAGATTGCAGGATAAAGTGAAACTTCCATCAGTAGGGATTTTTCTTCATCCCTACTGATGGATTAGTTGAACCAATCGGGCTCTTACTGCCCTAAAGTAGCGGGATAAATTGTTATACTTTTTGATGTGTACCGATAATAAAGTCGTTTAATAATCTAAGTTTTCTTCAAAAAATCGCGCCCTTTACTTGAAGATAGTGACTTTTATATCTACCAAACTTCTTTATTCAACTCATTTTTATTTGATAAGCTTTTTCAAGAGTTTCTTTTAGGTGTTCACTTCTCTTTGCAATAAAAGAGGTCCAGAATGTCTTTCCAATCTCAGTAAGTTGTTGGGCAGTATAATTATTACTCTCAAACTTGCCCCAACAGCCATCTTTCGTTAGCTTATCCCCAAAAATATAATCAGCAAATTTATTATTTTTGGTAGGTACTTCAGAACCCATGGACTTAACCTTTACAAGTTCTGGACATAACCACATAGCCGTACATACTGATAAGAAACCAGCGTGCCTATCTTTTAATCCTTCAATACCTGCTTCTTTTAAAGCATATTCCCAAGCCAAATGCCGATGAGTAGTAATTAATATGAGTTCTGGGTACTTAAAGTTTATTTGTTTAACAAATGAAGACTCCCAATAAGCTCCTCCGTGTCCATTACATAAAACGAATTTTTTAAACCCTTGTCTCGTTAGATTTACAATTATCTCTTCCAGTATTACTGTTAATACATTAGGGCTCACTGTAATAGTGCCTTTAAAGTTTGCATGTTCTTCAGAAGTGTGTCGGTAATACATAAGCATCTAATACTTCACCAAACGCTTCTGCATACTTTTCAGCAATCAAATTATCTAAGTGCATCGGTAAGTAAGGCCAAACTGTTCGGTAGCACCAACAGAAATTATTGCAATTTCTGTCCCACTTTCCTGAATAGTCTTTGTTGAATCTCTAAAACTTAACATATAAAAAATCCCCTTCTTTCTTCCACCATCCTGCTATTAAAATCAATAACAATCATCGCAAAATTCCATAATTTCCACAATAAGTTATTCAAGAAAATGGCCCGATTGCTGAATAAAAAAAAATCCTGCACATCAACACAGGATTTTGATCAAACTTTTTTACATATTATCAATCTTTATTTTAAACGACCAGACTTTTTTATAAATTATCAAACTTTGTTTTAAAGCCACAGCTACCAATAATAGGACGTTATGTAAATCTCACATGTATATGTTATACAATGTAAAAGAAGATAATTTATATAAGGAGTAATATATAACATCCATTTACCATCTTTGTCTTGTAATTAGAAGAATATGTATACTTTAAGCGATTTAAAATTTGATATACTAAAAGAAAAAATTAGGATGATAGGGCTATGCCAACAAAGGAGTTCCAAGACACAGTACAGCATTTTTCTTCTTTCTTATTAGGTAAAGGAAGAAAACCTTCCACAATTAAACGATATGCCTATGATATTGAGGACTTTGGCCAGTGGTTACAAAAATCTAAAAAGCTTCCATTACAGAATATATGGACGACACTTAATACAGAGGATTATGAAGAGTATTTTAATGATTTAAAGAAGCAACGAAAGTACTCTGATAAAACAATGCATCGTGTCTATATTGTATTAAATAGACTGTATCAGTATTTAGAACTGCCAAATCCATTAGAAGAGATGAAACTTAGTATCCAACCAAATCGTGCGTTACGTGATGAGGATTTTATCTCGAAAGAGGAAGAAAAAAGTTTACAGTATATTTTAACCTCATTGGACGGATTAACCGAGAGGCAAAGCGCTGTTCGTCCTATACTTCAGGATCGAAACATTTCTATTGTACATTTCCTTCTGAACTATGGACTATCACTACAAGAGCTTGTGGGATTACAAATGAAACATGCTCATTTTGAGAACAATACAATCACAGTTCCAGGAATAACAGGGATAGAAAGAACGATTGTATTAAGTGAAGATGATAAAAAGCGATTATTTGGCTATTACAAAATCATTCCGGAACCTGTTCGTCCCAAATATCATAGTACTGACCCACTATTTGTGGCATTTGATTATAATCGAAATACATTTCGTTGGGTATATGAAAATGATGCACCAAAAGCTTTAACGGAAATTGCTGTTCAAAAAATGATCCGACTTGAAGTGGCAAGGGCTAACTTACGTAAAGGAATTTCAGCACAGCATTTACGTAATACTTTCATTCTAAGTTTAATTAGAAAGCAATTATCAGAAGATAAAATTATAAAACAAGTAGGCTTTAAATCTAAAGTTTCGTTAAAAAGATACTATGATTACATCAATCAAAAATAACGGAGTCAGATATTTTTCAAATTCAGTTAACCGAAAAAAAATAATAGAAAAATGAAGGGGAATGTTGCAATGAATAAAGGAGATGCTATTTTACGGTTACTCATGGAAATGAAACTGGAACTAAAAGAAGTAAAAGAACAAGTGGAACAAATGCAAACATCACTGAAAAATATAGAAAAGCAAAATCAAAAAAGAGAAGTTTCTTCAACTGCCACTAAGAAAAAACAGGATTGGAAATATCCGTCCAAAATGGGGTAGCACGCACATTTTAACGTTTTTATACGCTAAGGGATTTTTAAAACTCCATCTCCTCCAAAATATAAAGCATCCACTATGTGAACAATTCATGCTATTATGGTTAAGCTGTATTAATTCAGACTGATATGTAGGTGGAACGAATGGGAAATGAAGAACCTAAACAAGAATACGATCTAAGCAAAATATACACATACAAAGAGTTCCCTGATAAAATTTATCAAGACCTAAATTATAAAAATCCTTAAAAATAAAGAAGAGCACATATTATACATGACTAATATGTGCTCTTCTTTTATTCAATTAAAGCGCCCGCTTGCTTAATAGAAACTAATGTAGATTTGAAATAAAGTTTAATTAAAACCTAGTTAAAAAATTTGATTTCATCATAAAAGAATCCCAATTATTTTGAAGAAAGATTAATCAAAATAATTGGGATTAGTTATTCTATACTACAAAATTTTATAAAAAAGTTTGATTGTTTCAATGATTCATATGTCTCTTAAGCACTCTTCAACGTTTGAGAATTATTCATAATCACAACCCGTGATTCAATTAGCCCAAGTTGTTTTCCTTTAGGAATTGTATAATTTGTCTTTTGTGGTGGTTATCATGATCTGTAAATTCCTTAACAATATATATAAGTGAATAAGGTGTTCCAGTATTCGGACAATGAGTTACACCGTTTGCAGTTAATGGATTTTTTAACTTTTCGGTTGGTAATTCATTAAGCTCTTTTACAAGTAATTCCCTTGTATCTTTTGCTTCTTCAAGAAGTTTTGATTGTGATATGCCTGATTTTGCGTAGTTTGATGCTTTTTTATTATATGTATCAAAATCTGGAAACTCCATTCCCTGTTCATTTTGAACAGATGGGAAGATTTCTGTTAATAGATAATTATCCCAATTCATAATATGGGCTATTATCTCACTTACAGACCATTTACCCTCAGCTATCGGTTTAGACCATAATGTTTCATTGATTTCTTCTAAAGTGCTTAACCAAGATGAATAATGACTAAAATTACTAATAATGTTTTTTACCTCACTCAATTTTCTCCCTCTTTTCTAAGCCTAATCAATATAATTATAACAGAAAATCCCAAATAAACAAACGTATGTTCTTGATGTTGTTTTTAGTTATAAAACAACAATCTTTAAACTCCCATTATAAATAATCAAACTATTTTCAAAATCAATATCAAATCTCGTTAGTGCAATAAGAAAAACCGAAATCTCATCTTTAATAAGATATTTCGGTTCATCTTTTTTATAAACAGTACAACTTTATTTCAAGTCTACAATTTCATATTCACCCTCAAAATCATTTCTGCTAAAAATAAAATTAACTTCATCAGCATTAGGATTATCAGTTAACCGGTTTATAATGTTTTTCCACATTATAAACCGGTCTCTTAGCGTTATATTTTTTAGCTAACAAAATAGAAATTAATTGAGGAAAAATTACCATACAATCTTCAAATGCATTAATAAAATGTGGTTCAATCTTATAAATGAAATTTGCATCATGTATTACTTTATGTCTTATTTCGAAACCTTGCTCTAATACAGTATATAACTCTTGAGAAATGTCTTTTTCTTCTTGTAACCAATATAATAAGAAATTGGGCTTTGTAAAAACAACATCCACTAATGAACCCTCTATAAATTCAGTAATCCGATTTTTACTATCGCTTAATAAGAAGTTTAGAGCGCTGCAAGTTTCATTTAAATCTTGAAAACCTATTAAGATAATTTTTAACAACAAGTGCCATTTATACTTATATACGCTATGTGTATTTCTAGAAAAAATTAGCGTTCTTACAGAAAGAAATATGTTTTTATTCAGGAACAATTAACTATAAGAAAATGAATTTTATGTTATTGCTAACTATAATTCCTGGATAGGGATAACATCAGGTAAATGCGGATTTACAACGGTAAACTTATTTTTCTGATGCTCCCCTTTATAGGTTCACTATTCGCACCAAACATTTTCCTATTTTTATATGAAGTAATGATACAATGCTTATAAAAAAATTTGGTACAATTGTATTATATATTTTTACAATTGTAATAATTATGGATTGGGGCGAGATAATTGGGAGTAAGAATAGCAATATTAGTTGGTGTAAGCGAATATAAAAGTCTAAAAAATTTAGATGCCTGCTTACGTGATGTTGAGGTAATGCATGAACTACTTAAACAAACAAATGAGTATAGTGACATTTTATTTATTAAAGAGAATGTGAATAGTAATCAAGTAAAAGACCAAATTATAGAGTTTGTAAAAAAACATGAAGGTTCTGAAGAAGAAATCGATCAGGTATTTTTCTATTTTACTGGGCATGGGAAGACAAAATCATCTGACTTTTATTTCTTATTATCAGATTATGAAACCACAAAGTTAAATTCTACTTCTTTACAAAATTCAGAGGTAGACAGTTATTTAAGAATGTTAAGTCCTAAATTAGCTGTAAAGGTCATTGATGCATGCTATTCAGGTGCTACATATATTAAAGACGATGATGAACAACTTGTGGAGAAAACTTTAAGTGCATCCGCGAAGAAAAAGGAATTGAAAGACTGTTACTTTATGTTTTCCTCCCAAGATAACGAACCTTCGCTTGCGCAAAGATTAAGTTATTTTACAGAAAGTTTTGTCGAATCAGTTCTTGAGCAAGAGACTGGGACTACAATTAGATTTAAGAATATTACAGACAGCATATCTGATACATTTAGTTCAATATATCAAGATGATCAGACTCCCAAGTTTGTTAATCAAGCTAATCTTACAGAGGAATTTTGCACAGTAACGACTCAGTTAAAGGAACAAGTTGCGAAAAAATTAGAAGAGGTCGGAGCAGTTACTTCAGGAGCTGTAGTAGAAGAAAAAACAGTGGCTACCTTAATTGACATGGTCCAAAAAGAATCAGAAGATTACTGCACAGATTTTTCGGAAATCATTAATGCCGTAGATATAATTGGTCAAGTAGTAGGGGAGTATACACTTCCAGATGACATAGCTGGTATTTATGAACTATCAGTTTATAAAGGGCATATAAATGGAGGAATCCCTGTATCTACTATTGGTAGATATAGATCTGTGCTCGGATTACTTGATGAAAAACAAAGAAATTATTTTGTTGATGTGGTATATGAAGAGGCAGAAGAAGAAGAATCCAAAGGTATTTTCGCCAATGCATTTTTTCCATTTAAGAAGAAAAGGAAACCTATAGATTTAGAAATACAATCTGGGGATATTCCCTTTGATTATATCTCTATTGAATTTAAAGCGAAGTATCCTAGTCTTAAATCTTATAAATGTACGTTATTAATTTTCCTGTCACGTATGAATTTATTAATCATGCATTCTGTCGCACCATATAAGGAAATTGCATGGAATCAATTTGAAACTGACGAAGAAGAAATGAAATGGTTATCAAGAGAAATTAAAATTAAACAAACTCAAACTTTAACAGATAATATTCAAGTAATTTTAATGCAGTGTGCAAATATTATAATTGCTGAACTAGGTGCAAAGTTTGAAATGTCTCGAGCTACTATAAAGTAAAAGTTTTAGAGAATAAAAATATGAGAAAGGCCTAATTCTTCAGCATTAAATTGAGAAATTAGGCTTTTAATATTGAAATTTCCTTAACGTTATAAATCTGCATTTTCCTGACGATACCCCTTATAAATGATTAGGGCATTAATTCAGCAAGTGTAATAGTTCCTAGTTTCTTATGAAAAAAAGAAGGAACTAAAGAAGAATAAACAGGTTTTCCTTTTTTCTTGTTCTTATTGTGATATATCTTGAACCAATAAACAATTGGATATGCCCTTATAAGCGTTTCTTGTCCTAGGTATGTTGTTTTAAGCATGCTATTTACTTGTGAGTCTGAAGGTTCAATTTCAGGTGTTTGTAATGCATTAGCATGAATACTAGGGATATTTTCACAAACTGCTGATTGAGGACTACTTATCATAAGTAAAAGAGAATCATGAGTAGTGCCAAAGGTTCTACAGACCATAGGTCTTTTATTGTATACTGTACATCTTCCATTATTTTCATCTAATAAGGGACAAGGGAATTGGAATCTTTCTGTTTGTTGATATTGTTCTAGGTCTTTAGAATCAACTTTTCTCTTATTCTGAAAACTTGTATCCTCTTCTAATCTCTTGTATAACCCAGGATTATTGATTCGTAGTGAATCTAAATGTTTAAGTGCCTTTGTAAAAACAGCTTCAGCAAACCCTATGCCAATATTACGCATTTCTTCTAAAAGTAATTCGAATTCTAACATTGAAACAGGAAAGACATCATAGCAACAATTGAAACATCCTTTTCCGCAAGGATGATTTTCGAACTCTTCATGTGTTGCTTTGTAATCTGAAATGATGTTATCTATTTTAAGATATTTTTTATAAAGATTTCCGATATAACTATTCGGATCTACATCGTAATGACATTTTTTCTGTTTCTTGCCACTACCACAAAAACATAATTCATTTCTACCCACTTTTATCCCCCTCAATTTTGTTTTTATGTTTTGTTTTCATATCGCTTCACAAGTCGATAAAATGTAGTCTTAGATAGATTAGCTTGTTTCATAGCTTCTACGGCAGTAACTTTTCCTGTCTGCCAGGAATTATAAGCCATGATAAATTCCTCTGTAATCTCTACTCTAGGTCTTCCAAGATGTTTCCCTTGTTTTTTAGCCAAATGGATGCCTTCTTGCTGCCGAACTTTTATCTTTGTGCGTTCCTCTTCAGCAAGCCACGAAAGAATTTGAAGTACCAGGTCTGTAATGAGATTTCCCAAGTTATCTTGATACTTAGTTGTATCTAATAAAGGCATATCGAGTACAACAATATGTGCTCTTATATTTTTTGTAATATCCCTCCATTCATTTAAAATAGCTTCCTTGTTTCTTCCGAAACGATCCAGGGATTGTACATATAAAATGTCACCTTCCCGTAACATCATTTTTACAAGTTGATATTTTTGGCGATTGAAATCTTTACCAGATTGTTTATCAATGAAAATATCTCTGTCATCAATACCAACTTGTTTCATCGCTTCTAGCTGTCTACCTTCGTTTTGATCTTTACTACTTACACGGATGTATCCGAATTTTCTGTTAGTCAATGTATCAGAATCTCCTTCTCTTGATGTTTTATAATACATATTATAACAAATTAGTTCCAAAAGATGTCTATTTTTTAGATACGTTTCAAAAATGTATTTTTGAGGTTTTGGAACTAATATTTCATATGATTTTGGCGGTTCCAAAAGGTGTACCTTTACGAATAACCTCCTGTAATTATTATGCAACTTCTAAAAAGTATACTTAAAATTTGTATATTATCGAAACATGAAGAGAATACTTAAAACTGGAGGTGGTAAAATTTAATGACAGTGCTAACTGAATTATTGTCTAATCGCAGATTTAGTTTAACCATTTTACCGACTGAAAAGTGTAATTTTAGGTGTACATATTGTTACGAAAATTTCGAAGCTAGTAAGATGTCTGATGAAATTATTCAAGGGATAAAAAGATTAATTCTTCGTAGGGTTTCAGATTTGGAATATCTTAACATCGATTGGTTTGGAGGGGAACCACTTGTTGCTAAGGATGTTGTCTTAAACATATCTAAGTTTGTTAAAAAGTTATCTAAAAGGCATCCACAATTAGAATACCGTTCTGGTATGACAACAAATGGTTATTTACTAACTCCTGACCTTTTTTCGGAATTAACAAATTTAAATGTTTTGGACTATCAAATTACTTTAGATGGTCCAAGCGATATACATAACAAAACAAGACTAAAAGCAAACGGTGGGGGGACTTTTGATAAAATTTGGGAAAATTTATTAGAAATCAAAAAATCTTCTGCTCCGGTATCTATATTGATTAGAGTTCATGCTACTCCAGATAACATTATGTTATTAGATCCTTTAATTGAAGATTTACGACAGGAATTTATTTCTGACCCAAGATTTAAAGTATTATTTCGTGCAGTTGGCCATGCTGGAGGACCAAATGACAAGACCTTTGATGTCTTTCCAACAAATCAAAGAGGGCAAATCATAAAGAGTTTAGAAAAAAAATTATATGGCGAAAACTATACCTTTTACGAAGAAAAAAATCCTTATATATGCTATGCATCTCGCCCAAATCACATGGTGATACGTTCAGATGGAAAAATCAATAAATGCACAGTTGCTCTGTATGATAATCACAATCATATTGGTTCATTATTACCTGATGGAACTGTGAAGATTAACCAGGATCGTTTATCCCCTTGGTTACGGGGCATTGAAAATTTAGATTATTCTATTCTACAATGCCCTTTAAAAGGTATATCTGGAATTTAAGCAACATTAAAAATCATATTATTACTTAGGAGGATTCCAATGTCAAAAAATCAAGTTGAGATTGTTATCGATGAACAGGGGCGAATTATAGTTTCAGGTTCTCTTGCAGATACATTAAAACAACAATTACAAATGGAAATTGGGGACCGAATTATACATGAGGGTGAGGTTCAACGAAGCGGAGGACATGGTGGAGGTGGAGGAAGCGGTACAGGACATAATGTCGCTTTAATCTGTATCGGTAGCCATAATAGTGGTTTAATCTGTATCGGTGATCAGGCAGAGTAGATTTAAAAACATCCTCTTTCTCGATATTCGATTAGAGACAGGTCATAAGAATAGACTGTAATGATAAATTAGAACAATAATACTTAACCATTTTATAAAGTCCCAGAACAAAAAATTGTGCATCTTCACTTGGAGATGTCAATTTTTTGTTCTGGGGTACTTCAAAATCTAAGCTTGATGGTGATGGGGTCCTATCCACATTTTAATGAAAATATACGCTAAGCAAATTCGACACGAAAAAACGTTGATTATACTATTCTAAGGGATTCATACAGTCTCAAAAACGTAAGCATTTGAGACAACCAAAATTCACCTTAAAATGTCGTAAAAATAGCATTAACCCCATTTCAAACCCCATCTCTAAATTTACTGTTCATATGGATTTGAAACAATCTATTACTAGGAGGTATAAAGAATGCCACAATTAGCTTTTTTCGTTGCTGGAGTCTCAGAAATTGTCGGTGGCGCGGGTTTATTATTAGCTTGGGATCGGTTCGACCGTGGACCTTCAGCAGCAGATGATATAGATATAAACGGCTGTCAACTCTACGCATTAGTAAATCCAATCATTGGACCAGCACTTCCATTCAAAATGGTGACAAAGGGACCAATCGCTATACCTGAAGAAAACTGCCCTACCTATGCTGATGGCTTCCCCAATCAGGACTTAGTGACTCACTTTGAGATAAAACCAGGAGGTACAACCTCTAGTCACATAGAAGATTTGACATTTGAATTATTTAGTGAATCTACGCGAATATATGGCGTAGCTCCTGAGGGACAAACTTTAAAAGTTGAGTCTGCTGATTGGAGTCTTCTACCGTCAAATGTGTCTTTTCAGGATAGGTTAGAAGTTCAGCCTTGGGAAGATCCTTTAGAGGGATGGGCACAATTAATAAATTCAAAAACTCCTTCTAAAGAAATATGGAGATCACTTATGACTCCAAATGATAATCTAACCTGGTTAGAAATCTGATTGGGTTCTGTTGCAAAGTTACCAAAAACATAGAGAATCATTAAGCATCCATTAGGGTGCTTTCATTTTTATTTCATATAACCATTACTATCGAAGTAATATGTTACCCCGTCAATTACCTTTGATTCATTTGTTGCAAGTCCATAATTTCCAGGAATCCAATACATCCACTTCCCGGCATTAGCCGACCATTCCCAACCTTCTTTCTTAACTAGCTTTCCACCAGGGTTGAATAAGTACCATCTACCGTCTATCTTCAACCAAGGGCTGCCTCCGTTATCATTACACGAACTAGATGATGGGTCAACCATCTCATACCCATTAATATAATACCAATCTACTCCATCTTCACTTTGCACCCAAGCACGATATACAAAATCCCTATCACGATAAAGCCTAAAAGCCCAAGTTTTCCCACACAAATCCGAACCAGATTCCCAATAACCGTGAGTTTCAGCCATATATTTCGGAGTTGCCGCAAAGGCGTTTGTACTAAAAGCTGTGAAAAAAATAAAAATAGACAATAACGATACAATAATTTTTTTCATAATAACTAAATCCTCTCCTTAAAATAAATTACACATCTTGAATATCATACTATTCGGAATTCTAATTGTACACTGAAAATTCAGTAAAATATAGGTACCGAGGTACATCCATCAACTTAAGAAGGAAAATAATGTGGAAACAAAAAGAACTTGTAGGAATCCCTACAAGTTCTTTTTAATCTCAGGTGAATATAAGGGACAAACAAACCATCTTACAGATTCATCATAGAAACTACAAGGGTAATGCTTTGACAATTTTATTATATAACAAATATTAACATCTATAGATTTTAATTTTGAAAATTATGTTAATTAAGAAAACTGAAGGGTTTATCATTTGCTCTTCTTAAAAAATCCATTTAGTTATTTCGTATAAATAACTTTAAATTAATATCTACATAATAATTAATTATCTAAAATATATGTATAGGTAAACAGGGAAGAATTTGTAGCATTCTTACAGAAAGACCTATATTTATGTACGTGATTAATTAATTATAGTAAAATAAACTTCTTGTTATCTCTAACTATAATTCTTAAAAACATGTAAAGCACTGACATTCTGACCATGTATTTTTGAAAGGGTTTGGAATTGTATATTTTTCACAAAAAACAAGATATAATTATTATTGAAGAGCAATTTGTAAGTCCCATCGAAATATGTGGTAAATTTACATGGGATATGAAATGCATATTCGAAAAGAGATAATGCACTTAAAAAAGTGTTCTTATCTCTTTTTTACTTATATAATGAAGAAATCAATTGTTTAAAAAATTTTGGCCATGAATCAATGTATTGAGGTACGGGATTCAATTTTCCATTTTGTTAAATTTCATGTTTATTATATAAATTTTATATAACAAAGAAAAAGCACCCGTTTTGGATGCTTTTAAATCTTTTCTATAATATAAACTAATGTCTTTTTTGATGGTGCATGATAAGAGTAACCTTGATTATTATGAACATATATTTCGTATTTACCCATCACTTTAAATCTTTCTGTTTCAGATTCACCGAACTTTGTTACAGAGTCGCATAAAATAGTTAACTCTATTCTATTATTGCATAATTTCTCCACCTTCCCAATCTATTCATTCAACAGAAAACATAATTATCCTTTTATTCAGATGAACAAAAAGCCATCGCCGAAGTGACGGTACTAAAGAGGATGGGAGAAACAAAGAATCTTCCTAGTTCCTTTTCTAATCGTTCTAACGCATCGACACACTCATTAGCTACGGTAGTTAATTCCTTAATGTTTTCGTTAGCTTCTTTTTTATCTATATCAACTTTCACTGAAACTACATTCCATATCATTTCGAGAAAATTGTATGCTAAGAAGTTTATAAAGGTTGGAATCACTTAACAAGCGTTTATAAATGTTTTCATTCATAGTTATAAACGTGATAATCTTTGATTTTATAGGGAAACAAGTTATGTCCTTAAAAGTATACATTTAAGGATATAACTTGTATTCGTGTTTCTAAAATATATTTTCATGTCTGTATATAGAATTCGCATTGTAGAGATCGTAGAGATTTTAAAGATATAATCTTTAAAATTAGATTTGACAAGAATAGGAAAAAAATATACAATCCAATTAATTGAACGTTCAATCAAAAAAATGAACGTTCAATCAAAAGTGATGAAAAATTTATAAGGTGGTGATTCTTATGGAAGACAGACAATCTTTTATAACAGAAGCAAGAAGAGAACAAATAATTAAGGCCGCTGTTGAAGTTTTAAGAGAAGTTGGGTATGTAAGTACAAGTTTGTCGAAAATAGCAAAAAAAGCAAACATAAGTACAGGGTTAATTTCTTATCACTTTTCTGGTAAAGAAGATTTGATGAACAATACTTTAATGTATTTAGTTGAACAAGAATGGTTATTTATTAATGCAAGAGTTAGTCAAAAACAAGCATCTACAGAAAAATTAAAAGCATTTATCGAAGCAAGTTTAGCTTATCAGGTTATAAACCGAACAAATAATATCGCTTTAATTGAAATAGTTTTTAATGCACGAACACCAGATCATATTCCTTATTATTTACTAGAAGACGATGAAGAAGATTTAATAAAGGGTTTATTACAAGAAATTCTCTTACAGGGGCAGGAATCAAAAGAATTTGGAGATTTTAATATTCAAGTGACCGCAACAATTATTCAAGGTTCGATAGCGGAATCTTTGATATCTTCCCAAAGTAAAATGAGTTTAGAAAATTATAGTGAAGAATTGAAAAAAAGCATATTGAAAATAGTTAAATAATGAAAACAAAAAATCATTTATATATAAGTTAATAGAATGACATAAAAACCCTTTCTTTTTAGGGGAGGACGAGAGCATCTGGCCGTTCACAGAAGCGGTCAGGGCCTTTTCCTAACACATGCGAGGTTTAAAACAAAGAGAGTAAGCCAGTAGCCGCCATGTTGTATTCTGCATATCTGCGACTTATATGTCGATATATAATTCCAAAATATTGTTTATAACTAATTTAATAGAGAGGATAGGTATTATGATAGAGAAAGAAACATTTCTTGGACATAGTAAGTTCGAAAAAGCAATTATTGTTTTAGTGCCCATGATATTAGGCGGTTTGATTGGTTGGTTTCTTCCCATCATTGCCAACTGGATACTAAAACTCCCAGTAGTTCCAATGGAAAAGTTAATTTTACTCATTACATTCTTTAACAGCTTATGGGTTTCAAGTCTTGCCACTGTTATTGGAACAATAGCAGGTTTATTATTAGGCTTTATTATTTTAAATGAGAGTCTCGAAGTCACAATTTCCTACAATAATTTACAGTTAAAATTTGGAGAAAAAGTAAATGTCATTGAGAAACAGGACATTTTAGCAATCTATATAGAAAATAAGCACTTAATTATTCTTGGACAAAAGAGTAATGAATTATATAGAGAAGTTATTGAAGTGAAGAAGGATACTGTACGAGAAGCTTTTAATAAATATCAATATCCATGGAATGAAACGGATCCATTTAGTAGCCAATATCAACGATGGATTTTAGGAAATACTGACTTTTCCGAAAAAATAAATGTATTACTTTATGCTAGAGACCGTGCATTGAAAGAAAAGAAAAAGGCAGATGCTAAATATCTACGAGAAGATTTAGCTCAGTTAGGAGCTGTCATTAGAGACGAAAGAAATGGTCAGTACGTGAGACTTGCCCAAAATGCTAATCTTGATGCTTAGCATTTAACTCGATTTAGATAAGACTATTTTCTATACTCTTTACCAATTTGAGTAGTAATTGTGTGCTATTTTTAATCGAACTTTATTTCAAAGTAGCTGATCTTCCATGGTAATGGATAAAGGAGGCGGGTTTACCGTCTTCTTTTTTTGTAATTTGTTACTGTGTAAATAATCCTTAACGTGGCTATTCTCCGAAATGCTGGCGATGCCTCATGTCCATCAAGCTAAGGATTTGGAATCACCCAAAAACGATAAGTAAGCTTCTTCGTTACAAGAAAGCCTAAAAATTTCGTTCTAGGGGTGCAATAAAACTTTAGCTTGATAGCTATGTGGTGCTACCCCATCGCTATCAAG
>NZ_AYMH01000016.1:0-18187 GCF_000633475.1 Bacillus sp. H1a | reverse complement strand
TATACTTTTAAATGAACCCCTCCCAGGTTCTGAACACTCCACTATGAATGCATGGTATATAAAATCTTTTTAAAATTAGGTGTATTAAACGCATCTATTAAAAGGAAAGTATTGAAGGGGCTTTATTTTGACACAAATACAAACATGAATTTCAACTAAGAAATCAATTGCTTCTCTTAAACTGGCTATTTAAAAGTGATGAAAAAAAGTTCAAATGTAGCGATAAAACGAAGGAAAAACCATAAAAAATAGGCGTATCAAGCAAAGTATTGATACGTCTTAAAACTACATTGTTAAACAACATGTGTCGTCGTGTAGTAATAATGATATTTATTTAATTATCTTAGTTTCAGTATTACAAATAAGGATTAAGTCTTTTTTTATCTCACCTTTATATAAATATAAAACAAAATATAAAAACACTTAGCCTATTTTTTGTTTTTGGAATACCTAATTTCTTAAGTTGATGGGCATGTATGGTGACCCCTTATAATATAATTTAACGGTATATAGTTTGATGGTTCATAACTTCCATTAAGATATCTGCTATTAATTTTCCATTTTCGAAAATAATTTGGTTTTTAGTGTATGGATTTATATACTGTCCCAATCCTTTACTCAACATAATTTCCAGTTCATTATTATCTAAAATTCGACAAGATAGAATGGTAGGGTGTTTACTAAAAGCTCGATAAAAGTTCAATGTTTGACTTAAAGAAGCGGTAAGCGGTCTAAGCATTTCATCATAGTAAGGAATCATATCTTCAGCTATTTTTTCGTTTAAGATAAAATCCATTCCATCATCTTTTATGTCAAATCGAAATAAAAAAATCAATATATCCCTCTCCTTTTATAGCATACAATCATTTTTTATATAGCAAGTGTAGAGATTGCTTGTTTGTAGATTAGTTGTTGTTTACCATGAACCATCATTAGGACGGTAAATTTATCTGTTGCAAGGATCTGCCCACGTACTTGAACGCCATTCTTTAAAAATACAGTAACACCCCCTTTTTTCTCTTTCAATTGTTCATACATATCTTCTTGTAAATTAAACATGAAATGCGCCCCCTGGTTTGTTTGTATTTACTTTTCTTCTAATACCTGCTGCTTTTCACTGTTAGATATTTGTGATTCCCATTCACTTTCTATTTTTCTAAACCATTTTCCTATTTTGCTTAGATAATATCTTTTTACTTCACCATAAGGAATCCAAATTTCACGTTCCTGTATTTGATTCATCACTTCATGAAGAATCTCATCATGTTCATTCTTTCTAGGCTTTCTATGATATGTTTTTACAAACTGTGTATATTCTCTACGTAACCAATTAGAAATATGTTCTTTTTGTTTTTGCTTGAGATGTGACCATTTTTTATTTGTTTGAAGGATTTTGCCATTTAATTTTATATGGTTTTTCACCGACACTCATCTCCTTTTACTAGCAAAACGAATATATAACTATCGTATCACATTTAAATTGAAATACTGCTTTAGAGACATATTTCGCAAGAAATCTATCCAAAACAAATGATACATGATCCATTTAGCGGATTAATTCAACATAAAACTAAATGTAGACTATTGGTGTAGTGTTTTATCTTTTATTAATTATTATGGTACGTGAAATTATTATATGCTGTAATGAAAAAGCCCCCATAGATCATAAAACTATGGAAGCTGCCTAAGGGTACTTCTCATTCGACTTGATTCTATTGTAGCAAGCTTTCACCAAATAGCAAAAACATAATGATCCAAAACCAAATAATCAAACGAAATGCACTCTTGAATCCTCCCCAGAGAGAAAATGTTTCCTCTTGCATTATTATCCCCCTTTCCTACATATCTTTTGGTTCTCCAAACCATTCATGCATTGCCTGTCGGCTTATAATCCATTCCTTACGCTTCCCTTCAGGATGCAAAAAGTACTTCACTAAACCTTCTTGTAGCATGCGCTCTAAATCATTTATTTGCTTCTCGTTCATTAGAGAGGGGCTATATTTATTCTTAATCGTCTCACGAGGAATCCCCCAATAAAAAGCTGCTTCAGATGGTGTCATGTATTTATCAATTTCTTTCATGGGAATTCTCCTTTGTTTGTGCTTTTCCTTTTATGTTACAATAAATAAAGAAGGAAATGGACTAGATTTCCTTCTACTTCAGTCACTCATTAACTAAGCCCTTTGTTTGCTGTTAAGCAAATGAAGGGTTTTTATTTTGCTTGTTTATATTTACTATCTATGATAGCCAAACGGATCAACTTCAGCTTAATATCCTTACTAAGAGAAAGCCATTCAGATGTACCAATTTTCATATCCTTTTCCTCCCCATTCCCTTTTTATACTTCAAGAAAATTAACCCCTTAAAACATTTGTATTTTACACTAATTTAACAACTAGGGAATCCTCATCATATTCGTGAATGTGTAAATCATAGCGCATTTCTGTTGCATCCAGTACTTTACAAAACCTCTGATAGTAAGCCGGATTACTTACTTCCATGCCAATTTCTCCATTCCTGAACAGATACTCTAAATCATCAATGATTTCTTTTGCTGTATTCTCCAATATTTCCACTCCTTACCTTTATAAAATAACCAACCTTACAAGGTTATTTGTTTGTTTTTCAGATATTTTATAAAAAATTCTTATTAACATCCTTAAGGGGCACGGCAAGAATTCGTTCTTTTTTGAGCCACTCACCATTTTGTCACATTCCTGTCACAATGTATTTGTAGGATAGAAATACAAAAAAGGAGGTTTATAAGTATGAATAAAAAAATGAACAAGCTAGTCATTCCAATTTTGATGAGTTCAATGTGTCTTACATTACCATCCCTGAGTTATGCGCAACAAAAGGATATTACAACAAAGGGACAAAACGTGGTTTCACAATACAAAAATTTCACTTTTGATGTTAATCCTGAAACGGGTGAAATTTTTGTGGAAAAAGGTGGTGTAAGAGAAAGTGCGTCCTTACCACTACCGAAGAAAAAAATAACAAATCTAATAAAAAAACATGATTGTATATCTTGGAGTTATCCAGATGACCAAATAGATGTGAAGATTGAAAAGAAAGAATCCTATTTAAGTATTAAGTTAAAATCTACTAAGTCTGAAGGAGCTAATGAATTTACATGGCCTAAAGTAAGTGCGGACAGCTATACGTTACCATTATGGGAAGGAAAAAATATACCTAGTAATGATTCAGACTGGAAACAGTTTTTAAAAGATCAAGACTTTTCATTTATAGAAAGTTTTTCTATGAGATTCTTTGCATTGAATAAATCTAAATATTCTATTATGTATATAGCTGACAATATGTATAATGATAATATTCATTTCACTGCTGATTCCGATATACAGTTTAGTTTTACACATCAATATCCTTCTATTAATAAGAATAAAGAATATGGATTCAGATTGTATCTAACTGATAAAAACCCTGTCTCGATGGCAAATATTTATAAAAATTATATAAAAGAACAGGGAGAATTTAAGACACTAGCAGAAAAAGCAAAAACAAATCCGAACATTAAAAAATTATATGGTGCTCCTCATATTTATTTTTGGGACCACAGTGGGATTTCAGTAGAAAATATCAAGTGGGATAAATTTACACAAAAAATGGATGAGACATTTACAAATTGGATGGCACAGTTGTTACAAGAAAATACGGAAGATGGCTCAAAAGATTTTGAAACTGTTATGCAAGAGATAAAGAATCAAAAAGCTATCGATAAAAGCCAGCAAAAAGTAATAGTTAATGCGATAAATCAGGTATTAAAATTAGAACAACTTTATAATAAAGATATTTTTAATAATCCAGATACTGTAATAAATGAATTGTTGAAAAAAGGAATCCAAAACTTAAGTGAACAAGAACTATATACACTGAACAAAGGATTAATTAAGAGTAAGTTAACAGAGGCAGTGGATGAAGTAAGTAGATGGGAACAGAAAGAAACAACAGATGTTTTAGTTGATATGAAGAAATCGAATGTTAAAAAAGCATGGATAGGTTTACCTAACTGGGCTAATGGATTAATGAATCCCAAAATGGTAGAAGAAGCAAATAGAATGGGGTATTTAATCGGTCCTTATGATTCATACCACTCGATTCATGAAGTGGGAAGTAGAGAGTGGAACACAGCTTCTTTTAAAGATAAAACTTTATATGAAAACGCTACAATATCGAATGAAAAAGGAGAAAAAGTAGGAGGATTCTTAGGAAAAGGAAGAAAGTTAAATCCAACTTTATCCTTACCTAGTGTGCAAGAACGTGTAGGTGATATTTTACAAAATAATATACCGTTTAATTCTTGGTTTGTCGATTGTGATGCTACAGGTGAAATTTATGATGATTATTCTCCAAATCACATTACTACTCAGGAGCAAGATGTAAAAGCAAGACTGCAAAGAATGAAATATATTAGCGAAGAAAAACATATGGTAGTCGGATCAGAAGGTGGGAATGACTTTGCTAGTAATATAATTGCCTTTGCGCATGGAATAGAAACACCTGGGATTTGGCCCGACCCTGATATGAGAGATAAAAAGAACCCATATTATGTAGGCGGATATAAATCCACTTCACCAGATGGTGCTATTCCAGAACTGAATGGAAAAACCATACCTATTAAGCCTATTTATAAAAATATTTATAATAATCCTGTATATTCAATTCCGTTATATAAACTTGTATATAATGATTCAATTATTACGACTCACCAATGGTCATGGGGAAGTTTTAGAATTAAGGATGAGATAGGAAATAGAATGTTATCTGAAATGTTGTATAATGTACCACCTTTATATCATATTGATAAAAATGAATGGGAGAAAAGTAAATCCATCATTACCTCGTATTTGAAAGTATGGTCTCCATTTCATGAGAAAGCCGTAACAAAACCAATGACTAATTTTGAAGTATTGTCTGAAGATCGGCAAGTTCAAAGTACGACATTTGGAAAAAACATAAAAGTGATTGTGAATTTCTCAAACCAAGATTTTACATATAACAATGAGAATATAAAAGCAAAAACAGCTATAGTATATGATGGGAAGAAAAAGAGTATATTAGAAGTTCCTAAATACTAAGATACATGATATGGTAACTGCTATTAAAAGTTCTGAACCAAGGAGATCTGTTCGAAGGGTTTAATTTTTTTAATCATATGTGTAGATCCCTCCTTGCATAAAATGACGTAGAATATGTATTCTGCGTCATTTTTTAGTAAGATTAAAAGAAAAAGAGATAAATATAGAAGGGCTAACGATGAAAAAAAGTGACGCAGAACTCGATAGGTTTAAAGAATACCTTTTAGAAAAAGGTAAACGTGAAACGACTATTAAAGATTATATAAGACATATGACTAATTTTGAAAAATGGCTAAGATCTCAAGGAAGTAGTTTAAAAGAACTAACTCGTTATGATGTACAACAATATATTAAATATTTACAAGATAAAGGAAATAAAGCAACAACAATACATCCTAAGTTTAGTTCTATTGTTGCTCAAAAAAAAACGAATTCTTGCCGTGCCCCCTTAACTCACTTTAAACCGCTTATTTTTACTTACAACACATCCTTTGTTATTTAGGTCTTATGTCATTCACTTCTAAATAAACTTTGATTATATCGAAATCTGAGAAGCCGTTTTTTGATGAGAGTATGATTTTTTAAAAGTTAATTCCTAAAAATAACAAAAGAGCTGGATTTTCATCACAGCTCACGTATTGATTGGTTCTGTATGTGTACATGTAGGATATTGAGAACATCCAAAAAACTTATTTCCTGTTTTATTCGAATTTCGAACGACTAAATGATTTTTACATGCTGGGCATTTCCTTTCTGCAGGTTTTACCCCTTGATACACATCTTCAGCCGAATATTCGGGATTAATTTTATTAATCAATTTCTGAAGTTCTACACGATCTATTAGTTTTACATGGCATGCCTCCGCTAATTCTTTCGCTTGCCTTGTATACACACTGTTCGTTACAACCCAGCCCTCATGTGCTTTGTAATAAACTTGCGCTGCATATATCTCTTGTACGGCACTGATGCCAACTCTATTTTTCATCCCGTATCGTTTCGCTTGGATTACAATACGATTTTTACCCTTTAATACAAGATCTGCACCGAAATCATTTGACTGCTTTGTGACCATCGGTGAGTACCCAAGTTCTCGAAAGAGAGCCTTCAAATACACTTCAAATTGACGTCCGTCCATTTTATCTATAAAACGAATACCAGACCTCGCCATTCGCTTCAGCATTCTTCTTTCCTGGATAATTCGGTACACAAATTTACAAATATGAAAAAGAACATAAAGGATAAAACCACAGATCAAAATCTGTAGTATGTTTGGCATTTTGGGTAGATTAGACACTTCTCTCCACCTCTTTAATTGGTTTCATTTTCTTTGGTTGCACTGTTTCTTTTGGCTGTTGTTCACTCACTTGTTTCTTCCGGACATCGTTCCAATCCTTTTCATGCGTTGGAATGTCCTCTTTAAGATCTACAAAGCATTTCATCGTCTGAATGAAGTCTTTCCCAGCCTTATCATTATCTACTGCCATGATGACCTCTTTAATATCGTGCCCTTCTTTTTTCGCATCCATTAAAGATTGAATCACCGTTTTTGACTTCAATCCATGCATAGAAACCAGGCGAGCGTTTTGTATTTTATTTTGCTTGATACTCCAATGGGATAACATGTCGATTGGATCTTCATAGAAATAAATCTTATCCGGCTTACCTACATCAACCGTAAAACCTGCATTAATTTTTTCGTAATTCGGGACAATTTGTTTAAAGCTTCCTCTTTTATTCTCCATTTTGACCGTCCCTTGACGGTTCATTCCGATTACTTGCCCTTTGCCCCCTTCTTCTCTCCATTTGAACACGACATTGTTTTTCTTATCCTGGGCGATGAGATCCTTTTTAATCAGCCAGTTCACCAAGCGAGGATCTATTTTCCGCTCATCAATTAAGTACTGCTTGATCTCTGCTTGCTTCTGCACTTCTAAGTGTTTTGGATAGATGAAGGGCTGATGTTCTTTTTTGCGTTCCTCTTCAGCTTTTGTACGATCAAACTCTTTGTAATCCCCTTTATTGATGTCTAATACAGCTTGAGGGAATGTCATGTCATAGTACATCATCGCAAAGCTAATCGCTCCATAGCCCTTTTCACCACGACTATTCCAGGCGTATTGATTTCCTTTAATAAGAAGACTGTCATGTTCTGTATGACGGTAATAGTTTCCTTCTTTCTTAAACGTTTCTCCCTTTGCTTCCAGATATGAAATCAAGTCTATATTTCTTGCTTTCATCGCATCCTCCGTACTGACATGTGCCATTACGGAATCCCCCCTTTACTCTATAAAATGAAATAAAAAAGAGGACTATTCCATTTCCTAGTCCTCTTTTGCTACTTATAGTTGATACATTTCATTTTTATTTGCCGAATAAGAATTTTAATCGCTTCTCCTGTACGCTGTATGATAAACGAGCGTCAAATTTCTTCCCGTTTTTGTTCGAGATAAAACCTTTGATCTGATCTGTCACATTCTTTTCTAATAACTTTTTCACATGGTTACTACTTAGATTTTTACCAGAGAATGTACCAAAAATAATGAAGTCACAGCCTTTTTTGTATTTCTCACATAAATAGTTACTTTTCCCTACAAGAACCCTACTCTTACATAATGGACATTTGCCAATTGTACGATCTTCAGTCGTTGGAAAACGAAATTTCAAACTTCCGTCCGCTTCCATATAGATAGCTGCTGTAAATTCTCCCTTTTCCCCTTCAAAGCCATTTATAAAATCAGTCGTTTTATACTGAATCAGCTTTTTCATTTGATTACCAGGGATTGCTTTCCCTTTCATCTTGGCTGGTAACATAAAATCACATCCGTTTTTATGCTCCGTGCATCCATAAAACGTTTTACGATGAAGGATCTCACCTTTTTTACATTTTGGACATTTACCAAATGACAGCTCTTCTTGTGTTGGGAATTGAAATTTGATATTTCCTTCATGTAACACTAGATAAGCGGAAAACTCTTTCTCATTGGACTTAAATCCTTTTAAAAGATCTGTTTTCTTATCCTCAAACAGCTTTTTCACTTGCACCTCCGGAATCGCTTTTTCTTTGATTTTCTTTGGTAGGGAAATTTCACATTCTGGATAATTACTGCACCCATAGAAATTACCTTTATGAAGGATTTTTCCTTTTCTACAAGGGCATTTGCACACCTCAATCTGCTGATTCCAGGTATTAATGATGCTATCCGACACCTTATCATCCATTGCGCCTAGTTGTTCTACCGTATCCTTTACAAACGTATTTGTTTTCTCTACAAATTCCTCATATTTCATTTCTTTCTTTTCGATCATGTAAATCATCCCTTCCATTTCAGCCGTATAAGCTGGATTTTTGATTTCATCTACCGGAAAAGCATCTATAAACGCACGACCAATATTAGTGGTTCGAATCTGATTGTTGGTAACATCAATATAGCTTCGCTCTAACAGTTTCGGAATAAACGTTTCTTCCGTTGCGACTGTCCCAATCCGTTTTCCTTTCATAAGTTCTTTCAAATGTTCATCATCCAATTTACGCCCTGCCGTTTCCATAAAGGTTAAAATGGAACTTTCCGTATGAAAGGCTGGTTTCTTTGTTCGTGACTCAATCAAGTCATACTGAACGATTCTGAAAGAATCTCCTTCTCGTAAAATAGGTATCTGAAATGCTTCAACTGATCCCTCTTCTATATCCTCTTGAAACACACTTAGAAACCCTTTCTCTTGTAGGATCTTTTCTTTTGTACTGTATGTGTTGCCCTCTTGATCTATAAAATGTACTTCTCTTACCAGGTAGATTGCTGGTTTCATAAAATTCCCGATAAATCGTTTTACAATTAAGTCATATAACTGTTTTTCTAATGGATTTCGGTTGGTCCCGATATATAATTTTGTTGTTGGGATGATCGCAAAGTGACTACTTACTAACTCATCATTAAAAGTCGTATGTTTTTTCGTAATAGAAGATGGATCTACTTGTTGTACTAAATTTGTATAGGAGCTCTTTTCTAATGCTCCCATTACTTCTTTCACTCGTTCTACTTGTTCTGTAGGTAAGTGCCTAGATGAAGAACGAGGATACGTGATAAAACCTTCTTCATACAAACTCTGAATATGTTTTTTTGCTGTTTCTGCATTTACCTTCAGCTTGGCGTGAGCATCTTTGTAGATGTCTGTTAAGTTATATAACAATTTTGGTTTCTTTTTTCTCGTACTTTCTTTAAATTCTGTTACGATTACATTCGTTTCTTTCAAGCTATCTCCAAGTTTTTGCAATGGGGATGGATCTATCAGTTGATCTTCTGTTTTCATCACTGGTGATAAACCATTTTCCGTTAATAGCTTTAAATTATAGTAGGTTTGTTCTTTATAGTTTTGAATAGCAATTTCCCTTTGACGTATTTCATTCAAGATACACATTTGAACACGACCAGAAGCCAATAAGAATTGGTTTCTTGCTAGTTTTGATGTACAGCCCCTCGTAACATTAATTCCTAGAATATAGTCCAGGTATTGCCTTGCTTTAGCGGATTGAGCGAGACCGTCATAGTCTGTTCCTGGTTCTAATCGGTTCAAAGCCCCTTCTAATTCTGCGGCCTCATAAGAAGAGATAAAAAGACGAGATTCTCGCTTGTTCACACCTGCATGTTCAACTATCTCACGATAGATAAGCTCGCCCTCTTTGTCTGCATCACATGAATTGACCACATGATCTACATCAGGACGATTTAACAACTTAACCAATATTTGAACTTGTTCGAGACTATCCAATTTCACTTTATATTCCGGCTCCAAAATAATTGGTAAATGTTCAAATTTAAATTCTTTGTATCTCTCGTCCATCTCCTCTGGATGTTTTAGTTCTAATAAATGGCCTCGGCACCAACTAATAATGTAATTTTCATTTTCATAGTAGCCATAATATGGCTTACTTCCTGGATATTTTTGCGAGTTTCTAAATCTAGGTGATTTCAATAATTCAACGGCTACCTTCGGCTTCTCTGCAATAAACAATGTTTTCCCCATACGTAGTACCTCCTATTAATCTGCAATTTCAGTTTCACGCTTCCATTTCTTATTTCTCCGCTTTTTCATCATTCTGTGCCCGAATAATAACAACGTGTTCAAAAAGACTGCCACAAGGAACATACAGCCTCCAAACAGCCATACATTCATGACATTCGCTCCTTTCGTTTTACAAATGAGAAAGAGGGCTTTACTTTTACCCTCTTTCGTTTTTAGCTATAAAAAAATCACTTTCCGTTTTCTCAATTGAGTAACAAAAAATGATTTAATCTGGTTTACCTGCTATAAAATTTTTCATCGTTCCATTTCCATTGTTTCTCTTTTTCTACTTGATTTCTTTGTAGCCTTCGACTGCTCTACATTACCAGGCTCTGGCTCCTTGTCTTTTTCTTTACTATTCGTTTGTTTTCCGTTCAATGGCTGAATTTTTTTATCTACATCCATTTCCTTTGAAGTTGTAGACTGATTCACCGTTATTCCTTCTTTCCCAAGCTTCTCATCCACCTGGTTTTCTAATTTCACTACGTGTTCCTGGCTTACCAGCTCATTATCAATCGAAACATACTTTGTTGTATAATACCGCTCTTCAGCCTTTACACGAGTGACGATGCTATCAATATCATCTGGTGTTTCTTCATATTGTGAACGTCTGTATGCTTCGTATTTCCGGCTTAAATCCTTATCTAAAGTAGCTGACTCCTTTTCTTTTGAAGGTTGAATTTGTTGATCTAAAGAAGCAATAGGTGCATATCCTTCCTTCTTCATCTCTTTATATAATGCCACTTCTTTTTCATTAAATGAGGGATCTTTTTGTTCTTCCGCTTTATCAACCAAGATTCCATATCGTTCATCTTTTACGATTTCATCTAGACTCATTTTTGCATCCTTTTCATAAACAACAAATGACAAATTTCCTCTACCATCAAAGATAGAACTTTGAACCTTTTCATATAAATTTGGTTTCAAAATGTTATCTAAATAGACATTTTCTCGTTTCCCGTTCTTTTCCATTAGGGAAACATATAAATCGTCCCGATCTGTTTTATCTTGATTCCATACAGACAAATAATTTATATCTTTCGTAACCCCATCCATCATGTGGATTCTTGCCAGTTCTTCATCTTGTAAACCGTTTGCTAACACTTCAATTGTAACTAAGTGATTGGGTGTCTCTTTCGATTTTTCTAATGTACTTTCATGTGCTTTTTCCATTGATATTTCTTTGTTACTTCTATAATTCACTACTTCATCTCGTAACGCTTGCTTCACTTCATCCGATAGATATCTTTTCTCGTTTAATACTTGTTCATACGGTGTCTTGTAGTCTCCATCTCCAAGATCCAAACGATCCATACTCACAAGCTCCATTCTCCCAAAATCCCTATCTACTTCTTTTGGAATGGCGATATGATAACGAGTTTTATCATATGGTACGTATTCATCTCTTTCTCTTGCTTCCTCTTTTGCTTTTTCAATATTTGTAATGACTTCAGCCATTTTTTCATTGGCCTCCCCAAATGGGATCAATTGATTACCCTTAAAATTTTCGTTTTCGCTCCACTGAACTAACATAGTTGGACGATTTATCTCATCCTGATTTAGTGCTGCATATTTTTCTTGATTTGCCACGTTAAATGCATCTAGAAATTCCTTATCATTCAATTGTTCTTCACGCTCTACAGGTTGAAATGCTTGGTTTCTAGAATTTGTTAGGTCTCTCAACTGTGTAACGGAAACTAATTCTTGTGTCGTATTACTTAGACTCATGTATTCCACCAGTAAAATGTTTTTTTCATCCTGTTTTTCATTTCCTTTTGCCATACTTTCCACCTCTTTTTCATTTATTTGGTGTTTTTCTTTTTCCAAACTATTTTCAATCGTTTCGATGAATTCAATGGAAGTTTCATGTACTTCTTTCAATAGCTTCGTTTTATCTTTCATCTCTTTTCCTTGTGTCCAGCTTGCTAAATACCCCAAAGAGTATTCGCTTGTATCAATCCCGAAATAAGAAGAAACTGCATAAGCCGTCATTTCTGCTTGGAACTCTTTTTCTGGCGCTGTGTAATTCATATGTGTCTCTGCTGTATGAAGTTTGGCATGGGCAAGTTCATGAAGAAGGGTTTTCACATTTTGTAATTCACTGTTCCGTGGATTCAGGGCAACTTCTTTTGTTAAGGTGTAACTAACCCCCTTTGCGACCCCAAGTTCTTGCTTCGGCTCAATAATTTTCACACCGTTCTTTTCCGCAACAGCTTCCATTCCTTTGTACAAACTCTTATAATCTTTTACGTTTCCTTCTAGCCAACGATTCGGAAAAATACGTGGTAGGTCTTCCGCTTTTGCGTTCGTTTGCGACACATCAAACACATGGCCAACAGCAAAATATAAGCGACCTGGTTTCACTTCTACACTTTTAGAATCAATTTGTTTTTTCTCTTCTTCATTTGCTTTAGTTACTGTTTTCCAAGTGCCTTCTTTGTCTTTAAATTTTGCTATAGTTCGGTTTGGAACAAGGATCTGGATTCCTTTCTCACCCTTCTTAACCGCAAACCCTTTTTCTTTCCAAAAAGAAAAGGAACCAACTGCTCTGGCTCCTTCAAATTGACTCTGTATTAATGAAATATTAGATGGTGAATAGTGATAAAACTTTGCCATAAACGATAAATAATCTTTCAAATCCCCCGGTGTACGAAAATAGCCTTCTATGCTCTTTTCCATCTTTTTCGTTAAAGCTTGCACCGCCTCTTTCTTTTCTTCCGGTGATTTCGTTTGATACTTTTTCTTATAATTTTTACTCATGATCTTCTCCTACTCTTTCACTTGCTCTTTGCAATTCCTCCATGTCTTCTTCATTCCATCTTTCATTTGTATCGAAGAACAGTTCATGTGTTTTTACATTAACCGGAACTAACATATTTTCTTGATTCATGACATGGACTGCCAGTTCTCTCACTTGTTCTCTTGTAATTTTAATTACTAATTCTTTATCCTTTACGAGTAACACAATTTCATCTTCTCCAATTTCTTTTATGACTCCTAATGCGATATTTTCATGAAATAATAACATCCTACTAACCCCCTATTTTTTGTTATAAAAAAGAACAATGTATCTTATGTTACATTGTTCTTTGATGCCTCATGATCTAAACGTTTTTGTCTTAAATGGCTAATTCGTTCTTCCACAGTTTTCTTTGCCATCTTTACACTTTCCATCTCTTGTTTATCAGTTGTGATAATGCTGTCTACACCTTCTAAAAAGAAATAACCATTTAATAATTCAATTAAAACTTGTGTATTTCTATCCGCACTATTTGCACCAAGACGAATTTTTGTTAGCTCACTTTTTAAAATTTCATGAAGATTTTTAGAAACAACTTCTGAAATATAATTCAATGACCATTCTGTATTTTTTGATGCTTGATGTTCTCTACAAATCCTTACAATCGCTTCGCCGTTGTATCTGATATTGTGTTCTTCCATATAATCTTTAATATACGTATCCGTTTCTTCATCCAATGTAATTTGCATGCGAAAGTCTTTCATTTAATAACCCCTCTCATATTGATATGCACTTTCTTTTTGCATACGCTCATAATACTTTTGGTTCTTCCAGCTTTCATATTCACTTTTAAAAGCACGTTCTACTTTCCTCATAGAATACTGAATAGATACATTCTGTTGAAATTTTTGAAACGGCTTTGATTTTTTCATGTGATGGATTCTCTTTTGTTCTTTATCGTATGCCTTCATTTCTTGTAAAAAGGCGTTCCCCATTCTTTTATACAGGTCATTGATTTTATTCGTCTTGTAATTTTCATATTGCTTCTTATCATACTTTCCTTCTCCATATGCTTCTTTAAAAACTTGCACTTCTTTATCTAACTTTTGGAGAAACTGATCGTAATCTTTTTTATGATGATGTTGAATATATCGCCTGCTTAATTCATCAATTTCCGGCTTCAATGGCTGAATTGTATTGTAGCTATATTGCCACTGTCTTTTATCACTTGGTAACTGTTTATAGATTTGTAAAAACAATGGTTTCAAATGTTGATTGCGCCAATCAAAAACCGAATCCTCTTTTTTACTTCCCACCATATTGTTTCGAATCAGATCATTAATTTGTTTTTGTTCCTGCTTACGATCTAACAGATTATTTACTACTTTTCCCCTCATCGCATCCAATGTTTTGGGTTTTCTTTTTCCACGTTCTCTCGTTGGAAATGGTTCAACAGTTGCCACATGAATATGAATGTTGTCCGTATTAAAATGAATGGCTGCCGACCAGATAGAACTTTTTTCTAATCCCTCCCTTTTTTGCATTTCCTTCATCGCAAGCCGTGTCACATCCTTTAACTTTTTTTCATCTAATGTTTTTGTTTTCTCATCATAAATGCCTTGTTCCTCTAGCCAAGGATTATGAAAAGAAATGACATCTTGCCACATAATACTTCCATTTTCGTGAGCGGTTTTAAACATTTCCTTTAAGGCTTTTTTCTCACTTTCTGATAAATGATTTGCGTGTTCCGTAAACAGCGCCGATGTCTTTTCTGGATTCCCCATATATTCTTGATACATTTCAAACATTTTCGGATTCAGCTTCACTTCACTTTTTGCTTCTTCCCGATCTACATACTCAATATAGTTCTGAAAGGCATCCGAACTTGGTAAGACAAATTTTGTTTTTAAAACAACACCTGGTGTGCTGGAAGATTGAACAGGAACCGCATTACTCATTTTCATCATCCTGCATCATGAGTTGTATAAACTCATTCATTTTTTGCATTTCGCTATAGCACTCTCTCATTGCGTAAATGTTCTTTTCAATTAAATTTTCTAACTCCATTTCCTTTTTCGTTTGCTCCGGTAAATAAGCCGCCATTTCAAGTATTCCTTTTAAAAGTTTTTGTCTTGAAACTCCTTTTTTCTTTGCCATCTCATCAAATTTTTTGATTGCAACCGGATCTATATCTCTTATTTTTAAATGCACAATTTCCGCTCCTTTCTGCAATTGTGGGTAGAGAACCAAAAATAGTGAGAAGAGCATAAGGGGTTTTTGCCCCCACCGAGGGTGTGGGGCTAGGCGGAGCCTAGCAAAACGATGGGGGCAAGGAAAGAGGTTGAATGTCCCCATTACGTCCCCATATTTTTTGTTAATGCCTCCATCACGTCCCGTTATTTTTTCTAAATGTCCCGTCCGTGTCCCCTTGTTTTCCCTCAATGTCTCCATCATGTCCCTATGTCTTTGTTTAGTTTTTATTAATTTCTTGTGCCTTTTGCTCTAATTTTCGGATCTTATCTCGTGCAATTTTTTGTTCTCCTTTAAACAATTCAACGTTCTTTTCTGATGATTTTATTTTGGACTCTAAAGATGATATTTTCGATTGAGTTTCCGTTTTTTCCGCTTCGGTTTGGTACTTCATTTCATCTTTTAGTTCTTTCACTTTCTCAAAAACTGTCTTCGCATTTTCTTCTTCAAGTTTGATTGCTTTTCCGTAATTTTCGATCTTTGTTTCAATATCTTTTTTGTCTCTTTCTATAAAATCTAACTCATATGTTCTTTTATCCTCAGCTAACAATTCATCATTTGCTTTTGTTTTTCTTTGATCGGTAAAAATCGTTTGAACAAGTTTATTTGGACTCTTTGTACTTGTATTTTCTTCTTCGTACTCGTTAACATCTTGTGTGAATTTACGAATATCCATTTGTTCTTTTTCACTGTTTTTATTGTAAATATCGAAAGCTAATGCTCCCCAATTTGGAGATAATTCTTTGACTTCTACCACATAATTTCCGTTCTCTTCATACAACACTTTGAAAGGCAATTGAACACCTGGCTTTCCTTTTTCTTGTGCCTTAAACGTAAAGCCAGTTTCCTCATATCCTTCTATCCGAAATCGAATTTCCATGAAGTTTTTATGTGGATTATACTCCCTTTTTTCTACAATCAATTTCCCCATTCCCGACAACTTGATTACTTTGTTTGTTTCCGTATGGAATAGTTTTTCATCGTTCGGCATGTAAATTTTAGATGTCAAGAAAGCAAAAAAACCTAAAAATAGAAAGCTGATAATTGCTAAGTAGATCCACGACTTATTTCTTCTCAAATTGATTCTTTCACTCTTCTTACTGATTGCACCTATCACACTCTCACCTCACCTTTTTTTGTTATAAAACTTTCATATTGAGTTCTTCTACACTTGTAACTCGCCATGTTTCCTTTTCCTTTTTTATGATGATTCGCAACACATTATTGACTTTTTCTTCTCGATTTTGCGTTGAATCAGTCGTGACATTTATAAATTCAGCTAACACATTTACTTCCTTTTGATCGGGTTCATTTTCTTGTAAATAAAACTTCATTTCTATTGGTTTCGTCTTATAGCTATCTCCTAATTCGTATTTATCAGTGGGATAGAATTGTTGTAAAAGTTCTTCACTCATAATGGACTTTGCTTTTTCTTTTCGCTCATTGTAGCCTTCTTTTTCTCGATGAAAGGATAACTGAATAAACGTTTCGGCTGTCGATAAATACGCTCTTCTCTGTTGTTCTTGTGCGGAAGGAAGTACCTTATCCAGACGCTATTTTAAATCTTCATTCTGTCTTGTTAGTAATTCATTTGAAAGTTTGAGCTATTTTTCTTTGCCATCACTCATTGATTTTTTACTCAAATAAATATTTAAAACTGTCACACCTACTACTAAAATGACAAATACAATAAACAAAAATTTTCGTTTATCTTTCATACTTAAAGTCTCCTATTCTTTCGATTTTTAGAACCTTCTTACATGACCAGAGAAGACTTTTTTCCAATACGGATTATTTAAATCTTCAATGGAAACACCTTTATTAGTTTGGCATCCAATGAAAGTATTTTTATCAATTACAATTCCAACATGTCCGTCATGCTTGTAAGTATCGAAGAAAATAACGTCCCCCGGTTTCATATCATTGGCTGATACTTGTGTACCGATTTTATTCAGTGTTTCTGTACTTACAGCTCCCATTGGACTGACATTCATTCCTACCTGTTCGAATGCCCAACGCACAAAACTACTACAATCAAAAATTCCTCTTGCAATGTCATTTGTATTACGCCCCCCACCAAATACATACGTAGAACGACCTATCCATTGACGACCTACATCGGCAACTTTTGAACCACTACTTCCACCACTTCCTGGATTTCCACCTCCACCAGAAACGACAGAACCCGGCTGATAATATTTCAAAACCGCATCAACGTACAATAATTATAAGTATGTTCTTTATCATTTTCCGACAGAAGACTTCCTCTTAATTTTTGTTATTATTTAGGAAAACATATTAAATTTTAAAAAAAGTAGGGAAGCCTGTATGTTTTTACAAGCTTCCCTACTTTTTTACGTATTATTTAAGTTATTTTTTAAATAATTTAGCGAACCATGATTTTTCTTGTTGAGTAGAGGCAACTAACTTCTTAGTTTCTTGTATTTCACGAATTACTTCTAATAGCTGTTGATCCCTGTTATTTATTTTCCCATCAATATTCTTTTGTTGTTCATCAACCTTATTCAGTAGCATTTGATTAGTTTGTTCTAAATTGTCTATGCGTTTTAAAAGTTCCATATTCATAGCTTTTTGTTCTTGAAAATATATAGAAACCTCTTTCATACTCTCATACATCGTCTGAATAATTGGTTTCGTTATTTCGTTGTCTTCGTCATTTTCCTCTACTACAATATAATCTACATTTTGTTTTAACATCTGTTCTATTATTTCTGGTGGCTCTTGTGCATCTTTCATATTAGCAATTAATTTAAAAAGCTCTAATGCTTCCTGTTCATATCTCAGCGTTCGCCCCTTCGTCCCAGCGACGGTTGGTAAGTATGGTTTGAATTGATCCCGCCAGGCCTGAAGGGTTGTCCGTGGCTTCCCAAGCATCCTTGCCATATCTGCAAGGGAATATGTTTTCTTATAAGGTTCTTCCCTATCCATTCCATCGTCCTCCCCTCATCGTCATTTGTTGTTATCGATGTCCGACATGTTGTCATTGTATTGTTATTGGTTATCATCCATGTCGGTCATG
>NZ_AYMH01000015.1:0-145812 GCF_000633475.1 Bacillus sp. H1a | reverse complement strand
CACAAGAGCCACTCATCTTTCACATACATCTTGCCTGAATCGTATGAATACAAACCTGTTAATATTTTCATTAACGTTGATTTCCCGGCACCATTTCCTCCAACTAAAGCGTATACATCTCCGCGCTCTAATTGTAAATTGACTTCTTTTAATACGAGTTGATCTGAAAATGATTTACTCATCTTTGTAACTTGTAATAAGGGCACATTCTCCACATGATGTCACCTGCCTTTATACAGAACATTTTTTGAGAAAATGATTTTTTGTTCTACTTGTTTTGTAGCATTGTATATTCCTTTTTTCATATCTAGAACACTTTTTTCACTGGGCTAATTATCGTTTCAACTGGAATAAACAAAATATCGAACACATATGTTTAAGCATTGGTCATTTGTTGAAAGGGATGAAGAGAATGTCACAGCTGAACTTTAAAGAAAACTTATTAACAAAAGTAGCTTGGTACTATTATAAAGATCAACTAACACAACAGGAGATTGCTTCACTTCTTCACATTTCACGAAATAAGGTCGTTCGGTTGTTAGATAAAGCACGTACGGAAGGTGTCGTTACATTTCAAGTAAAAGGTACTGGTTTACACTGTTTAAGCATCGAACGTGATCTTATGAAAAAATTTCATTTAAAAGATGCTTTCGTTATTCCAACGCCAATTGAAGATTATACATCTTCACTCGGAAAAGCTGCTGCACAATATTTAGAAACTCATCTGCAACAAGGTGATTTACTCGGCATTGGCTGGGGAGAAACAATAAGTAAAATGCTAGAAAACATTCATTTTGAAACTTCTATGAATCTTTCAATCGTTACTCTTACTGGCGGTGTTAACCACTATATTCCGAGGAAGCAAAACTATTTGAACTACATGCAAGGGGAAATTCACATCATTCCTACCCCATTTCTAGCATCCACAAACGAAATGGCACAAAGTATTCTATCAGAGCCAAGCGTGAAAGATATGCTTCACGTCGCTTCACTCGCCCATACAGCGGTAGTTGGTATTGGAAGTTTATCTCAAGACGCCACTATTGTGAAAGAAGAAAAATTAACGCTACATGAAATGACGTATATACGTAGTCAGAACGGGGCCGGAGATATTTTAGGACAATTTTATAATACTGATGGAAAACAATTAGAACTTCCCCATCATAACCGTCTTATCGGCACACCACTCTCTGTTCTTCAAAATATGAAACATGTCGTTGGTGTGGCTGGCGGTACTGAAAAGCTAGATGCAATTTATGGCGCCTTAAAAGGAAAATTCATTCATACATTAATTACCGATGAACATACTGCCCTCTCCTTATTAAGAAAGGAAGGTGACTCTTAATGTCCTCTTTATTAGCTTTCGATGCTGGTACAGGAAGTATTCGAGCAGTCATTTTTGATTTACAAGGAAATCAGCTTGCAGTAAGTCAAAAAGAATGGGTTCATAAATCAGATAGTCGTTATCCCGGTTCTATGAATTTTGATGTAAAAGAAAATTGGAAGCTTGTTCAAGAATGTACGAAAGATGTTCTGCAAAAAAGTAATACGTCCCCCTCTTCTATTAAAGGTATAAGTGCAACGAGCATGCGAGAAGGATTTGTTTTATACGATAAAAACGGGCAAGAAATATGGGCTTGTGCAAATGTTGATGGCCGCGCATCAGCAGAAGTTAGTGAATTAAAACAAATTCGTTCCGAAATTGAAGAAGATTTATATAAAAAGTCAGGTCAAACTTTTTCATTAGGTGCTTTACCTCGCTTGCTTTGGATAAAAAAGCATGAGCCCGATGTATACAGAAAAATTCATAGCTTTACGATGTTAAACGATTGGATTTTATATAAATTGTGCGGAATCTTGCAAATTGATCCTTCCAATGGATGTACGTCCGGTATATTCGATTTACAAAATAGAGCGTGGGATAACTCGGTTGCTGAGCAATGTGGACTTACGCTAACCTTTTCACCAAAAGTTAATGAGGCTGGCTCAGTTATTGGGAATGTCACAAAACAAAGCGCTGGATTAACAGGATTATATGAAGGAACACCCGTCGTTGCTGGCGGCGGAGATGCACAAATGGCATCGCTCGGAACTGGCGTCGTGAAGCCAGAACAAACATTTATATGCGGGGGCAGTTTTTGGCAACAGGAAGTAAATATAACAAAACCAGAAACAGATCCAAATGCACTTGTTCGTGTAAATTGCCACGCTATTCCTAACCTATGGCAATACGAAACAATTGCTTTCTTCCCTGGTCTTGTTATGAGATGGTTTCGAGATGCTTTTTGCCAAGAAGAAAAAGGCCTCGCTGAAAAGCTAGGTGTAGATGCTTATGATTTACTAGAAGAACAAGCGAAAGAAGTACCTGCCGGCTCACACGGCATTATCCCTACTTTTTCAAATGTAATGAATTATATTTCTTGGCGTCACGCGGCACCATCTTTTTTAAATTTAAGCTTAGATGCTGATAAGTGCGGAAAGAAAGAAATGTTTCGCGCAATCGAGGAAAATGCGGCCTTCGTTACACTCGGCAATTTGAAATTAATAGAAGCTCTCACTAGTAAATTCCCTTCTGAAGTAATCTTTGCTGGCGGTGCTGCTAAAGGAAAGCTCTGGCCGCAAATTCTTTCAGACGTTCTTGGAATCCCAGTCAAAGTACCCGTTGTAAAAGAAGCAGCTGCTTTAGGTACGGCAATTGCTGCTGGCGTTGGCGCAGGCATTTATGAATCAATGGCCGAAACTGCCGAGCAATTTATACAGTGGGAAAAAACATATAAGCCAAACGCTGAAAATCATGAGCGTTACAAAGAGTTCTTTGAAACATGGAAAACAGTATATGAAAGTCAACTTTCTTTAGCCGATAAAGGTTTCACATCCCATATGTGGATTGCCCCTGGTGCGCTGTAACTCATTACATAAAGGAGTGATTTCTATGCTTAAAGTAAATGAAGACGATTTCACCTATCGCTTCGGTGATAACGGGCCGAAATATTTATTACAGGGTCCAAATATTGATCTCGGCCTAGTCATTATTCAGCCTGGGCAAGAGTTTCAAAATCATTATCATACAACGTGCGAAGAAGTCTTTTATGCGTTAGAAGGCGAAATAGATTTCTATGTAAATAACGAAAGAGTTCCGATAAAACAAGGTGATGTATTACAAGTTCGTCCTCATGAATCACACTATCTTATTAACCATTCTGACAAACCTTTTAAAGCTGTTTTTATTAAGTCACCACATTTACCAAATAAAGATACAATACAAACTGAAAATCCAACATTAACGAAGGAGTGATTTCTAATGACTTGGGGATTTAAAAATCGATTAAACACAATTTTACCTGACGGCAGAGCGGTTATGTTAGCGATAGATCACGGCTATTTTTTAGGACCAATTCACGGACTAGAACAGCCGTTAGAAACAGTTAAAAACTTGCTTCCTTATACGGATTCACTCTTTTTAACGAGAGGTGTACTCAGTTCCTGCATTCCTGAAGACTGCAACACACCGATGGTTATGCGTGTTTCAGGTGGAGCAACTGTTGTCGGCAAAGATTTAGCGAATGAAACAATTGTTACACCTGTGAAAGAGGCAGTAAAACAGAACGCAATTGGTGTCGGTGTTTCTGTCTTTGTTGGATCAGACTATGAAACACAAACTGTTTCAAATCTCGCAAACGTAGTCTCTGAAGCACACGATTACGGCCTGCCAGTACTCGGTATTACCGCCGTCGCGAAAGAACTACAAAAACGTGAAGCTCGCTTTCTAGCACTCGCTTCCCGCGTATGTGTTGAAATGGGTGCTGACATTATTAAAACGTATTATTGCGAAGGATTCGAAAAAATTACGAGTACCTGCCCTGCCCCAGTCGTCATTGCCGGTGGACCGAAACTCGATTCAATCGAAGACGCATTAAACATTACGTACAATGCGTTACAAGAAGGTGCAATTGGAGTAGACATGGGCCGAAACATATGGCAATCTGAACACCCAGCTGCGATGATACAAGCGATTCATGGCATTGTGAAAAATGGATTGAATGTGAAAGAAGCGCTGGAATTATATGATGATGTAAAAAATTAAAATAAAAATGACAGACTATGTATTACAGTAGTCTGTCATTTTTTGTTAAACTATTAGAAAAGGAGGAATGATTATGCACCGAATGTCTTTTGAACGCCCTACTGATCATTACGATGAACACTTATACTCTATTGATGAGTGACATTGAGTTTTGAAATTTTCTTACCATCTTTATAGTCGATGCAAGAAACTTCAATTAATAAGCCATTAAATATTGTAAAATAAAAACCATAACTACTACCTCTCATTGCATAAGGTGCCTTTTCTATTTCAATGCCACCAGCTACTAAACGATTATATGCTTGATCAACTTCGCTTGAAGTTTCCACCAAAAAGCCAATATGAAAAGCTTCAGGATATGTAACGTCATTCTTCCCTTTGAATGCTTTTGGATCACTTAATACAAGTATAAATCCACTCTCATCACTCATCACTACAAGGGCCTTTCCCTTTTGCTCCAAAAATTGAAAATCAAAAAATGTTTCAAAGAAATGTCTAGCTTCTGATAAATCATCAACACATAGATTCAAATGATTTAACCTCATTCACTCATCTCCTTTTAAACAGGGTTATACGAAAGTATATTGCCCCATATTCATAACACCTGAATGTTAAATGGGTTGTATTCAAGTGTTCACTTTTTAATAGTCTAATACGTTTTTCTATCGTCTAGAACGATTTTTAAAATGCAACATTTAGAATACAGTTAATGTGATTATATGAACAATTCGACACAGAATATTGATTTACCTATAAAGATTGATAATCGTAGTAATCTACTTATTCTTTATTCTACTTAATTCTTTGTGCAATTGGGTGATCATCTTTTAGTTGCAGCAGGTCCCATAAATTCCCGTATAAATCCTTAAATACTGCAACAATTCCATATGCTTGCTCTTTCGGTTCTCTCACAAATTCTATTCCTCTTGAAATCATTTCATTATAATCTCTCCAAAAATCGTCAGTATTTAAGAAAAGAAAAACTCTACCGCCTGATTGGTTACCAATAAAGGGCTCTTGCTCAGGTTTAGATGCCCTAGCTAGTAATATTGTGGTGCCGACTGAACCTGGAGGAGATACCACTACCCACCGTTTATTTTCTTCTGGCTGATAAATATCTTCGACTAATGTGAAATTTAGTTTCTTTGTATAAAACTCTATCGCCTCATCATAGTCTTTTACTACTAATGCAATATGAACTATCGATTGAACCATTATTACCACTCCTAATCTTCTCACTGATCGGATTATATTATAGCATTTCTATTTTTAACCTGTCTGTTAATTCTTCTTTCATCACATGCAAATCATTCTCTTTATTCAATGTTAATAACCATCTATCAATAAGTAGATAGATGGTTATATATTGGAAAGAATATAATTAAACAAATGTATTATTACGACTGTTGATAAGCCGATTTCGATGATTTTACATAATAAACTGCGTGATCGACGTTAATGATATGATCTGGTTTCGGTTTACCACGGTTCGCTCTATGTCCAGCTAAATGTTCTTCACTTGTTTCCCAATTTTTCCATGCTTCTTCCGATTCCCAGCGAATCATAACGACTACTTCTTCGTCTCCGCGTCTTACTTTTTTTACGAGAACGCTTAAGTCGATAAAGCCTTCAAATTTTTCAATAATTCCTTCTCCAGTGAAACGTTCTACAACTATATTAGAAGTACCTTCTTTTACTGTAAATGTCTTAGTTTCGATAAACATATATCCCACTCCCTTTTTGTAATACGAATACTAGTATTCTTTTATTATAATTGATTATGATAATTATTTTCAATTATAATGTTTTTAATTTTTGAATTATGCAGACTTCTCTTCGATCGACTCATCCAAAAATTTAAAATATGGAAGCAATATCCCTATTAAAGAAGTGATACATATAAGCGCACCTATGATATAGTATAGTGTTCTTATTCCCCACATCTCACTCAATATTCCCCCTAGAAACACACCTAATGGCATAGCCGATCGAATTAAAAATAACCGCACTGAAAATACTTTCCCTATCATATTATTCGGGACCGTTTGTTGGCATATCGTCGTGTTATGAACATTAAAAAATGAAATACATATACCGGCAATTACTTCAATTACAATCGCTATTAGAATACTATTGTTTAAACCTAGTGAAATGTAAGTGAGACCCCCTACGAATAATCCTCCAAGCATAAGTAGTCGACGACTTCTATACTTCACTTTCCCAACTAACATAGAACCAACTACATAGCCAAGCGGGAAACCTGCCATGAAGTAGCCGTACTCCGCATATCCTGCCGACAGTTCGTCTTTTATATAAGGAAGATTCGTAACCATCGTTACTCCTACTCCAAATTGAACGAATGCTAGAAATACCCCAAGCCAAACGATAACTGGTTTTGTGAAGAAGTATGTAAAGCCGTGAAGAAATTGCTCTAGCCACGTTTTTCGAAGTTCTTGCTTTACCATTTTTTCTTTTATGAAAAGTAACAATCCTCCACTAATGAATAGACAAACACAAACGAACAATATTGTTAATTTGATTCCAATGAATTTAATAACGATGCCACCTAATACCGGCGCCAAAAACATCATAAGACGAGTCATTCCATCTATATACGCATTTGCATTTTGAAGCTGCTCTTTACTTACTATGCTCGGTGTAATCGCTTGACTTGCAGGTGTATATAGCGGCGTAATGAACCCTACTATAATTTGAACAACGTAAACGTGCCATACTTCTATATTATTAGTAAAAAGCATTACTAAAGGCAGTAAGAAAACAGAGGCCCGCGTCCATTGCGAAAAAATCATAATCCACTTTCGGCTCCATTTATCAATAAATGGTCCACTTATAAGTTGCAGTATGAGAGACGGGATAAAATATAGTAACCACATGCTACTTAATGCTGTTTTCGACCCTGTTAGATCATAAACAAGAATCGAATTACATAACGTCCCGAAAGCCCCACCTAATTCTGAAATTGCACTGCCAATCCACATAAAAAAGAATGAACGATTTTTCAATACATTTTCCACTATAGTGCACCAACTTTTCTATATTAATTATTCCTCCTTTATGTACATTCTCTCGTTGTGTACTACCGATTCAAAAACATTTCCAATTCTTTCGCTAAAGACTGCACTGTTTTCTTTCTCAACACATATTTGCCGTCATGAATATCAACTAACTTCGCTGAACGTAAAAGTTTCAAATGATGATGTACTGTCGATTTTCCGAGTTTTAATCTTTCCGTTATATCTTGCAGCGTACGCTCTTGTTCAAATAGTAGTTTTACAATACGGAGCCTTGCCTCATCCCCAAGCGCCTTATGTTTATGTACTAAAAAATAGCTCGGCTCATATGGATCTTCCGGATGTATACTTTCATTTGCGACCGGATAATGAAACACTTTCGTATCTTTAATATCTGCTTCTATGTTCCACGGTCTGTATGTGATTTGCGGGATAAGAAGTACGTGATGCACACTTGGCTCTGGCATGTATATAACTCCACCTGTTGCCCACTCTACAAACTCTTCCGGTTTCATCTTTTTATTCATTTCATTTTTTGTTTCATAATCTCGCTCTAGTATAGAGAGTAGTTGCTCTTCTTCTTTTTTAATAATACTCTCATACCATCCTGTCATGACAGCGATTAAGTGCCCTTTTAATAATTGCATATCTGTATTACATATAAACTCAATATACGTAGAGAAAAATTGATGCTCCTGCGTTAGTTCCATTAATTCTTGTACCGCTGAAACTTCTCCGCTTGCTGCTAAACGTCTTTTTTCTTGATGCATTTCTCCTAAAAACGGTAAGCATACATACTTAAAATCTACTTCTGATAGCGAATTGATATTATGAATAAATTGAGATAAATCCGTAAAATCCCCATCATACAGTAACTGTAGCAACGCTTTCCACGTATTATGCTCCTCGACAAATTGTAAATGCTCTATCATTTCATGGGGTAAAGACTGTCTTATTTCTTCCCATTCACTTTGAGTCTTTTCGAGCGTGTCGATTAACCTCTTATGAGTAATTGCCGCAATGCCAAGTGCACATTCGAAAAGTATCGAATACTTCATTTGAACGTTGTACGTTTCCCTTTTTCTACTCGTTACGTGAAAGACTTCCATTTCATCCCCTCCTTATTTGCTATGTATTAAATTCTATATTTATCGAATTATACCTTCTATTTTTTTAGAATTTAAAACCTTTTAAATTTAGAGCTTTGATCATTCATTGAACGTTAAAAAACGCAGTTTAGTTGCAAACTGCGTTTTTTATATTGATTATAAATTTTTGAACGTAATTAAAATTAATTCACCACTTATCGATTCATCTGCGCGTTGTTTAATAGCCCAATTATTTCACTCAACATTTCCTCTGTAAAAGCACCTGCGCTAAAGTTCACTAACGCTCGTAACGGCATATAGTTCAGCATAGCCTCCATCATTTCAGAGGTATCACTATCCCCTTCAGCCATGCTACCAAATGGGCTGTCTTTTAATGCCTTTTCCATAAGCTCCTTTGCAATTGGTGCTAAAATTTGGTCCGCGAATATGTCCCCTAGTAAAGTATTTCGATGTACTGGTTTTCGAATTATTGTCGTTGATTGAACATATAGGCTATCATGTAAAACAATCTCTTTTGAAGACTTTCCTACTAAAATTTCGAATTCACCTGTTTCAACATGCCAGTCCTTCAATTCAACATTATAATAAGCAAATGATCTTTTATTTAAAGTAAAACTAACCGTTTTTTCTTCTCCCGGCTGCAATGCTACTTTTTCAAATCCTTTTAATTCTTTTTCAGGACGAATCATAGTGCTTTCAACATCTTTTATATAAAGCTGAACAATTTCTTTCCCTGCCGTACTACCAGTATTTTTCACGTTTACACGAACAGAAACAGTATCCGTATCCTTTATTTCTTTCTTATCTATTGAAAGATTACTATACTCAAAGTTTGTATAGCTTAACCCAAAACCAAATGGGAATAATGGTTCAATATTTTTCGTATCGTAATAACGGTATCCGACAAACACACCTTCTTTGTATTCTACTTTATCGCCTTCACCAGGGAAGTTTAAGTAAGAAGGATTATCGCTTAAAACTTTCGGGAATGTTTCCGCTAATTTCCCGCTTGGATTCGCATCACCAAATAATATATCAGCAATCGCTCCACCTAATGCTTGCCCACCTAAATAGCCTTCAAGTATTCCTTTTACTTTACCTATCCATGGCATTTCAATTGGCGCACCGTTACTTAATACTACAACGATATTACTTTGCACTTCAGCAATAGCCTCAATTAATTGCACGTGATTTTCTGGCATTTGTAAATGCTTTCGATCAAAGCCTTCTGACTCATAACGATCTGGTAGTCCAACGAAAAGAACAGCTGTATTTGCGCTCTCTGCTATTTTCTTTGCCTCATTAATCATGTTTTCATCTACATCATCGCTAGCAATATCATAACCTTGGGCAAATAATATATTCGTTTTTTCACCTGATACAGTTTCAATTTCTTCAAGAATACTTTCAAGCTTTGTTGGATTAATATGAGAGCTTCCGCCGCCTTGATAACGTGGTTGCTTTGCAAATCCTCCAATTACCGCTACCGTCCCCTCTTTTTTTAGCGGAAGGATGGAATCTTCATTTTGTAACATAACCATACTTTCACTTGCAACTTCTCTTGCAAGCTGATGATGCTCGTCCTTACTATACACAGCGTTTTCTAATTGGTTATCATATGCTTTAAAAATAATGTTAAGAAGACGCTCTACTGCTTGATCAAGCTTTTCTACTGATAGCTCATCACAGTTAACTGCAGCAACAATCTTCTTCTCACCAATTCCAAAGCTTGAAGGCATTTCTAACTCCAAACCGTTAGCTAAACCTTCAACACGCTCATTTACTGCACCCCAATCAGAAACGACAAAGCCTTCAAAACCCCATTCATCTTTTAAAATATCATTTAGCAAATAATTATTTTCCGAAGCGTATTCACCATTTATCTTGTTATAAGCACTCATTACTGTCCAAGGTTGTGCTTCCTTAATAACATCTTCAAAGCTAGCAAGATAGATTTCACGCAATGTTCTTTCATCAACAATTGCATCTACAGACATTCTGCGGTGCTCCTGATTATTAGCAGCGAAATGTTTTAATGACGTTCCAATCCCTTGACTTTGTACGCCTTTAACATGGGTTGCAGCTATTTGTGATGATAAATACGGGTCCTCTGAAAAATACTCAAAGTTTCTTCCGCATAGTGGCGAACGTTTTATGTTTGCACCTGGTCCAAGGAGAACCCCTACATTTTCAGCCTGACATTCTTCTCCTAATGCAACTCCTACTTGTTTTATTAATTCTTTATTCCATGTACTTGCTAATCCTACTGCTGATGGGAAACAAGTCGATGGAATACTGTTATAAATTCCTAAGTGATCTGCTCCCTCTGCTTGTTTTCTAAGGCCATGCGGTCCGTCAGTTACCATAATTGAAGGAATCCCTAATCGCTCAATCCCTTTTGTATTCCAAAAGTCTAATCCAGAACATAGACTTGCCTTCTCTTCTAATGTCATTTGTGAAATGATTTTCTTAATATCCCTTTTCATGATAGATAGACCTCCTAAAAAATAATTAAGTAAACGCTTTCTTATTGCTATTATAGTTATTATTTTTTAGATATTATGGTATATTCTTTAGAATACTTGTAAAAATTTTAGTTGATTATATATATGGTTACTATACAGAGGAAAAATGACCTGCACTCGCTTTCGCCCTTATTTTAAAATCCTTGCTTAAGATAGGATTTTATGTTGCTTTTAACTTGTACACATATTGGCTGATTTTTAAAGAATAGAGGCTAAAACAATGAATTGCTCCAAACTAGAAGATTTATATTATATTTGTAAGCTAGTCTTTGACATACATAAAACACCTATCTTTTTTATTGATTACAAAGGAAATTTGGCATTTGAAATCTCTCCAAATTTTCAGCATAACCCTTTGTATCCTTCAACAGAGGAGTTACTTAATCAACTATTTAGGGAACATCCGCCCTATACTTTTCCGGTACTAGAAGAGACTTCTTTTCTTGAAAATTTCTTCTCAATTAACTTACGTTTGAACGATCAACTTAGTGGGAACATCATCGTTGGACCAGTCCTTTATTCCAGACTATCAGAAGCCTCAATTAAAGGTCTCATAAATGATCTTCATCTAAAAATAAACAAGGAGGAAATGGTTCAATATTATCAATCTCTCCCCGTTTTAAGCAATTTGAAATTTTTAAATGTAAGCATGATTCTTTATTACATGCTGTATCAACAAAAATTAGACATTGCTGATATTCTGCAAAAAAATATACTGGTAAAAAAGGCGGAATTTGAAATTGAACAGCCCGATATACATATATCAGAGCAACGTCAAAGTACATTAACTCATATCGATCCACTGGCTGAAAGGAAAATATTTGAGTGTATTAAACAGGGGAAAAAGGATGATTTAATTAAAAATCTAAGGAGACTACCTGAATCAGGAGATCTTGGGGTGTTGTCAAAAACAAGTCACTTACGAAGCCAGAAGAATTCTGCCATCGCCGCAATTACACTTGCGACGAGAGCTGCTATAGATGGTGGACTATTTCCTGAAATCGCATATACTCTCAGTGATTTATTTATTCAAAAACTTGAAGAAATAAAAAAAACTGAAGCCATTTCCCCATTTTTGGAGAATGCTTTACTTGAATTCTCAGAACGAGTTAAAAATGGGACGATGCAAAAACATTCAAAACCTATAAATGTATGTCAAAATTATATATTTACTCATCTTTACGAAGAAATCACCCTATCCCATCTAGCAGAAATAGTCGCATTGAACCCTAGTTATCTATCTTCCCTTTTCAAAAAAGAAATTGGAATTTCACTAGGCGAATATATACAGCGTGCTAAGATTGATGAGTCAAAAAGTTTAATGACCTATACGAGACATTCTATATCCGAAATTTCTACACTATTAAATTTCCATGATCAGAGCCATTTTACAAAGGTCTTTAAAAAACATACTGGTGTTTCACCTAAACAATTTAAAAATGGATGTTTTTAATGTTTATCATACTACCAAGAGCAGTCTTCCCTCGTTCGACCAATAGATTTATTTAGTTGCTTTACATTATTAATAAAAATCCCCTCGACTCATGTTGAGGGGATTTTACTAATAATGTAATATACGTTTTTTCTGTTTCCTTTAGCTCTCAATACACGAATTGTGAGCTAAAGGAAACCAAATGGTGTAATTATTTTTCTAACTTCCTCTTATATCTCCTAATGTATGAATAACTTTATTTTCGTCCAGAAAATTCAATTTATGAGTTGTTTGTCATTCCATATATAAGCCCTGAAATATATGGAATTAACCAAATGAACCACACAATTACACTTAATGTGTGAAACTTTGCAATCATTTTTATATCCTTCTTCTTCAAAACTACAGTGGCCCACACAGCATGAAATAACATAAGTAAAATTGCTGATAAACCCGTTATCCCATGAAAGCTGAATAGAGAACCTTCTGAAGCCATTTTCTCCATTAATGTAGTACCAATCGTATCGCATGCTAATCCAACCCAAAATATAAACACATGCCAAGGTTTTAGCGTCTTTTGAATTTTTTCACTCCAGACCCCAATTGAATAAAAAATAAGTGCTGCCGTAATAAATGTAATAGCTGATGCTAGCACATCAATCACCCCTTTACAAAATTTCTCTTCCTATTACAAGTTTTATATTACCTAAGGATTATGAACAGAGTATGAATGGAGCATTTTCCTTCCAAATAAATATAGGATTCTCATTCGTATTTTAAGGGGTACCCCTACACATTCATCAACTTAAGGTATATTTTCATACAGAACGCTGTCTTTTCACGCAGTATTTTATTATCGTTTTTATATGTTATAAAAGTAGGCATATCAAATGCATTTGGGACATATGATACCTACAGACAATCCAACACCTCTAAAGATACCTCACCCAGTTCTTGTTGTTACAAGATGAGCAGCATGTAATCAATTAAAATAATTTAACCACCCACATTAGCAACAAAACATCAAGAAAAGGCATTCCAAATATGGAACGCCTTCTTTTATTTTATAAAATCATCAACTTAAATTTATTTTTCAAATATACTCCTCAACAATCTGAAATATTCTAATTAACATAATCGATTACTTTTATATTGCTCATTTAACTACAAAATTTCGTTAGTTTCTTAACGCTTTTCTGACTTTTCTTGCGAAAATTAGTGGATCATCAACGTCTTCGATATTAACGTAAATCAAATTTGGATCATCACATAGCCATTCATTGTGTATAGACGAAACTAATATTCCTTGTTTAATAATTGTAGCAACAAATTCATTGACTTCCTTTTGCAAGAGTGCTACCCGGCCTAGACATAATGCCCGTCCAGTTTTACTATCTCTTGATTCGAATGAGAAAGAAGTTGTTACTCTAAAACGTTTTCCCAAGATTGTTGCTTGTATTTCATCCCGATTTATTGTTGCCACGCATTTCCCACCGGCGAATCCTTTTTGGCCGCCGATAATTCTCGCAAACTGTTGACAAATTGATTCATCATTAATCGTCATATCTTCAATCATCCCCTTTTACTGTTAGATTATGAATGAATACATCGGTCTGAAACAGTAATGAATCTATTCGATTACAAAAAAGATAATAGTAAACTAACGAAATCTGTTGGCCCAATTATTCTTGATCATATAAATTGCTACCAGAGTTTAAAAGATGAATATAATATTCATTCTTATTTTACATAACACCACTTTTCAGCAGTCAATGAACCTAAAAAAAGTCCCTTCAGAAACAGCCTGAACGGACTTTTCATTCACAAAATTTAGTCTTATGAGATATGGTATATCTTTTCTTCCTTGCAATCTCCCTTCAGAATTCCAATCTGTTTCACCATGTCTTACTAAACATATAACGGTCATATGTAATCACCTCCTAATTAATCCATCTTATCATCTATAAATTTATTAAATTCAGAGGTAAAAGCACCCCTTCGTTTAGAGAGAGGCGTGATTTGTTATTAAATACTACTGACGAAATTGTTTGTATCGTTGTACTATCATGTATAGCATTCGCTTAGCTATCACGAAAAAAATAAGACCTGCTACAAAGTCAAATGCAAATTTCCAATCTGTATGTTTTTGATTCATACTCATGGCTATAAACATAACGAGTAAACCAAAAACAAATCCCCATTCAAACTGATATTTCAAACCAGATCTCTCCCTCGTTCTTTTTGCTAGGAACCCTACTCTCACAAGAGAACCTTCTTTTTTGTTCTATGGATCTATGCACTTTTTTATACATTCCTATCCTGGCGCGGTTTTAGAGTTCTCATTTATTACTGGATTAGCCGAATAATTGTATAAAATCTTGCATGCTCTTAGCGTGGTTCTTTCCGAAATGCTAGCGTTATCCCATCTTTGTTTGCAATTTTAATTCCTAGTAGTACGAAAGCAAAGAAGTCCAGCAATTCACCACTGGACTCCTTCTTTATTTTCTAACAAAAACTTCCTTATCAAAGCGAACAAATTTACTCTGTACTTTCATGCCAGCAGTTTCGTATACGCGAGGTGCGCCTGTAATATTCTCAGAATCTACATTTAGATGAACTTTTGAAATCCCATCTTGGTACAATTGACCAAATGCATGATGTAATAATGCTAATCCTAATCCTTGTTTACGCTTAGAACACTTTACACCTAAGTGAGTAATTTCAGCTTTATTGTCAGTACCCTTTTTACTAAAGATAAAGCCAACTACTTCTTCCTCAAGCATTGCTAGTAACCATAATGTAGGATGAAAACCATCTCTTTCGGTACGTTGCAAAAACTCTTCTAGCGTAGAAGGTTGCGAATTCCAGTGGTCAGCAAAGGCTTCATTAAAAGTTTGATGCAATCTCTCATCATCCACACCTGGTATGTAATGTCGTATAGTAATACCTTTTGGCCATAGTGGTAATGGTACATTTGCTTTCAATTCAATCCCCATCCCCCACCAAATACGGGTAGGAATAAAAGCAGCTTCTTCTAATACCTTTTCCTCATAGTAATTATTTGCTTGTGTTATAATCGTACCATTCAAGCAAGATGAATAGCCCACAAGCTCCGTAGCACGTCCCTCAAGCTTTGACCATATTAAATGTTCAATGCCTTGATTGATATAATTAGGATTTATTATTACGGCGGATGGAAACTGTCTTTCATTCCCTGTAAGAATTCCATATCCGATTATTTTTTCTTCTTCATTTATAACAACATAAGAGCTTTTACTAACATCAATACCTTTCCATGAGTTAGCAATATCCTCTGCGGTTGTATCAATTTCATCGTAAATAGCTTGATCATAAGTCGTACATAGTTTTAAAATTTGTTGTAAATCTTCTTGTATAGTTGCTCTAACAAATAGACCATTTACTAAATTCCGCATAGGTTCTGTCTCCTTTTTCTGAAAAGTACAAAAATGAGAATATTATCATTATAAACCTAGATATTATTGTTTTTAAAGAGAAATTTCTATTTTGATAAAAAAACGCCCTTACATGTAATTCTGTAAGAGCGTCTTTATACTTACTTATTTTCAAATCTCATTTTTTCGTAGTAATTTCCCATCTCTTAGCGTCAATATACGGTCACATACATCAAGCATTTTTTCATCGTGTGTAATCATAATTGCTGCTTTTTTATTTTTCTTTACTTCATGCTTCATCATTTCAACAACTTCTCTAGCACGTTTTGAGTCTAAACTAGCAGTAGGCTCATCGGCTAAAATTAAATCTGGATCATTCATAAAAGCACGAGCAATGGCTACACGTTGTTTTTCACCACCAGAAAGTTGTCTAGGATAATGGTTAATTCGATGTGTTAATCCAAATGTCTCTAGTAATTCAGTGGCAAATGTGTCGGCTTCAGCTTTATTTTCGCCTTTTAATTTTGCGATATATAGAAGCTGTTCTTTAACTGTTAAGAATGGCACAAGGTTTGCAAACTGAAATATAAATCCGATTCGTTTCAAACGAACATCCGTCATTTCTTTTTCCGATAAACTAGTTATATCTTGACCAGATACATAAATATTACCTTTAGAAGGAGATAAAAGTGCTCCCGCAATGGAAAGTAATGTACTTTTACCTGATCCAGATGGCCCAACAATACCAATGAATTCTCCTTCCTTTACATCTAGTGTGATGGGATGTAAAGCTGTCACTTCCGTATCGCCTTCCCCATACACTTTACTGACTTTATCTAGTTTTAATAATGATGCTGGTGTCTCCCACTTTAAATCTGTCACCATTACATCCCACCTCCGATAGCTTCTAATGCATCTACTTTCAACACTTGATATAGAGAAATCAATGTCCCTAATACGCTAATTACGATAAAGATAATAGAATACTGCACCATCATTGTCGTTGTTAGTAAGAACGGCATACTTTCAGGGAACACAGTTTGTACCGCGAGTGTTAAACCAATACCTACTATTAATGCAACAACAGTTAAGAATACAGCTTGTACTACTAAGCTACTAGCTAAATAAGAGTTTTTCGTCCCGATCGCTTTTAATACACCTAATTGTTGCGTTTTTTGTAAAGTAATAACATAGAAGAATACACCAATTAACAACGCTGTAATCACAAGTAAAAATGCAATAATCATTGTTAAAGTTCCTTGCTCTTCTTTATATCCAGGAATACTTTGTAATACTTCTTTTTTATCAACCACTTTTGCATTATTAATTTCTTTATCAGTATTTAAAGCAATAACGTTGTACTCTTTTTGATGTGGAAGTGCAATGCTTTCCCATACTTTCTCATTCATATAGGCAACTGGGGCATGACTAAACATTTCATTTTCTGTAAATCCAACTACTTTAAATGCCTTTTTGGATATAGGATCTACAATTTTATCATTTAATGCTAGCCCTTTATTTTTCGCTGATTGATCAATAATAATTTCATTGTCTGCTAAGTCACTTGATTTTCCTTCAATAACCTTTGGAGTAATAAATGAATCTTGTTTATTTGTAAAGATGGCAATGTCAACCTTCTTCGAACTTCCCTCTTTCTCAAATGTAGACATTGCAATATGCATTGGAACCGCTTCTTTTTCACTAACTTGTGCTAATACATTATCTACATCTTCTTTCTTGATTTGAGACCGTAGTAATTTCCCTTCGGCATCTTCAGATACTACAAATTTCTCTGCTTTCATTTCAAGAATGGAAGAAGCATTCGCATTGGATAATCCATTCGCTAACCCCGATATGATAAGTACAAGAAATGATAATAAAATCATGATTGTACCAATTAATCCGTACCTTAATTTCGACTGTTTTAATTCTTTAAGAGCTAAAAACATTCCTTATTTCCTCCTTATTTTGTGCTTTGACTATACACTTATCATAAATAAGGAATATGAACAGATTATGAATGGAATATTACAAAAGACAATTTTAAATCGAAACTTCAACTTTTATAAGTACAAAGCCTTAATTATATATACGAAAAGAGACTTGTTCTAAAGAAATATTTTAGTTATTAATCAGCTAACTCCATTCCTTCTCTATTTTTTGGAAGATAAATAGTGAAGGTTGTACCAATCCCTATCTCGCTCTCCACTGTTATTGCACCCTCATGAAGTTCAATGATTTCTTTTACAATGGATAACCCTAACCCGCTACCTTTAATATTTCTATTTCTAGCTGAATCTACTTTATAAAATCGATCAAAGATTCTTTTTATCTCTTCCTCAGGAATGCCACATCCTCTATCAGTAATAGCAATACGCCACTCTAATTCATTTTCTTCAGCTTCAAACGAAATACTTTCCCCGCTTTCTGTAAATTTGATACTGTTAGTAAATACATTCGTCCACACTTGATGAAGTAGATTTTTATCCCCATAAATTTCGATATGAGGAATATCCGTTTCAATTGCAAGATCTTTTTCTTGCCATTCCCACTCAAACATAAATATAATACTTCTTATTTGTTTTCCTAGATTGAAAAATTCTTTACGTAAAGTTAGTTCTTCTTGATCAAGTGATGCTAGTGTTAATAGTTGTTTACACATTTTAGACATACGTTTACTTTCTGATTCAATGATACTCAAGTAACGATGTTTTTCTAATTCAGTTAAATCCTCTGTTTTTACTGTTTTAGAAAATCCTTGAATAGATGACAAAGGTGATTGAAATTCATGTGATACATTCGAAACGAATTCTTGGCGCATTTGTTCTGAGTTTTGCAGCCTTTTTGCCATCTTACGAAAGTTCTTTGCAAGCACCCCAATTTCATCTTTTCGGTATTCTGGTAATACTAAATCATACTTACCACTCGCGATTTCTTGTGTCGCTTGTGTAAATTTTTGAATCGGACGAACAACGAAACGAGTAGCTATCGCTATACAGGTTAAGCTAATTAATACAATTAGCCCTAACAATACCGCGTAAAAAATTCGCAACTCTCCAAATTGCTGTTGAATATCCGGGCGAATAAATAGAGCAAATTGCTGTCCATTGGTATGAATAGGGATTCCAATACTGTTTGCTACTGTATTATCAAAAAAGCCAGTGGAAAACAATCGATTAGGATAGTTCTCAATCCCGTTATATACATTACCATTTAGTACATTATCAATGGCCTCGTCACTAATATTAATTTTTTTAAAGCCCTCTCCATATCGTTTTCCTTGTTTCTTTTCATCTACCATATAGATTGCAAAACCAAGATTGGAAATAGATTGTAGATATGTCTCTTTATTTAGTTCACTGTCTTCCTCATATAAATGTTCTATATATAGGGCGTAATTTAGAATTTTTTCACTGTTATATGGTTTTAAATACACATGGTAAAATATATTTGTAAGTAGAAATGCCACTATACTACTAACCACCATAATAACGGCTGATATAATGACAAATCTCCCATACAATGATTTCATTTTATTTCAACTCCTCTTTGGTGAATTTTTTATTCAGTAAATACTTCTGATTTATTCTTACTACATATGGACAGCATCTTTCCTATTGTGAGTAGTAAATTAGAATAATTTTTACTCTCTAACGATTATGATGAAAAGTATCACAGGGAATTGTAGCTATATAGAAGGTATAATGGAACCAAAAAAATTCATTGTATAAACAATGAATTTCTCCTTGCACTATTTTTACAATAACTAATAATTATGAACGAAAGATGAACATACAATTACAAATTCTTTTAATGTAATATATTGAGTACATTTATTAAATTCTTTTTAATAGTAACGATCTAGTAGTATAATTACACATCAAGCTAAAACATTTTTCATACAAAAAAAGCCTATTTCCTTTTTCTGAAGGATAATCGGCTTTTTACTGTTATATTATACAGGGAGTTTTTATTAACTACTCTATAAAACAATCCGCTTCTCAGTTTCTGAATCGAAATAATGAACTTTGTCCATGTTTAAACCGAGTTCTATATTTGATTGACTTTGTACATCTATAGAAGTGTCCACACGTGCAACAAAGGATTGGCCATTCATATTAGAATAAAGATATGTTTCTGCCCCCATTAATTCTGCTACATCAATGGATACCGTTACTTTTGCGTTATATGGTAAAGATACGATTGCTTTTCCATAATAAAAATCTTCTGGGCGTATCCCTATTATGATTTCTTTATTCGTATAGCCCTTGTTTCGCAAACTCTTCATCTTCTCTTCTGGCACTTCAATTTTCCACTTATCAATCATAACTGCATTTTCTGTTAATACTCCTTTGAAAAAATTCATTCCAGGAGAGCCAATAAATCCTCCGACAAATACATTCTCTGGATTTTCGTACACTTCTTTTGGTGTACCGACTTGTTGTACAATGCCATCCTTTAGTACAACAAGGCGAGTTGCCATCGTCATAGCTTCTATTTGATCATGTGTAACATACACAGTAGTTGTTTGCAACTTTTGGTGTAACTTTGTAATTTCAGCACGCATTTGAACACGTAGCTTCGCATCTAAGTTTGATAAAGGCTCGTCCATTAAGAATACTTTTGCATTTCGAACAATCGCTCGGCCTAAGGCAACACGCTGACGCTGTCCACCTGAAAGTGCTTTTGGCTTCCGATTTAAATATTCCTCCAGCCCAAGAATTTTTGCTGCATGTTGCACACGTTGGTCAATTTCTTCTTTACTATATTTTCGTAGTTTTAATCCAAATGCCATGTTTTCATAAACACTCATATGCGGATAAAGCGCATAGTTTTGAAATACCATTGCAATATCTCTATCTTTCGGTGTAATATCATTTACACGCTTTCCATCAATATAAAAGTCACCCTCTGAAATCTCCTCAAGTCCTGCAATCATGCGTAATGTTGTAGATTTCCCACAACCTGAAGGGCCAACCAAAACGATAAATTCTCCATCATTTACTTCTAGGTTAAAATCTTTTACGATTGTCACATCATGATCATATTTTTTGTAAATGTTTTTGAATGATAGTTGAGCCATAATATCCTCCTAGAATTTGATCTATTTTTATAGATGTTGTTAAAAATACTCATGACATGTATTATAAAATTTTCGAAATATCCTTCATACTGTTTAAAATATAATCCGCTTTCCCTTCTAAATCTTCCTTCCGGCTCGCACCCGATAAGACGCCCACTACTTTAATATTACTATTTCTCGCAAATGTTACGTCTGTTAATGTGTCACCTACCATAAGTACGTCTTCTTCAGTTAGTGAAAATTGTTCTTTAAACATATGATAAAAGTCACTTTCAGGTTTTGTTCTATTCACACCATCATCTGCACCTAAAAAATCTACATAATCATATAACTCTGTCATTTTCAAAGAATGTATAGCTGCATCAACATCGTCTGCCGTTACAACCCCAATAATATATTCATTGTCTTTTAAATATCGTAACGTTTCCTTTGCACCTTCCACTTCTGTAAATACTAAGTCATCTGCAGTAGAGTATTTTTTGAATAAAAGACATACATCATGAATAAACTTCTCTTCATTCACATGTTGATTTTCTAACAACGAATACCATGCAGCCGCAATAAAGTAATTTGTGCGACAAGCTAGTAAACTCGTACTCTCAAAATCGTTATCATTCATACCAATAATCGTTAAGTAGTCATCTCGTTTACTTTTTTCATTTGGATACGTTTGAAATATATCATCTAACACACGATGCACAATTTTGTACCAAACTGAATCTAATTGTATTAATGTCCCATCTTTATCAAAAATAATTGCTTTATTCACCTTTTATTCCCCCTAAAACTTCATTCCATGTTTTCACATTTTTATACTGAACTTTATTATGAACAGGATTAATAAACGCTACTAATTCGTCTTCTTCCCATCCCTCAACTCTAGCATACGCCCCTTCATTTAATGAGAATTCAAAGGTTACGTCGCTACCATATTCTTTTTCAATCATTTGTCCATTTATAAGTAGTCTCCATTCACACGGTTTATCTGTACGAATGTTGTACATAATATTTCCTTTAGCCTCATCACCAACATAAATCGTTTCACCTTCGTTTTGAATATCTATCGCTAGTTTTCTAAATCGAGAGAAATAAATTTTTCCGTTTTTAATCGCCTCTTTTAAGTTTTGAATAGATAAACCGTTACATAATACATATGTTCCAGGATCACCGTAAATCGATGGGTCTTTTGATCCTGGGAATGTTTTAGACGGATGTAAATGAGAATCACTTCCTCCTATCCCCCAGATTTTAAGACCATTTGACCACATTTGATCGAAACAACGCAAAGCTTCTAAAGTAGACGACTTACTCTTTTTATACGTTGGATCACACATAATTTCCATCGTATGAACATTTTCTAAATTAATATTCACTTGGTTCGCCCAAGGCTTCATAAATGGATGGTTCACACTCATTAAGTAGCCTTTTTCTTTCATGAATGAAAATAGTGCATTCATTTTTTCAGCGCTATACGATTCGTCTACATACTCTGTAAAATCCACGTATTCCTTCATACCGAATATGTTGTAATGACCGTAAGGAGTTGTAAGTTCCATAGACGGTATAATTAATGTGTTTCCTTTTTCATAAGATGGCATAACAATATTGTGCTCCGTCGCATATAAAAAATCTAATTCTTGTTTTTCACATACTTTCATTCCAAGTTCATCATCTATCTCACCATCTGTTAAATCCGTATGTTCATGAAAATCCCCTTTGTACCAGCGATGTTCTTCATTTACTACCTTATTAAAACGATCTTCATCGATAAAAACATTTCCCTTGCAAAAATGCTCTCTATTAAACTCTCGTTCCAAATGATCGTTCACTACTATATTTACTGTATAGTCAACTTTTTCTCCGGTAAACTTTACTACTTTCTTTGCACAATGTGGTATATACACGACTTCTAATTCCCAATTACCTGACTGTATTTCTCCTCCAATACAACCAGCGGAACAAAACTTTGAATCTTTCGAAACGACTAGTTTTTCATTTACAATTGGAGTTTGATATTGTATACGTACATAACCGTTAGGATCTCTCAAGATTAGTAAAAGAGGAATTTTCCGGCTATCCCCTTGACCAATTGTTAATGTAAAGTTTGTAATATCCGTTTCATTCATTTGGAAACTATGTTTATTTTTTACGAATGGAGAAAGTGTTATCGTGCTTTTCATTTCAGTCATAGTTCTCACACCTTTTTTATATTTTTATAAAAGAATGTTAGAGGCACTTCTTTCGTTCAAAAACACCTCACGTTAGTCATACAAAACAGGTTTATTTCTTCTTTTTCAGAACTTTATCTAACTCTTCTTGCGCAACTTTAGCTGCTTCATCTAATGCTTTTTTTGCTGGAACTCCTTCAATCTCTACTTTATCTTTAGCTACATTTAAGGCATCATTAATTTTCCCGCCCGTTGGATCTACAAATGGTCCCACTCCGTAATTGTTAGCTTGTTCTAACGGAACTAATGCTTGTGGTTGTTTTTTAACAAATTCAGCATATGGACCATACTCTGTTACATTGTTACGAACAGGGATATAGCCAGTTGCCATTGACCATTCAGCCGTTTTCTCAGTACTTGTCGCAAATTTCATAAAGTCATATGCACCTTTTGCTACTTCTGGGTCAATATTTCTCGTTAATGTGAATAAATATGTTTCTAATTTTGGTGCCGGTTTATTATTACCCCAAGCTGGTTGTGGTAATGCTTCAAATGTGTTTAGGCGTTCTTCTTCAGTCATTCCTTTACCTAATGATTTAAAAACAAATCCTTGGTCACCAGATGATCCTGTAAACCCTAGCGTTCTACCTTCTACTAAATCAATTACTGTTTTATCCCAATATTCCCATCCAGTACCGCCTGAATGTATTTTCATAATTTTATCTTCATGAAGCCATGTACGGAAATTCTCCCATACCGTAACCCAAGTATCATCGTTAATTAATACTTTTTTACCATCTTCACTTAATACATTGCCGCCAGCGCTGCGGACCGCATCAATTAAGTTTGACGTCCCCCACATTGGCATCCAGCCAGCATACGTAACATTTCCATTTTCACCACGTTTCGCGACTGTTTTTGCTACCTTTTCTACACCTTCCCAAGTCTTTAAATCATCTTTTGTAAAGCCATTCTCCGCTAACGCTTTTTTATTGTAATAAAAGATTTGTGTTGTACCGTAAAACGGAATCCCATATAATTTCCCGTCAATCGTTGCTTGCTCCATAAAACCTTTTCCGTAATCTTCTTTTTTGAAATTATTATCATTTTTAACATATTCATCTATAGGCACAATTAACTGTTTTTTAACATACTCCTGAATGACGTCTGAACCTAGTAATGCGATTGCTTCTTGGTTATTCGCTGCAAATCCACTTTGTAGCTTTTGATAAGACTCATCGTAGTTGCCCGCTTTCGTCGTTTTCACTACATATTTGTCCTGACTTTTATTGTATTCTTCCACGATTTTGTCTACACGATCTGCAAGAGAACCACCTACTCCATTAATAAATGGAACAACAACCTTCTCGCCTTCTTTACTCGCTTTAACAGTACTTCCTTTTCCGCCTGAACAACCCGCAAGTGCACTAACAAACAATGTTAAAACTGTTAGAAGCATGAATATTTTTTTCATCCCACATATCTCCTTTACTATTTAATTACCCCTTTATTCCTGAATCTGTAACACCAGATAAGAACCATTTTTGTAGAATTAAAAATACGAGTAAGAGCGGCACCGTTGCGATTGTACTTGCAACCATAATGTGTGACCAATCTCGTCCTAAAGAACTATTAATGAAATAATCAGCAATTCCATTCGTAATTAACTTTTGTGTATTATCTTTCAAAATAAGAGCTGGCCAAATGTAATTATTATAATTACCAATAAATGTGACCAGCCCTAGTGTTACAAATGATGATCGTGTCATTGGAAAAATAATCTTCCAAAGAATAAGCCAATCACTTGCACCATCAATTTTGGCTGCTTCTACTATTTCAAAACCAACTTTATGGAATGATTGTTTTAAATAGAAAATACCGAATACGCTAACAGCCATAGAAATCATGTATCCAAAATGTGAATTAAGTAGACCAAACTTCCCTAACATTACATATACAGGAACATACGATACAGCTCCAGGGATCATATAGGTTGCCATCACAACACTAAACGTAATATTTTTACCTTTAAACTTGTAAAATGCCAACATATAAGCAAAAAGCGCTGACGAAACAAGTACATATATAGTAATAAGGAAAGAAGTATAGAAACTATTAAATAAATACGTGTTAAATGGAAGTATATCTAATACTTGACGATAATTTTCCCAATGAAATTCCTTAGGCCAAAAGCCTCCTTGTAATACTTCACTGGATGTTTTAAACGAACCAAGTACCATCCATATGAACGGAAAAATAAATAGGATACTTGATAACGCTAGAAAGAGATGCTTTACGATTAATGGACCTTTTTTCATATTATTCATCTTAATAATTCACCCACTTATCACCTATTATTTTGTTTATAACAGATAGTAGAATTGTAATGATTAGGATGATAAATGCGATTGCTGTTGCAGATCCCATATCAAACTGTTCAAACCCTTGTTGGAAGAATAAATATAGTAACGTACGCGTCGAACCACTAGGTCCACCTTGCGTTAAAATTTTAATTTGGTCGTAAGCTTGCACCGCAGAAATTGTATTGACAACAACTAAGAAGAAAGTTGTTGATGAAACCATTGGTAGTGTTACATATCGAAATTTCTGCCACGAATTCGCTCCATCAATACTAGCTGCTTCATATAAACTATCCGGAACTTTTTCTAATGCACCGATATAAAAAATCATTGTCCATCCAACTAATTTCCAAACTGTCACAATAATGACTGCTAACATCGCTGTTTTACTACTTTGAAGCCAGTCCAAACCTGGTATCCCGAAAAAGTTTAGAACTTTATTAATAACTCCAAATTGAGGTTCATATAAGAGTGACCACACAATGGATACAGCTATCGTTGGCGTTACCCAAGGTGAAAAAATCATTAATTGGTACAATGCGGAACCTTTAAATTTTTTTCGGAAGAATAATGCGAATCCTAAACCTAATGCAATTGTCGGAATGACTGTTCCAATTCCGAAATAAAACGTATTTAACAATGCTTGCATAAAAGAATCTTGTGTAAACAAATTGAAATAGTTTTCTAATCCAACAAAGTTAAAATCATTCGTCATAAAATCCCAATCAGTAAAACTAATACCTAAACTAATGAAATTCGGAATAATCCAAAACAATATTAGAGGTATTCCAACTGGTATTAAAAAGAACACAGCTTTTGATAGTTTTATTTGCATTCTTGCCACCTCCTAATTCATATTGTACGAGTACATTATTAACACAATGTTGTTAATTTGTTAACTAATTGTAAAAACAACATATAAACAAAATAAAACAACATATAAACAAATAAGACTATTTCTCAACTTACTAAGAAATAGTCTTATTTTTGTTTTGCTATACTGTTATTACTTCAACCCCATTACTTGTTAACACATTTTGCCACGCTTCATCAAGCTTAGCATTTGTATATAATGCATCTATATCACTAAAATTCCCGCTTTTATAAAACTTTGTTAAATTAAACTTTGACTCGTCAGCCATCATGACAACTTGCTTTGCATTGTTCTTTAACTGCTTATATATTTGTGCATCTTCAATATACGAACATGTCAGTTCTTTTTCTAATGAAATTCCATCACACGAAGCAAATAATTTATTAACAGTGAAATGATCAAGATAGTTTAACGTCATTTCTCCAGACAGTGCTAATGAATTTGAATTCAATATTCCACCAATAACTATTAACCTACAATCAAAGGAATCATATTGTTCTTTAAGCTCAATAATTTTATTTACAGCTGGTATGGAGTTTGTTAAAATCGTCAAATTCTTTTTATCGTGTATGTAATCTAAAATTTGCATTGTAGTTGTCCCAATTTCAATTGCGATAATATCATTATCTTCTACGAGTTTACTTGCTTCCATTGCAATTTTTCGTTTTTCTTCAATATTCTCAGATCGACGTTTATTAAAATGAAATTCTAGTGTTTGATCTTTTTTCTTAAGTGCACCACCATGTATTTTAGTAAGCGTCCCTTCCTTATGCATCATATCTAAATCTCTTCGTATCGTTTCCGTTGTAACATTTAATACTTTCGCTAAATCATTTACCATAACTCGGTTATACTTTTCTAACTCATCTAGTATGTATTTTCTTCGTTCAAATTGTGTGTACGATTTCATTTCATTAACACCTCTTCAAATTACGCAAAATATAGATTTTCTAAACACTCTTATTATAAGAAAGGATTGATTATTACTTTTAACATAACATCATTTACAGAAAGAGGGAATGATTATCTTCATTTAAATTCAAATTTGCTTAACAATATAGACACGATTAAAATAAATAAAGATTTATTGTTAAACGATAAATATCATGTTAGATTAAATAGATAATATTTAAATGAGGTGCTTTATATGAAACAAGGATCAACACTTTTTTTAAAGACCGCTATTTTTCTTATCGGAATCCCCATTCTTGCTTTATGTATATTTTTAGTTCCTAAAATAGGGAATTATGCAGCGGAATTGTATCCCGATATTGCATCTATAAAATATCTTGTTTTAATCAATCTGTATGCAACGGTGATACCTTTTTATTTAGCCCTGTATCAAGCTTTTAAACTTGTAAGCTTCATTGACAAAAATAACGCTTTCTCGAAATTATCTGTTAGAGCTTTAAAGAAGATAAAATACTGCGCAGTAACAATCAGTATTTTATATGTGGTAGGCATGCCACTCTTCTATCTCGTGGCGGAGAGAGCTGACGCACCGAGTATTATTATACTTGGAATGCTCCTAATCTTTGCTTCAATGGTTATCGCAGTCTTTGCTGCTGTTCTCCAAAGACTTCTAAAAGATGCTATAGATATAAAATCAGAAAATGATTTAACGGTCTGAGGTGAATAACATGGCAATTATAATAAATATTGATGTAATGCTGGCGAAAAGAAAAATGAGCGTAACTGAACTTTCAGAGAAGGTTGGAATTACAATGGCTAACCTTTCTATATTAAAAAATGGAAAAGCAAAAGCAATTAGAATTTCAACTTTAGATGCTATTTGTAAAGCATTAGAATGCCAACCTGGAGATATTTTAGAATATCAACCTGAAGATACCGAATAAAAAGAGTCCTTCTATATAATGAAGGACTCTTTTTATTGCTCATTACGGTGCAAAGCTAACTTGACCAGTCAATACTAAAATAATTGCGACTATCCAAAATATAATAAATGATGAGGACAGTATTAAAGAAATTATAGGAATTACCTTTTTCTCCGTTTTCTTCGTAATTCCAATTGTTGAAAGTATAATACCTGCACCTGTAAGAACAATCGTTATATAATCTCCAACTATATTTCCGGCATTCGCTATTCTCGTTGGAGTTATAAAAACGAATAAAAAACACATAATGCCGATGAGTAAAGATATATAGCTTATTATACTGTAATTCTTTTTGGGAACTATTTCGGTATTCAACGTACCCCCCCTCCTTTATACATATGAGTTAATATTAGTACGAACAACTAAAAATTAGTAAAAATAAAAAACAGATAAAGTAAGTACGATCACTTTATCTGTCATTCACCTACTACTTAATATACAACCCTGCTATTTCTTCTTTATCATTATAAGTTACGATAAAGGTACGTTGTTCTTTACTATATTTCGCTACAAGAACAACAGTATATAAACCATCTTTTTCTTCAATCGACTTTTTTTCGATCTATTCGAATGTACCAGCTTTTTCAATTACAGGAGTAAGATCTTTCATTTTCTCCTCTGATAATGTTGTTTTCATCTTGCTATCAAATTTTTCATGTACTTCTTTATACTTAGCTTCATTTAATAACGTTACAATTTCTTCCGCTTTCGGAATGAATTTTTTTGAAGTGCTTTCATCTACTTTATTACCCGTACATGCTGCAAGTGCGAAGGCCGCGATAGCACTTATAATAATGAGTAACATTCTCTTCATTTTAATACACCCTTTCTTTTTAAAAGAAAACTATAACTAAATACAAGTAAAGCACAAATTGCTATTGAAACTTCTGCAGCAATTATCCCCCTTTTCCCTGATACATATAGCGGTATAATGCTAGCTAATGCATTTACAGTCCCATGGATGAAAATTGCATATACAACATAACGAAATTTCTTTTGGACAACAGCTTGCAATACAATGAAGGAAAGCCCAACATGTAATACCATCGCAAAAATGCGCTCAATACCGCCGATATAATAACTGTCACCATTTTGAATGACTGTTTGTGACAATAATAGAGATATTACCGGGATACCAACTATCAACACCGCCTCAATACCGCCGTGCCCTGCTCCGAATAAAAAACCAGACTGCCAATCTCGTTGTTTCATAAAATAACGCATTGCGATAAAACGAGCTGTCTCTTCAAAAATACCAGCTGATAAACTAAGCACAATAACAAATAATATAGGTTGCATAACACTAAACATTTGAAAACCTGTGCTATTTCCATTTAAATAATTCAGTAATGGTATTCGGATTAAAACTTGTGATACAACAAAAGCCAATACTCCGAACATATACGGGATATAGCGTTTCTTCCAAAAAGCATATAAAAGTGCAACAAGCGGTAATCCAATACTTATAAACGCTGTAAAAATAAGACCATTCATCTCGTTTCACCTCTTACTTGAAGTGTATAAAAACGAGTGAAGAAAGTATGTAGTTATTTCTTATTCGGTTTGATTTCCATCATAAATGGTTATCTTTTTTTGTATGAAAGTTTGCGTGAAATAAGGACTCGTATACGTTGTTTCTAACGTTGCATTATTCGTTTTATTTATAATACGTTTTAATGAGAATAACCCATATCCTCTGTCCCCTTCTTTACTCGAATAGTTTTTCTCATAAATTTTTTGTAAATCAATCTCATTATAATGGGAGCTATTACGTACAACAAAATATTGCTCAGCATCCATTTCAAAAAAGGCAATTTGCAGTACCCTTTCCTCACTATGTACCGCTTCTTCAATCGCATTGTCTAATAAAACTGAAATGATACGAATAAATGAAACGATAGACATCGAAACCGTTTCAATTTTTTCCGGAATATCAAGCATTACTTTTATTTGTTGTTGCTGGGCAGTACCAACTTTCGCTCTTAATACACTTTTTACTTCTGGAATATGAATACGAGATAATTTCGCAATATCAAGTTCATGATCATTTATTAATTTTAAAGTCGGAGTAATAACGTCATAATACACTTGCTCGATTTCGTTCACATTTTTTGTACGTATCCCCGCTTCTAACGCAAGTAACACATTTATATAATCATGACGGAAACTAGCCAGTTCATCATGCATCGATTCTAATTTCTCGACATAATCAAGTAACTCTTTATCTAAACGTTTTTCATGTTCTTCTAGTAACTTCTCTTTCGCTAAATGTGAACTCAGTAATACAATAAGTAGTAATACTAAGAACAATATAATTGCTGAAATAAAACTCACTTCACCATATTGTTGATTTAAGTTTGCTAAAAAATCATTGGATGGACTCGTCAAAATTAATTCAATCATAAACCCTATAATTAGCAAAACATAACTAATATAATACAGCGGACTTCCTACAATATACTGCGCAATCTTTTTAATTTGTTTACGGGTTACTATAATACCAACAAAAGTAATTAATGACACGCAAAGATGGATGATACTCCCTGTCCATAAATATAAATTAAATGGTGTTAACATAAATAACTTCATACCCAATGCAAAACACAACATTTTCACCAATGTAATAACAACCATACTAACTAGTGCAAAATATAAATTATGCTTAAATTTCAATTCATTTTGCATTAATCCTAAACTTATTAGAAATAACACAATTGTACTATTTAACTCTGGATATCTCGTTACTGTTACGACAATTGCAAGCAAAATAATAAATACAGCACTTAAAACTGCTAACATTCTATAAGATAATCTGTTGTACCGGATTAATTGAATGTATAAGAATGTATGACTCATACTAGTAAGTAGCAGTGCAAATAAATCATAAATATACATTACATCTCACCCTTAAACATTTTACGTACTTTATTCACTAAACGACGTGATACTGGAATACTCTTCCCGCTTTTTAAAATCATCATTTTTTGCTTCGCATCGTAAGAAGACATTTGCTTCGTATTCACGATATATGATTGATGACAACGAAATAAACGTTCATCTATTATTTCAATCTCCTTTAATGTCCCGTAAAAATAAACGATACGATCTAACGTAACTAATGCTAAACGATGTGGTTCATCGGTCATAATATATTCGATTTCTTGAAATGGTACTCGCACAGTCGTATTATTATTTTCAACGATAAAATCGTCATTTGGAATAGCAGTCTTATTGCGCGCCTCATATTGAAGCAAACATTGTTCAAAAACTTTGTATCGCTCTTCATATGGCAATCCTTTATCAATAAAAGTTAAAGCTGATACCATATATTGATATGAAATAGGTGCAAATTCAGAATGCGTCGTTACAAACACAATAATCCCTTGCGTATCATACTTTCTTATTTCTTGTGCCACTTGTAAACCTTTACGCTCTTCTCTTTTTATCTCTATATCCAAAAAATAAATTGGGACATAAGTCGCCCTTGAAATGTTATTAATAATTTTTTCACTTTTGCTAGTTACCTCAATAAAGTCAAAAGGCAACATATATTTTGCACAAATCTCCTCAACTAGCCGCTTCATTTGCTGCGCTTGTATGACATCATCTTCTAAAATGAAAATACTCATATAATCACTCACTTTATAGAAATCTACCATTAGAATATCATGATTCCTTACAAATAATGAATAATATTCCCTATATTTTCAAATATAATAATAGTTAATATCCTTTTTCCCTCAAACTGAAAAGGCATTTAAACTACCATTATAGAATACAAACTAGAGGTGATTTTTAATGACTAGTATACATATTGAAACAAATATACTAAATAAATGGATAGAACAATTCCTACCTGAATATGATTTATTCTTTTTTTCAGCTAAAAATGAATGTATAGTAAAGTATTTTACTTCTAACACTTTATTTATGACTAAGCAGGAGTTTTTCAATCATTCTATTTTCAACAATATTGATAATAGAAATAGCTATCAAATATGGAATATCCATAAAGACGTTAATTTAATTTGTGTAGCAAATCCTAATGTGATTACACAATTAGACAATGAGACACGCCAAATTATATTTCAAATTCAACTTGAAGTTAATAGCGGTTCAATTTATGAATGGGATTTTATTGAACTTGCACTACAAGATATCCATTCTGTTTCAATAAGAGATTCTATATTACAATATTTATCTCTTTATTCATTTGAACACAATTCGAAGCAATATATCAGTATGCAAAAAACGCTATGGGATAACTTACATAAAGAATTTAAATATAAATTTCTACTTCTATTAGCGAGACAATTTGTTTATCCAAATTCATTAAATGAAAATCAAATTAAAACATTTAATGAACAGTTCCCACATATCGCTACATATTTTAATACTTTTAGTACTACAAATGGACCAAACTGCTTTGCATCAACTTTAGCGAGTATACGTAGCGAACATTCCGAAGTACAATGGATTATTACAAAATGGGTCCATGATTATAGTTTTCTAAAAGGTTTAGACGTAAAAAATTATAGATTAAAATCAATGTCATTAGATTTTTTACAACCTAAAGATATCCTTGTATGGAGAAATGAAGGAAAAAATATAATACATGCTTCTTATTATGTAGGTGATGGCTATTTCTTTAATAAAGATGGACAATCATTCTTTAATCCGTGGCAATTAGTACATATTAATAACTTGCAAGATACATGGGGGAAAGAACGTATTGAAGTGTATAGAATTTAAATAATTGTCTCATAAAGAAGCAATAACTCTAAAGCATACAGACTGTACCTTTTAAACAAAAGATACAGTCTATACTCTATAATGAAAACTCCCTATCTCTATCAATAACTACCTTAAAAAACTCAGAGTAATGCGATAAAGAATAATCCGCTACATCACATTTACCTTGAAACATACATGTTGAAATACCTATTTCCTTTGCAGGCAATAGATCTAACTCTCTATCTCCAATTGCTAGATCAATATTGTGCTTTTTATGTAAATAATCATAAGCTAAAGAGTTCGGTTTTCGAGGGAAACCATCGTCAATTGTAACCATATCGACGAAGTATTTGTCCCATCCATAATACTTTAAGATTTCCATAACTCCTGCCCTATGTTTATGGGTCATAATCACATTTTTATCCGTAAATTTCAAAATTTCTTCGACACCTGCAAAAGGTTTCATATCTTTTGGAGTAAATTTCCCCTTCAAAATCTTAATCTTTTGTTCCTGATCATATGAAATATTGTAATACTGAATTGCGTGGGAATATGATATTTTTAAGTTTTTGTATATTTCTTGTTTATCTACTGTATCACCTAATATTTCAGAAAGCATCATTGTATATGCAGGATACGTATCAAATAACGTCCCGTCAAAATCCCATAATATATTCATTTAATACACCTTCTATTTTATAATTACATTGTTACATATTGCGTATTACTAAATCCGCCCTCTTCCTCGGTAATTCCATTTCCATATAATAATCTTCAGCTTTCCAATACCTACTTTGAAACTTTGAAAGGTTCTGCTGCGTTTCCTCACTCTCGCGAAGAAACCTTGTCTCTCTTGAACAAGCCAAATACACCATATAATGAAAGGACTCTCTCCATTCTTTTCGCTGAAGAAAAACACCTTCAATAATTATTACACCTACTAAAGGAAGCTGTATTTCTTTCATTTCACATGAGTCTGTTTCATTATGATAGAAAGGCAACTCTATTTGTATATTGCTTTGTAACTTCCAAAAAAAGTTTTGCTGCAACCACTCTATATCCCATTGAAGGTTGTAGTACTCATACCACTCTGCAAATCCAGTATTATATCTCTTGTTACGTTCGGTTATGTGATCATCAATATGGAAGATATGAAACGGGATTCCATTTTGTTTCATATCTTCTTCCAACTCTTTAACCAAAGTTGTTTTACCCGAACGACTTAGCCCGTCTATACCTAAAATAAATCGCTCATCTTTATGTTCCTTAATAACTTTCATTATTTCACTTATGCTCATTACTTTTGCCAATCTTCTTTTAATAATGAATAAACGACCGTGTCATGAGCAACATCATTTTGAATCATATATTTTCGAAGTAATCCTTCCTCTTGAAGCCCTGCTTTTTTTAATAAATTACGGGAAGCTTCATTTTCTATATATACGACGGCTGCAATTCTTATAAAGTTCAACTTTTCAAACCCGTAATCTAGCATTGCTTGCAGTGCTTCTGTTGCGTATCCTTGCCCCCAATATGTATCATCTAGCTCATAACCAATTTCAGCTCGTTTATGATGATTGTTAATTAAATGAAACCCACACGTACCAATTAATTGATCCGTGCCTTTCTTCTCTATTCCCCAGCGAAATACACTTCCTTCTTCATAACGCTTTCTAAACGTTTGAATTGTCGTTTTCGCTTGCTCAATATTTTCAAAAGAGTCCATTCCGAAATAACGAATAACGGATTCTTTTGAAAAATAATGAAACATTGTTTCTGCATCTAACAGTGTAAGTTCTCTTAATAGTAAACGCTCTGTTTCTAATTTTGGAAACTCCATCCTCTTCTTCTCCTTCTATTCTAATGAACTACAAATTTCAATATAATTACCGTCTGGATCGGCTATGTAAGCTATTGTTTGTCCCCACGGTTTTACAATTGGCTCAACTAAAACTTTAACCCCTTGTTCTTTTAATTGCTCAATCGTTTCTTTTACATTCTCTACAACAAACCCTAACTCAAAATGAGAAGATTGTAGTACACCTTCTGTAAGAGGTAGTCCTGTTAACTCCTTAACATCCTCTCTTGTATTCATCGCTAAAATTGTTACTCCTGTTTCAAATTCGATATATGTACCGTGTTCAGCTCTTATCGGTAATTTTAAAATTTCTTTATAAAACTGAAGACATTGTTCAAATTTTTCTACATATAAAATAATGTATTTCATTTTTAAGTTCATCATTATTCCTCCTTTACCTTCACCTCTAAAAATTCGACAAATGTTTTTAAAAACCTTGTACCTTATAAAGCCGAGCACAAAAAAATGAGGCCGATTTCTCGGCCCCCCAGCTTATTGGCATAAAACAGGAGATTTGGTTTGGACATAACCAGTTCTTACATATATTATATTTTATTTTTTCTGAATTTTAAATATAATATATACCTATTTATATTGAGAAAGTTTTTTCTACATGACCATAAAACTATGTGCATAAATTCATACCATTTAAGAAATGCTACAAATGGAGGTGTATACATATGGAACCAATGCTATGTCCAAGCTGTAAAACGAACCGAACTCGCTTTAATATTCTTGAGCAACAAGTAAAACCAGTAAAATTAAATCCGCAAACTGGTCAAGTAGAAGAAGAATACACAAATGAAACAATGAACGCTTTTCATATGGCTTATCAAGGACCAACATACCGCGTCCAATGTGCTGTGTGCGGGCTTGTTGAAAATCCTGAACAATTTATTAAGCCGGCTCAAAATCAGTCTTTCTCTTAAACATTTTCCCTACCCCCTATCAATTTTCTATAGGGGGTTTTTCCGTTTTACGTAAGTAAGGTAAACAATTGATTTTTAGTCAAAGGTTCATAATTCATCTACATGTCTACTATTCATACACCGTCATATATTTTTCTGTTTCACACAATTATAGTGGACCCATTCGAATTAAAGAACAGCTAAACCTTGCGATCCAAAGTAAGGCACATTGGATGAAGCAACAACCTGCAACCTTACTAGACTACCATCACTTTGAATATTAAATACTGACACTGTACCCTGATTTCCGTTAAGGGTGTAAAAATGCCTTCCATCTTTACTCACTCCAACATCCATCGGAAGACCTGGTGCTGTACCCGGCGGTGTACTAGTAATATGCCTTACTACCGACAGTTCTCCATTCGGGGCAATTTGGTAGGTGGAAATGGTGCCACTTAAAGTGTTGGTAGTGTAGGCAAAACGTTCATCTTTCGTTGTTATAACCCAACAAGCAGTTTTATATCCGTTTGGTACAGAGCCGCTGATTACATGAAGAGTACCGTCGTTACTCAATGAATAAGATGACAGTACATTTGAAACTGCTTCTGTAACTAAGAGAATTCCAGACGATAGAAAGTAAGCTCCCAATGGGCCTTTACCGTAAGAATTATTAACAATTGGTCCTGTAACCGTACCATTTTTATTTACAGTGAATACACTGAGATGGTTTGATGTAAGCTCGGAGACTACGATTTTACTACCATCCGGGGTGAAGAGAACTTGTGCTGGCTGCGCATTGAAGGTACTGAGAGCATGAGTAGATCCTGGAATAGGAGTAAGATTTCCTTTATCATCTATGTGAAAACCAGTAATATTTGATGCAAAATTGTTTGCAGCATAACCTACATTGGAGACATAGAGAAGATTACCATACACACCAATGCTATTCGGTTGAGCACCTCCTGATGGTTTTACATCCACGAAAACCGGTACCCCGTTATCTGCTATGATAAAACTACTGATACTATGACTGCCTGCGTTAACTGCAAATAGGAAACGACCATCACGGGACAAAGTCAGAGAACCTTGTGATGCTAGAGGATCTATACCATCGTTTGCCGTTTCTGTAGAAACTTCCTTTATACCAGTACCTCTTCCGTATGTTGGATAAGAACCCACAAAGGTGAGTATCCCATTCGTGTCCATGTGAAAAGCAATAATGGAATTCATTACTTCATTATTAGTCATCATGTACACCATACTCGCACGTGCACGAAAATAATTGTTCATTCTCTGCATTTTATGACTCTCCTCCCTTCATAATTTTATATGGTTCTTTTTCCATTTAAATTCCCAAACAAATGTAAACTGGTTTAGAAACAAATCCTACTCCCCTTATAGTTTCTTTAAGTGAAAACCTTAACAACTTCCATGATGTTATTAACATAAATCTAAAATATTATCAAAAACGGTACGCAACAATCTGGTCCGATTATTGCATAGCATGACTGGCGTTTTTAAAACTACTTTATTATGTTTCAAATGACTTTATTGTCGCTTAACAGTTTCTTCATCATTTATGAATTTTCTAAGTATTTACTACTCTCATAGTTCTACACCTTAAATATATTAAAATGAAACGATGAACGATTGCAATATGACTTATCAAGGACCTACGGACTCGTTGAAAACCCTGAACAATTTATTAAACCTGCGCAAAATCAGTCTTTCTCATGAAAAAGAGTTGCTTGTATTTCAAGCAACTTTTTTGTAATCTCATTCTGCACTTACTTTAGGCTCTCTGTAATATTACTTTTCCTTTCAATAGAAATAGTCGCACAAGTACAAATAAATCAATTAGCATATGTATAAGCATAGATGGATAAATCGATCCTGTTGCAACATATACTCTTCCTAACATGAAACCTAAAATTGTTGTCCCGACTATACCTTTCCAGCCTTGATAAAAATGCGCTAACCCAAAAATAATTGAAGAGATAACTAGTACCCCTATTGTCGATAGCGCTGGGAATAGCTGTAATAAGTAATTCATCATAAAAGAACGAAATAATAATTCTTCTGTTACGCCTGCTGTAATGCAAATAAAAATCCATAGTATTGATTCCCTGTAATTATTAGGGAGCATTTCTGAAACATCACTCATTTGTTTCTCTGTATACCTTTGAAAAACTTTATTTTTCTTTAAAATAATCAACGGCACTATCAAACCAATGCATACACCTATCAACCATGATATATTCATATTTTCAAAATACTTACTTACCATAGAATTAGCAGATGGTAGTTTAAGCCCATACTCCTCAAATGGGATGTTAATTGAATATGATGTTATTAGCATAAGGATAGTTAACACCCACAGTAAACTCATTGTTCTTATATAAAATGAAACTCGCGCATTTTGGTTTATTTGTATATCTTCTTTCAACCTATTGTACAGACGCTTACCAAGAACCCCTTCGCCTAAGGTCAAATATATAAATAACATAGTCAAAATAATCATTTCAATCCCCCTTACTATATTATTAAAGAATTTCTTTTTTTAATTTCTTTATCTTCCAAAATAACCTTACAAATATATACACATACATACAACCTAAAAATCCTATTAACCCTTTTATCAAAATTGGAATCCTAACTTCCGAAGAACCTAGGAAACTCGGAGACATGCATAGCATTACAAGTAAAAAGATAAATGCAAGAAATTTAAATAAGTCCTTAAACTTTTCAATTTTCGTCTCTTTTTCCGAATATATATCTGGCAATTCATTATCATCACCTATGTCTTTGCAAAAGTAGTGCCATTTGGTGAAACTAGTTACATGTTTCCACCCACACATTTCATATATTTCAATATATTCTTTTTGTTTTTCCTTCGAATCTCTATAATCCATTCTAAAATCTGCTTTATATATTACATCTTTAGGTTCCGTTTTCTTAAACGTATACATCACATTATATTTTTGTAGTGCCCAGCCTTGTTGATGCATCTTTCGTAAAAAAGCTTCCTCTTTTTCTAAACTCCATGCCGCGAAAAATTTCAATACCTTCTTTGTCTCCATCTTCCATTCACTCCCCTAAAATACTATTTCCATTTCTTACAGATCTCTGCAACCTTTTATACTCTAGCTCTAACACTTCTCTACCAAGTGGTGTTAACTCGTAACACTTCTTTCTGTCTGTAGAGGCAACTTCAACAATTAACTTCTCTTTTAGTAACTTCGTCGTATTCCCGTATAAAGTACCAGGACCGAGCTTTACTTCCCCATTTGTCATCTCTTCTACCATTTGCATAATTCCATAACCGTGCATTGGCTTTACTAGTGACAACAATATGTAATATGTCGCCTCTGTTAATGGAATATATTTTTGTGCTTTCTCATTCATTATAACTACCTCCGATACATCGCTCTATGATATATCGCCTTACGATACATCGTATAACGATATTGTATAATCATATTCCAAAATATGCAAGTGTAATATAAAAATTAAATATCTATTTCTTCGAATTGAAAATAATATCAATTTTCTGAATAATTTGTTAAAATATAGAAATATCCGCTTTTATTTTGAAAGGAATGATACATGTGATAAATAAATTAAAAGAAAATATAGGATCTGTTTTTGTCGGTAAGGAGAATGTTATTGATTTACTCATCGTTTCACTGCTTGCTGACGGACACGTACTACTTGAAGATGTGCCTGGCACCGGGAAAACATTACTAGCGAAAACAATTTCAAAAAGCATTGGCGGTAGTTTTTCTCGTGTTCAATTTACACCCGATGTACTTCCGAGCGATGTGACAGGTATTGAATATTTTAATCCGAAAACGAGTGAATTCGAGTTAAGACTCGGACCAGTCGTGACAAACATATTACTTGCGGATGAAATTAACCGCGCGATGCCGAGAACTCAATCTAGTTTGTTAGAAGCGATGGAAGAACGACAAGTAACGCTTGAAAAACAGTCTACTCCTCTTCCGAAACCGTTCTTTGTTATTGCGACGCAAAACCCAATTGAATCTCAAGGGACTTTCCCTCTTCCAGATGCACAGCTTGATCGCTTTTTAATGACGATTTCAATTGGCTATCCAACTCCAGAAGATGAACTACAAATGATGCGACGTTTTCGTAACGATACACCATTAGAAAGTGTCACATCTGTCATCTCTTTAAAAGACATTTTAGAAGCACAGAAACGAGTAAAAGAAATTTTCTTATCAGAACCGTTAGAACACTACATTATTAAACTTGCTCATGCTACAAGAAATCATGATTACATCGCTAACGGTGTAAGCCCACGTGCCACTTTAACTTTAGTGCGCGCAGTTCAAGCACTAGCCTTTTTACGCGGTAGAGAATATTGCACACCTGAAGATATACAATTTTTAGTTCCCTCCGTTTGGAATCATCGTATTGTCTTGTCTATGGAAGGTGCTTTACGTACGACAAAAAATGAAATCATGCAAAGGATTTTAAAAGAAATTGACGTACCTGTGGAGATTGAGCAAGCATGAATGGACAGCGCGTTGTAACTGTACCTTTATTTTTTCAAATTCATATTATTCAATTAACTGTGCCAGGCGCTATACTATTCACGTTTTTTCTGCCGCAACGAATTCTTATGTTTCTCTTTTTCTTCTACTATTTATTTGCGATTTTTATTTATAAATATGTCGCTTACATAGAGAGAAAATTTCAAGTTATAAATGAGAAGCAAACTACTCGGCTTTTCCCTGATGAATCTGGACAGTTTTTTATTCATTTAAAAAATGGAGCAAATATACCACTCGTTAACGGTGTTTGTTATTTTCATTTAAATTCGTCCCTTATACCGCATAAAGATCAAGGAATTGAACAAATATCAAAAACGTTATTCTCTTTCCCATTTTCACAACCTGCTCATTCAGCACAAAAATGGGATTTAACATTAACTGCAACGAAACGTGGTGTGTTTCAAATTGAACAGTTCGAATGTGTATTAAAAGACCCTTTTCATTTATTAACTGTACATTTACCTGTTTTCGATAAGTTAAAAACTGAAATTATAGTATACCCTTCTCCTAAAGAAGTAGTGGGTTTACAAGAACTTCTGCAACTATTAAATGGTACTTATCGAACGAATTTTTCTTTTTACAATGATGAAACATCTATTATCGGAGTAAAGCGATACGAGCGTGAGTCTTTTCGCTCTATTCATTGGAAAGCATCTGCTAAAATGCAGGCGTTACAGGCGAAGCAATTTGAACCTGTAAAAAATTATAGTTGGACGATTTGTCTTTCTTTAGCTGCTGATCGTGGGTTTGGTTGGAAAGAGAATGTAGAAGACCTTATTTCATTTACAACGTACATTTGTCAATTCGCAACGAAGCATCAAATTCCATTTGAATTATTTATTAGTATTTTAGCAGAAGGTGGCCCATTGCACTTACCTTTAAACGACGGACAAACGCATTACGCAAAGACGTTAGAGGAATTAGCACGTATTTCAGATGATAGTACGTTACTTCCGAAACAAGGATTCCTTCATTATGTCACGAGAAAAAGAGAGCGATCATCTACATTGATTTACATTGGCTTGCAGAAGAATGAGCTCCCTCTTCTATCGCAGCCTACGTTTCTCATTAATAACGAAGGGATGGTGGAACCAGTTGAAAACTTGGCTCTATCACGTTAATGACTTTATTCTGCTCCTCCTCCTTTCATTATTAACAGAAAGGGATGAATTAGTTGGTATTGCTATGTTTTTAGCGACCGGTTATGTAGGAGTGCTTTTTATTAATAAATTTATGAAGAAAAAAACAACAACAGGATTTGTAATACTGTTAGTTACTCAAATAGTCGGTTGTTCTTTAACACTACCATTTTCTCTTTTTGGCACAATTATGTTACCGCTTTTCTTCTTTATCGTACACGCGGTCGGACCTGGATATCCAGTTCAAAAATCGTTAGGCGGCATTGTATGGTTTGTCGTTTCAGCTATATTTTATGCACCATTTCCTCCATTATGGAAATTATTATTATTAGCTTTGCACATTATGATTACATTTTGGCTAACTGGGGCCAATCGCAAACAACAACTATTACGTTTCGCTTCTATCATTACTATTGGAATAATTAGTGCTTTACTTATTCCGGTATTCCCTTATATTCGGCTTATTTTTTCTTACATCATACAGGCAGTTGCTTTAGGATTTGGTTATGCTATAAATCCACTACTAATAGCAGCTGAAATGAAAGATACAGAAGGAGTTTGGGCAAATAAAGGGCATCTATTAGAACCTAAAATTGAAGATGGGAAAAAACTTCCTGATTTTGACCCAATACTCATAAATAGCATTACAATAATAGTTTGTACAACCATCGCTATTTACGTCGTTTGGAAAATAGTAAAAAAACGAAAATATTTGAGCTTGGCAAACATGCCAGTCTTCGAATCTACAATCATTACTGATAAAGAAGGAATTAGCCAAAAACGAATGAAGCGAAATAAACCACCACATAACGAAATTCGGAAAGAAATTTTCAAACTGGAAAGTAAGTTATCCCCTCCTTTAAACCGTGAACGAGGAGAAACAGTTGAAGCTTGGCTAGAGAGAATTAATGATGAAGAAGGTGTAAATATTCAGAGGCATATCATTATAGATGCGTATAATGCAGTACGTTACTCAAATGGTGAAAACACTGTACTTCTGCATGAATTTAAGGAAGAGGTTCATAAGCTTTATGCGTATGAGAAGAGTTTGAAGAAGAAGAAAAAATAATGAATACAAAAAGACTCCTATTAACTAGGAGTCTTTTTGTGTAAAAGTCCACGTTGCTTTTCACAATTTATGCTTTTCGCTCTTCTGCAATTTCTAAAGATTCTTCATGCCACCAAAGTGTTTCTTCAGGATCTTCTTTAGCGATTAGGTGTGCTTCTTTTTTCGATTCTACTGTAGGATAAGATCCTTTTAATGCACGCCCTGATGTTGTGACAAATAGTACACTAAATACAATTAATCCAATTACACTTACACCTGTTAAATAAAATGCTGGTGCCAGTGGGTTACCAGTAGCATGAACTAAGTATGAACATACAAGTGGTGTTGTCCCACCGAATATGGATACAGATATATTAAAGGAGATTGAAAGTGCACGATAACGTACATCGGTGAAAAAGAGTGCTGGTAATAACGATGGTAATGTTCCTTCATAAACACTTAGGAAGAAACCTAAAACGAAAACACCTGCAAATATGGCTGCAATATGTCCATTCCCTATTAATAAAAACGCTGGAATTGAGCATAATGTTAAACCAATTAAACCGATTTGTACTACGCGCTTATTACCAACTTTATCACTTAATTTACCGAAATAAAGTGCCAGTGGAATCATAAGTGCCATCGTAATTGAAATGATTAATAAGCCTGTTGTTTCTTTGACTTTTAATACTTGTGTTAGATAAGAAGGAATATATGAAAGGATCATATAGTTTGTAATGTTAAAGAAGGCAACAATTACTGTGCTTAATAAGAAGTCTTTTTTGTGATATTTTAATATATCACTAAACGGAATTTGTTCATTGTCTTCAGATTCCTCTTGCGCTTTTTCCATCTCTTCAAAGATTGGAGATTCATCTAAGTGACGTCGTAAATATAAGCCGACCAAACCGATTGGTGCAGCGATTAAGAAAGGAATACGCCATCCCCAGCTGAGCATTTGCTCATCTGTTAATAATAACGTCAAAATGGTAACAATTACCGAAGCAGCAATGTAACCTGAGAGTGTCCCTATTTCAAGACCACTACCGAGTATACCACGCTTTTTATCTGGAGAAGATTCTGCGATATAAACCATTGCTCCTGAATATTCTCCGCCTGTAGAGAAGCCTTGAATCATTCGAGCAACTAAAAGTAGTATTGGTGCCCATACACCAATTTGTTCATAGGTTGGTAGTAATGCGATGAATAATGTAGATAGTGCCATTAAAATAATAGTTGTACTTAAAACAATCTTTCGGCCATATTTATCACCAATTCTCCCAAAGAAAATACCTCCAATTGGTCGAACTAGAAAGGCCGCCGCAAATGTACCAAATGTAAGTACAAGTTGCAAACCACTATTATCCACACCTGAGAAGAATAATTGACTTAAAATTACCGCTAAATACGCGTATAATCCAAAGTCAAACCACTCCATTGCATTCCCAATGCCAGTAGCAACAACTGCTTTCCTAGCCTGTTTAGGATTGACAATATTAACGTCTTGAGGTTCAAAATTTAAATCATTATTTTGTTGCATATAGTAAAACAGCTCCTTATTTAATTTATCTTCTTTAAGCACACCTTCTCTTATTGAATAAAATTAATACGAAGCACTTAAGGAAAAGCAACGTCTCCTTATCTGTTATTATTATTTCACATAATTAATTATTTGTCCAATGAGATGCTTCCTTGATTAAGGAAATAAGTACTTTAAAATAAGAAAAGACACTATATTAGTGCCTTTTTCAAGCTTTACATTTATTATATTTTATAGTGCGTGAGAGAACATAAATCAATGATTGTCTTCCCTACTCTCCTTTTATGAGAGTTGAAAACAAGTTGCTTTTTCACATCCTAATCGTCACAAATAATTAAGTTACAGTAGCAAAAATATTATAAATTGAAATCAAATACTTGCTACAGCTGTTAAGCTATGAATACAAGAAATAAACTCATATACAAATGTATCAATCTCTTCTTTTGTAATAATATACGGCGGTAGTAAACGAATAATATTTCCTTGTGTTACATCCACTAACATACCTTTATCCATTAATGCTACTTGTAGTTTTTTCACATTCCCATTCGTCTCATTCATACTAATACCAAACATCATACCAGCATGACGTACTTCCTTAATGAGATACGAATTTTCTTTCTGAATTTCTTGAAGTTTGTCATTTAAGTATAGTGACGTTTCATAAGCTTCTTGCATTAAACCATCATCAATTAATGTTTTTAATACCGTTAATCCTAAAGCCGTTCCGATTGATGAATGAGCAAATGTTGTTCCATGATCTCCTGGTGAAAATACATTACATAACTTTTCACCTACAATGATTCCTCCTAGCGGTATCCCGCCTCCTGCTCCTTTTCCAATTTGAATAATATCCGGTGTAACATTGAAATTTTGATAAGCGAACAACTTCCCTGTTCTACCCATACCACTTTGAACTTCATCAACGATAAGTAGTACATTATATTTATTACATAAATATTGAACACCATGTAAATATTCACCCGATAAAGGATATATACCGCCGCTACCCAATACAGGTTCTAACATAATCGCAATTGGATTTTTATGAATAATTGTTTCTTCTAATTGCTCTATATTCTCACGCTCTACTTCATATATAGGAATAGATGTTTTAGGGAAATTTTGATATACATTTTCTTGTCTCGTAAAATGAAGTGCTCCTAACGTACGCCCGTGGAAACTATTCTTCAGCACTACGATTCCTTCACGTTCTTCATCCGTATTAGCTCTATATTTATCAATTAATTTTAACGTTGTTTCTGTCGCTTCCGTACCAGAGTTTGTAAAAAAGACTTTTCCATTTTTTAAAGAGCAATCAACTAATTTCTTTGCATACTCAATCGCAATTGGGTTTAAAAAATGAAATGGAAGATGCAACGATTTCGTAACTTGTTCCATTGTCGTTTGCACAATTTTCGGGTGATTGTATCCTAATACATTTACTCCTACACCAGAAAATAAATCTAAATACTCTTTCCCATCCACATCATACAGTTTACAACCTTCTCCTCTTTCTATTGCAACCTTCGTACGACTATACGTAGGCATCATATATTCTTTATCTAATTGAAACCAATCCGACATTTTAAATTCCTCCTAGTTATTTTCCCTGTTTATTTATGTTCATTCTCTATAAAGTCATGTATAAATTCATTTTTAAGATTGAAATTGTAATAGTGTTATTCTAAAACGTGTTATTTCTCTTCCCGATATTCATTTTTCCATAATTCCTTCTATTTCAACAGGTCCACTACATGCGCGTTTTTTTCATCTAGCGGTCTGTTACTATTTTGAGCTTTGCTTGTCATACATAATCAAGACTAAAAAATCATATTTAGTAACAATGGACAAAAAAGATTTGGAGGCTATGCCGATGGATGAAAACTATGATAAACAGAGGCAATCTTTATTAGGAGAAGACTTTAATAGCGATCGAGAACTAAATGAACCAGCTAAACTTCACTCTCAAACAGTTGGTTCACGTGGACCTGTTTTAAAGCAAGATAGTGTACTGCACGAGGCGTTACAAGAATTTATTCATGAAAAAATTTTAGAAAGACCTGTTCATGCAAAAGGATTTGGTGCATTCGGTTATTTTCAAACGATATATCCGATGTCTGAGCATACAAAACTAAGCTTTTTACAAAATTCAAATGAGAAAGTTCCTGTTATGGTACGGTTTTCGTTAGCTGTTGGTACGAAAGGAACACCTGATACTTCTAGAAATGTACGCGGTTTTGCTACAAAATTTTATACAAAAGAAGGCGTTTTTGATCTTTTATGTAATCACATTCCTGTCTTTTCTGTTCGTGATCCGATGCGCTTCCCTGAAACTATTAAGGCGTTGTTGCCTTCACCTAAAAATAACTTAATAGACCCTGATAGATTTTGGAGTTTTGTCGCAAGAGCACCCGAATCCATTCATTTTGTTGTCCGTTTATACTCTGATACTGGTACGGCAAAAAGTCTTCGGCATATCCCAGGACATAGTGTAAATACATATGTTTGGAGAAATGCTCAAGGTAATCGAAAGTATGTAAAGTATCATTGGTATCCATTTGAAGGTGTACAATTCATAAATAGTGAGGAAGCAAATAAACTAGCTGCCGAAAACCCTGATTATAGCGGGAAAGATTTATATGATGCAATTGAGGCTGGTAAACTAGTGGAATATGGTTTATATGTCCAGCTCATGGATCCAAAAGATGAAGCACATCTTTCTTATGACCCTTTAGATGATACAAAAGTATGGGATGAAAAGGAGTATCCTCTTATGCCAGTAGGCAAAATGGTATTAAATAAAAATCCTGAAAACTATATGGAACAAGTAGAAAAAGTTGCCTTCTCCCCTTCTAATTTACTAGACGGTGCAGAAATATCAGATGATAAAATGTTGCAAGGCCGCGCTAACATTTATAGTGATTCTCAAAGAAGAAGAATTGGACCCGAATTTCGTAAAATAGCGATTAACCAGCAGCAAGATTGGACACCTGCTAATCAAATTACAAGTGGTGACGGAAGATACGTTGATGGAAAACTTGAAAGAACTTCTATAACTAAGCAAGATGACTTTGGGCAGGCTGGTGAATTTTATGCGAAGTTATCACACATTGAAAAAGAACATCTTGCTGAAAATTTAGCTAATGATTTGAAAGTTATATCCGATGATATTAGAAAGATAGTTATGGGGTATTTCAATAAGGTATCAACTGATTTGACAAAAAAAATAGAGATAGAAATGAAGAAGCATTAAGAAGATTAAAATGGTCATTTTAATGGTGAAACGTGATTTTCATATTATAATTTTTTTTAACCTACAGGTTATTCACTCCATTCTTTGTATGAATCTATTGATGAACTACTATAGCGAGATGAATTTATATGTAAAATGATTTCAGTAGATTTAACCATGAAGATGCTATACGAACGAGAATTTTAATCCGTATTAGTTTCTTTCTTGTCAAAATCCAATGCAATTGTTTAATTATAAAATTTAAAACCAGTATAACCCCGTTCTAATTTTAATACGGGGTTATACTAACGTTGTTTAATTTTTGCCCTTACATACTTTCAAAAAGAACAATTAGTAAAAAGCAGCCTTGCAAAACAACTATATTAAATTATTTTACCTCTACTGTATAATTCCCTGTTCCACCACCATATTTATATACACTTAAGTAATATTTCCCTGGCTTCGCATTATAATTTCCAAGCAATTTGTTTCCATCACGTTTTGTTGCATAAGTTACATAATTATCTAGATCTGATTCAGAATATAACACCCAGTTCAGTCCAAGGTTTTGTTCGTTCGTAACTGTAATTTGTAAATCTTTTGGATCCTTTACATCGATAACAAATCGGTCAACTTGATCTTGATCACTTAAGTTTCCTCTTAATAACGTGTTCAAAGATAATGGATTGGCTGTATCAAATGAATTATTCGGTTCTTTTTCTACAGCAGTACCTTCTTCCGTATTTACTCCACTAAATACAACATCATATTCAAATTGTCCAGCATCATTGACACGGTAATTTACAAAATAAGCAGTCAATGTTTTGTATCCACTCCACTCTTTTTCTGAGAGATGTTTCAACATATCATTCGTTGCTTGATTCATCACTTTCCTGTCCTCAATTTCTTCTTTTGTTGCACTTCCTGTATATGTTCCCTGTAGTGTGAATGTATTAAAGAATTGTGATTTATTCTTCGTTACCTTCACATTTTTTAACTTTGCTTCATTGGTGATATCTGACGCAACATCTGAAAGCGGTTTTGGAGCATGCTGTGCTAAATACTCATCTGATACTTGTGGAATTGTATACTTATCACGATTATCAATAAGCATTTGCATATAAGATTGATATTCTTCATTTAATTTATTATCTTTGCTTAATGTAGAACGGTACGTGTCGTAACCTGGAACATCATTTGCACGAATTAAATCATGCACTTTATCAAACATTTCTGGACGGTTATTATACATATAAGATTGTAATGCAAACGAATAGTTATAAAAATCCCACGTTCCATATTTTGCATTTAATGTTTGTGCTGCTGTATAACGTTTCGCAGGGTCATAAGACAATCCACCAATTATGCTTTTTCGTGGTACTACACTGTCTAATCGCGTTGAACCTGCAAAGAACTCCGCATTTCCTTCTTCAAACCATGTTAAACGTTCATTTTGATACATTTCCCCTTGGCCCCATAATCCCGGAACCTCGTATCTTCCCTGTAAATAGTGTGTAAATTCATGGCGGAACAATTCTTCCAAACTATAAATACTTTGCTCTGGTGTACGTTCATATGTAAAGAACGTTCCACTGCCTTCAATGTATATCCCACCATTATTCGTTTCATAACCATACAATTGACGGTTAAATTGATATTCGTCGGGACTATTATAAATAACCATTGTTAACACATCATCAGCATGTCCACTTTCAAGTGGTTTATCACTACCAACTGTACGATAAAATTGAGAACGTACTTCTTTTGCCGCCCAGTATAGACGTTTAATTTTCTCTTCGCTAACTTTATCTCCAGCTTTAAAGACAATTGCTCCATCATCAAACGTATACGTTTTCGGTAAATATTTCTTTTTACCATCTTCTCGAATTTGATCTAAATTTATAGTTTTTCCGTTCGCATCTACTCCTCCATAATTTGTAGTAATTTGTTCTGCCGCAACAAAATATTGCTCCCCTAAATATGGATAAATTCGCATTGCATCTGTAACAACTTGCTGTCCTTTTGTTGGCGTACTATGAAGCTTGCCCAATCGGCCAGCGTAGTAAATTCCGTTATTAATTAACCATCCGTTTTTATCTGTTACAGTACCAATTAGCGCAAAACGACTAATTTCATTAATAAAACCATCGATGTTTCGATACCACATCGTATCTTTTGCTTCTTTTCCCGTATTATACATATACGTCTGAATGTCATAATCAATTCCTTTCATCAACTCATATACAGCATTTCCTTTTGTATGGTCTTCAATGAAAGTTGCCACATTATCGTTATATTGTTTGAAGATTTCACCTGCATATTGAACAACCTCAGCATCAGCGGATGCGTTTCCAATCAACATTCCATAAGATGAAATAACTTGGTTTTGTGCTGGTGTACCGAGTTTGAAATTTGGATTCTTTGCAATTGTCTTTAAAGCCGGTAAACATTTATCATGATAGCTACGCTCATTTAGTTTGCTTAATTCATCATGGTAAAAACCTAAATAAAATGCCGCACGTAGAGTTTCTACTAATGTTTCAATCCCTTTTGAGTCATCTTTCGTATAAGCTTGTCCCTGTTCTGCTAGTTTATCAATTATCGCTTGCATGCGACTATCATCTTGATAGAACTTAAGACTATCACTATTAAACTGAAATAATTCCGGAATTTGATACCATTTAATCGTCACAAGAAGATCAGTTAATTGTTTGTTGCTTAATTGATTTAATTCGGCCATCGAATATTTTTTCTCTTCAGCTAACTGTTTTTCATTCTCATTTGGTGCTAGCGGACGCTGCGATAAATCCGCTAACTTTAACCGTTTTGTAAAAGATGCATTTTCTTGTACTTTCGAAGAGTGCGCCAGCTCATCAACGGATTTCTGTATTCCTACCGGCTCCATTTGTAATACGTTCTTCACATTTTTTTCTTTTGTCTCTGCTTGAATTTGCAAACCATTACATGATATTGTCACTAGTCCAACACCAAGAATCAGCTTAGAAATTTTCGAATATTTAACCATACCGCTACCCCCTAATAATTTAAAAGAAAATTCTGAATTTTAAAAGCGGAACATTCTTATTTGTATGTATTTACAGTTCCGCTATAAATACAAGTAAGATCAATGATGCAATAGTAGTTTGTTTTTTACTATTACTAATACAAATTTCTTAAATGTAATCCTCCTTCCTTAAACTTAATACTAGCAAAAACTGTGCCAATAATATTTCCTGTGAATATCAAACATTCTTTTATTATTACTGTAGAATAAAATATACACAAACGGTTCAACAATGTATAAATCTTTTGACACAAACTCCTCTTTTTACGATGAAAGGATCCGTTGAATATTATAATTGCATTAGCCAGCAAATCATTTTCACCAAACACCATTCCGAATTTTAAACCCATTCAAAAAAAGGTAAATAAGCATATTACATAAGACTAATATGTTTACTTACCTTTCCCTATTTTATATAGACAACAAGCTATCAGTGGATAGAAACAACATTAATTAGTATTTGGTTACATCATTTTATATTTTGATATTCATTTCTCTTTTTCAGATAACCCTTTTCACATTGTAACGGTTTGTATTCCACTATTTTCCCTTGGTTCTTTTTCGTTTCGGTAACAACCCATTCCCCTTTTTCAAGTTTTAGGCGTTTCATAACATTTGTATCGTCTATTTCTTTATACAGTAAAAATGCTTCAAGTGCCTTCACAAACAACCTAGGCTCTCCTCTATATCCACCATTAGCAAAAACTTTAGTTAACGAATTATAATAAGAATCATTTTCCCGTCCACCATACATTAAGTGCGCAGCTTCTAAATCTTTTTTACTTACTTCCATAAATCCACCTTCATCAATATTTATTTCGAAAGTAGATTTGATGTCCTTCATTATATTTTTCACATACTTTTCATCACGAATTTTCCTTTCTTCCAGACAATCCGAAGACAGCCTTGATGCATCTGTTTGAGAATGCACAACCTGTTGAATAGATACACACAAAATAAATACACTTAAAACATACAGTAGTTTTTTCATATTTAAGTATCACTCCAAATAATTTAGATACTATATTATTTGTTTTTGAGGAGATTCTATTCTTATTCTATAAATATAAATCCCCTATAAAATTAATTTTTATAGAGGATTTATATTTAACATTTAATTGGTGAAGCAATTACTTCTCTATTCTTTACATCATATAAACCTATTGGTGTCACTCTAATAAAAGGTAGATGAGTCGCTGAAAAGAATAGTATTGTGAAAGCTGGATCGTTATAAGAATAACCTCGTTCTTGAAGTAATTTCACCATCATCTTCTCTTCATTTATTAAGTCACTCATTTCTAAGTCTGACATAATACCTAATAAAGGCAATGAAATTTCATGTAAAACTTCATTCCTTTCAGTTAGTACCATTCCACCGCCGAGTTCTTTTACTCTATTAAAGGCGCCTAACATATCTTCTTTACTCTTTCCAATTAGAATAATATCCCCTGTACCAGAATAAGAGCTTGCAAAACCGCCTAATCGATTCGCAAAACCTTTCACAACTGTATTCACTCTCCAAGTACCATCACGAGCAATCATCATAAAGAAACATTCATCATGTTCAAAAGAAAGTTCCTCACAGTTTAATTCGATTTCACTAACATATGGCTTTGTAATAACGTCGTTTAATAATTTTATGCCAGTTGCACCAGTGAAAATCATATCTTCTTTCTGTAAATACCAGTCTAATTGTAAAGGAGTTACTTGGAATTTATCCCATTGTACACTTACTGATTCATTTTTGTTTATTCCTTCACGCTTCACCCATTTCCCTTTTGCAATTACACTAATTGGAGTTGGATTTTCTTTGCTTACCAATATATTAATGTTTGCAATTCTTCCTGTTGCAATCGTACCGTGTAAATGCTCCATATTATAGTAACGAGCAATGTTATAGCTTGCCATATTATAAGCATCAATTATTGGGATTCCTTGTTTTATCGCGGTAGAAATCATCACATTTGTCATACCATTTTCATAAAATGACGGATGTGAACCGTCAGTTGTTAAAATGAATCTATCAAATTGTCTAACACCTAATTCCAGTAATTCTTTCAGTAAAACTTCTAAATCTGGGCGGATCGAAGAATTTCTAAGAGAAACGGTGTAGCCTTGCATAAGACGTGTTAGTGCTTCCTGCCCTGTCATCGCTTCATGATCGCAATCGGTACCTAGTAACTTTAATTTCGCTAACGTAGTTTCAGATGCCCCCGGAAAATGGCCTTCTATTTTCTTCTGTAACCGTTTCGTTTCCTGTACCCAATTTAACATTTCATCATCACCATTTAATAGTTTTGGCCACGCTGTTAACTCGCCGCCTTGAAGAACGTCTTCATGGTTAAGCCATTGCATTATTTCTTCACTATTAAACAAAGATTGACCATTTTGCAGCTCGGTCTGTCCATCGAAACGACACCACCAATACATACTTGCTGGAATCTTTTTGAATTCATCTAACAAACGAAACGCTACTTCACGTTGTAATGTGAAAAATAGAGTTAAATTATCATTAATTAAAGTTGTTGTACCAAATTGCATTGCATGATTTGCTAAAGTCTCTGGGTTATATAATTGGTATGGATGTGCATGTGGTTCTATATAACCGGGAACTAAATACTTTCCTTCGCAATCTATAACTTCACAATCATTTAATTGTTGTGGCAACTTTTCTCCCACATATACTATTCGATCATCATAAATCCAAACGTTCGCCATCGTCCATTCACGTATGTACGGATTTAAATATGTTGCATTCTTTAATAAAATGTGCAGACTTCTCTTGCCATCTATTACTTCAACATGCCCTCGTAATTGCTTATTACTCCATCTAAATTGATTTTGTCCCAATGTATTCAACTCCAACTCAATATACTATTATTTTGTGTTAAACATTTAAACAGATTAGAATAAAACAAGAAATACTTAACCAACTAAAGTAATATCCATTATCGACTTAGCTCCCATATATATTAGTTTCATCTCTCTATACTCTTATTATATGGAACAGTAATAACAATAACAATTCTCAGTATTCTCACTTATCTGCACATTAGAATCCTAGTAAGTTTAATATATAATTTTAACTATTTACAATAAAAAACTTGCCATTTTGATTAATAGCAAGTTTTTTGAAAGTAATAACTAATATATTTAATAAAGAATTTTAGTTATTCATTATGAGCAGAATAATAAAGAATCGAGAATTACCTTAACTCAAAAGATACATTTTTTTATCTATTTACCAAATTCAATTTGCATCATTTTATTAAACTGCGTACCAATATCAATCCCACCTAAAGAGTTAGCATTGACAGCCAATGTATGTTTCCCTCCAATTATTCCCCCAGCAAAAGTAGTAAATCCAGGAATCCCCCCTGTATGGCCCCAAACTGAAACACCGTTTGGAAGCTTTGTCTCATAGATTCCAAGACCATATCCGTCGCGAATATCTTCCCTTCCTGTAGGAACTGTAGTAAGCATTTCTTTTAGCTCGCGTTCCTTCAGTAACTTACCACCGAGCAGAGATGAAAAGAACTTATTTAAATCGTCAGCATTAGAAATCATATCTCCGGCTGAACTAGCTATACTTGGATTATAATACGTTACGTCTTTCAACTCACTTGTTTCATCATTTTTCACATACCCTCGAGCATGATTACTTCCTGGAATAACGGTTGAATTCCCTGGTAAAAACGTGTTTGACAAGTCCAAAGGTTCAATAATTCGCTTTTCAATTTCTTCCGCATAACTATTTCCAGTTACTTTTTCAATAAGCATTCCCAATATTACGTATCCTGTATTTGAATACGACCATCCCTTACCTGGCGAAAAATCTGGAGGCAGGGAAAGCCCAATCTTCACTATTTCTTCAGCTGTATACGATTTTTTTGTATTCATTATATCAGCGTCTTTTGACTTTAAGTATTCAGCTATACCACTTGTATGATTCAAAAGTTGACGTACCGTAATTTGTTTCCCATCATACCCATTTCCTTGGATGAGACCCGGTAGCCACTTTTCAATTGAATCGTCAAGATGTACGCGGTTTTCTCCTACTAATTGAAGAACAGTCGTAGCAGTAAAACTTTTTGTCACACTACCAATCCGAAAGCAATAATCCGATTTCATTGGTTTCTTCGTGCTCAAATCCGCCACTCCAGCAGTATAACTACTAGTTTTTCCGTTCTTAGACGCCTTAGCTAATATCCCTGGAGTTCCGAGTTGTACTGTTTCCTGCATTACTCGTTTCCAACCATTATGATTTTTTTGATCATTTGATTGTGACGAACTAGATACATTTTGAACAGACTCTGCTTTCACAGTAAATCCCGGTGTAAGTAAAGTAGTACCTGCTAATAAAGCTGCCAAACTTGCTAACTTAATTAAATTACATTTTTTCATAAGGCTCTCTCTCCTCTATTAATATCGTATTAATGATTCATTCGTACAACTCTTTTCTTCACTAAAAATATAATGCCTCTATTTTAAGTACCAATAATTTCGTTCCTAACAACCTGTAACTCTCACTTTTTGACATACATGTTGTGCCAAAAAATCACTACTATTTCTTGCAATACTCCATTATCTAATTGATTATTTAAGTTAATTTCTTCTCCCTTCACATCAAGTTATACTTTAATCCTATATGATAAATCTCTCTTTTTTCTTATCCATTCCTTACAAAATGCTTACGTTCAAATTTTGATATGATAAGCTGAGAAAGAGTTATGTATGAAAATAAAAAGAGAACATAACAAAAGTTATATTCTCTTTTTATTTTCAAATCGTAAACACTCAATTGGATCTAATTTAGCCATCTTATTCGCTGCCAGTATATCAAATACAATACCGATAAACTTAGATATTCCAACTGAAATTCCCCTATAAAAAGTAAGGCTGGATATTTAAATATCCACCTTCCCATCCCTCTCTATCCACCGCATAGTCTTTTCTAGATCTAACTCCGTATACATCTTTTTACCATATCGTACAGACTCATATATCGGAATAATGTCTCCCGTTCTACAAATTCTCCTTAACCATTGTTGCATCGTTTCATAGGACTTTCGCTGTTCGTGAAATGGTAAAGTTCTCTCCCATTCAATTAATCTTTTCCTTATTGTATCTGTAGGCAGTGGTTGCTCTGACTGATGAATGACTTTTTCATTCTTTACGGTTCTTACCGAATTCTCTTTTGTTCCCGATTGTTTCTCCTGCTCTATTTCTGTTTTCATCAACCTTTTCCTAATAGATTTGTAAAGGAAATATATAATTACCACTGTGATAATCACATAAAAAGCTATAGTAGTCCATGAATTTGAGAGCGCAGAAAATACGTCCCCCCATGAACTTTCCCGTTCAAAAACTGGAAACTTTCTATTCGTTTTCGTTCTTATACCTGTATCTCCTTTTTCTTCATCCATAAATCTTGCAGAATCATCAAACTGTTCGTCTTTACTAGTATCATTATAAATTTTTTCCGGTTTAGTCTCACTAAAAAAACGCTCTTTTACTATGTCCTGTAAATGCACAACACCTTGTGATAACGTTATCGCACTAATCGCAAAGAAGAGTATTATTAAGGCTCTTACACTCCAAAACTTCACTTTCATATGGCGCTTTTTATTAAACATGACATAAGCCCCTTCTTATTCTTTAATAACAATCCATTTGTTTGTTCGGCTAATCCTTTTTGGAGAGGTACCGAGTATTAAGGGGACCGCATCCAATTCCTTACGACGAAAGCCAGCTGTGTAAAAATAAGAAGTAGATACAGGAGTATCTTGATCCGATATTGAGGCAAGTACCTTTAATACATTTTGCAAATGTTTCCGATTATCGCCGTTCTTTATATGTAACAATCCGTTATCTTTCACACTGTTAATCCATAATTCAAATGAACAATCTTGCATGAGTAGTTGTTTACATATACCTACTGTTAATTCAATAAGCTCTTCAATATCATTTCGTAAAGAAACGCCACTTTTATTTTGTAAATTTAGATATATCGCATATTTATCAGATTGCGTCCGTTCGTATTTTTTCGCAGTTATCGTCCCTGTTTTTGCTGTTGCACTCCAATGAATGGAGCGAAAATCTTCATTTTCATAAGATTTCACTCCCATTACTTTCGTTTCATCATACAGCGGTGAAGACATAGCTTTTCGAAATCCACGTGACCATTCTTGTAATTCTGGTACTTGTATTTTCGGAACAGCCGGTAAAACTAAATAGGATGGTGTATCAACATGACTATATGTTATGTGGTTCGCTATGAATCCAAAAGGATCCGTAATAACCATTTCAACTTCTTCCCATTTCCCAATCCCTCTTCGTAATGCAATACTTTGTAAATCAAATGAAACCGTCTCTCCTCCTTTTATATTGAAATTCAAATAATAATTTGAACCTGTACTTTGATTTTTGTTTAGTTCATTATGCTCCCAAGCTAACTTGTTTTCACATTTAAATCGAAATACGATATTGAAAATAGGAAATATCGAGTTGTTTGAAATTTTTATTTTGCACATATCCGTTTCACCTATAAAAACGTTCGAATTCCCTTGGTTGTATTCCCATTCAACACGAGATACTTTACGTATGTATCCATGCGTGGTTCCTATTAAAATTAAATATAAAAATACGAGAGATAAAATGAGTAGATTACTTGAAAATATACATAAAATAACGGCTACAACTGATATAACCCCTATTACGAAAGGTTCCGCTAACGATGTATAAACGAGCTGTTGATTCATCGTACATTCTCCACTGGTACACTAATCGTATGAAGAATTTCTTTAATGATTTGTTCTTTCGTCGTTTTCATCTCCCCTTCAATCGTTAACGTTAACCGATGAGCACAAACTGATGTTGCTAGTAGCTTTATATCATCTGGCGTACAGTAGTCTCTTTCATTTAATATCGCTCGCGCTTGAATCGCTCTCATAAATGCCAATGTACCTCGTGGGCTAACACCAATTTCAATCAGATCATGCTTACGCGTCGCCTCAATGATTTCAAGAAGATAATCTTGCACATCATTTCCTACTAACACTTCTCTTGCACGTTTTTGTATATCAATAATTTCTTCAGTTGAAATAATAGAATGTAGTGCTTCTAGAGGATCATTCGTTTGAAATCGTCTCATCATTTCCTTTTCTGCTTCTCTTGTTGGATAACCTTGACGTATAGTGAGTAAAAATCGGTCTAATTGAGCGTCTGGTAGTGGAAATGTGCCAGCTGATTCAAGAGGGTTTTGCGTTGCTATAACTAAAAAAGGATCTGGTAACGAATATGTATGCTTCGCAATCGTAACGGTACGTTCTTCCATAACCTCAAGTAACGAAGATTGCGTTCTTGGTACAGCTCGATTAATTTCATCAACTAATACTATATTTGCAAAAATAGGTCCTAATCTCGTTTTAAATTCTGATTCTTTCACATCAAAATATTCGAGACCAATAACATCACCTGGCAAAGTATCAGCTGTGAATTGAATTCTTTGAAACTTAGCATCCACGCTTTTCGCTAAACTTTTTGCTAAAGTTGTTTTTCCAGTCCCAGGTACATCTTCTAATAAAATATGCCCTCTCGCTATAAGAGCTATAGCTGCAAGTTCAATCGATTCATCTTTTCCTATGATTACCTTTGAAATGTTGTTGATAATTTTTTTAAATGTACCCATACATCTACCCCTATCTATTATCCTATATTTTATTTCACTAAATCCCCCCAGGTATTTAGGCTAAAGGTACCCATTATGTACCCATGACTATTGACTATAATAGTTTGCGGAACAGACCTTATACTGTAGACTACACCAGTTTACAGCATAAGATAGATTATATTTCCCTTGATATAATTTCTGAAAATTAAAATAATAATTCATTCCAAATTATAACATTTTATAATTTGGAATGCTATTAGGTGCTATTTTATGTAGTAGAACGTCTTGCGCGGCAGTTTTGAGGTGTAGTACTGGTGGAAATCCACATCCATATGTAATTATAGTTGAGTTCAGTGAACTCCCTTCTAAATTCAAGGTTTTCAATAGTTTTATCTGCAATTTCGATAGCAAACTTTCTTTCTTGTATACGATAATTGAATTTTGACTCCTGCCGTAAGGCTACTTCCACCTAAACCTTGATGATGTGAAGAAAACCTATCTCAAAGCTGAAATGTTGTAGAATCTAGCATCCAAATATAGTATATGCTATTTTTTTATTTTCTTATGTAGCTTTCCCCTTTAGATAACCATATCAAAAGGAGCAAGCATCGTAACTTTTTTAGAAACGTCTCAACTTTGTTCAAAACATCACGTCTTTCTTAAAATAACATCCATTTTACGACCATACAAAAAACGCCATCCTTTCCTATACTTCTACAGAAAGAATACCGTCTATTTTGCTTAATGAATGGTGTAAAACCATAGCTTTATGGAGATTGGCATGTATGGTGACCCCTTATAGAAAAAAGTATAGAATGGGCGTTCTATACTTTTTTAATTCATATACGCACTAACTTTTGCTATCTTCAATCAATGCACACGCATTTCCCATAAATTTTTCTCTAGTAAACTAGAATTATAATTAGGTGCTAGTACGATGTTTGTATATGTTCCTGTCCCTGAAAGGTATTTGTACCTATGTTTTAACCCCGATGGAATAAAAACAGATGCTGGACTTTCAATTATTTGCAATTCCCCTTCAATTTCCACTTCACATATGAGACCTGTACCATCTATTCTATTCCCCCAGAAAATAAAGGCACTATCACAATGATGTGCGTGAATATCTACATGTCCTTCTAAGTTCTCATCCATCTGTGCATCGTAAAATACACGCTGTATCACATAAAATGATGCTCGTTCATCAGTTCTATAATCCATCTGTACCCAACGTTTTCCTGGACCATCTCGATGATATAAAAGCTCAGATGCCCCCTTTACAAATGGTTTACTAACTCGCAAAGACTTTGAAAGCCTAGACCCTTTTCTCTCTATGCGTTTTTGTTGTATGTTCCTTACTCTTCCTATCATTTCTGGCTGAATGCCCTCGTACGCTGAGTAATTCTGCTGAACAGCTTTCATATGATAGGGTGCGGTATGTGTAAATATATTTTTCCCAATAATTGGTCTCCAATGATCTACTTTACAACCAGTAGCTAATTGAAGTGATTGAGTTAATTCAGGAATCATCTGTAGTTTAAAGTACGGAAGATTACGCTTTTGAGATAATAAAACGGATAAGTTTAGCAGGTCAACAATCCCTGCACGTTCACCTATTCCGCACAATGTGGTATCAATGACAGATGCCCCTGAATCGATTGCAGCAAGAGCATTTGCTAGTGCTAATCCTAAATCATTATGAAGATGAACTTCAATCTCACAATGGAATGTCTGAACAGATTTCTTCACGATTTCCGCACACTGACTTGGTTCCCAAATTCCTACAGTGTCTGCTAAACTAATTCGGTCTGCTCCAGCTAGATTTGCAACCTGTCCAATGTAGGCGATATCTTCCCATTCAGTTCGTGAAGCATCCTCAATAGTAAAACGGATTTTCATCCCTAAAGATTTTGCTTCTTCAATTGCTTGTTTCACTTGATCGATGACGTAATCTTTTGAGCGATTACTATACTTTGTTTGTAAAGAAATTGAATTAATAGACGCCCATATTCCTATCCAATTGGCACCAGCCCGATAAGCCGCATGAACTTCTTCATTTGTAGCTCGAGCATGCATAAGTATTTCGGCATGCCTTGCAGATGCTGTAACTTCTCGGCAAATCTCTTCTTCTTCTTCAGAGATGCCAGGGTGTCCAACTTCAATAAGACTTACTCCAAAATCTTCTAACATGTGAAGTAGTTTAATTTTGTCTTCCTTGGAGAAACGAATACCACATTGTTGTTCTCCTTCACGTAAGGTAGCATCTAATATTGTTAAACCCTTTTTCATTCCTGTTTGCCTTCTTTCGCTTCTATAAAGTTTAATGTCTGTTCAAATAGGGTATTACGATTCTTTTCATAAAGAGCCCAGTGTGTTGCATCAGGGATTACTACCTCTTTTTTTTGTTTTGTACTTGTTAATTTTGACATCATATTTCGGTCTGCAAATATGTCATCTTCACCATAAATAGCAAGTACTGGGACAGTAATTTTAGATACATCATATAGAGGTTGATTTTTCCAAATATAAAATAAATCTTCAAGTGGACCAACTGGTCGACGAATCATTTGATTATTTTTCTTACTCATAGGATCTGAATCAATAAAAACTTGTTTTACGGCATCCATTGCTTCGTTTGTAACAATTTTTTTATTTCCCATCATCATATGCCAATGATGCATTCCTTTATCAAAGTCCACCATTTGATAGGCTGATGCTTCAGAATTAAATTGATTAGGTTGTAATGGATTTTCAAGAGGTTTTGTCATCATAGGAAGCGTGAATCCATGCATATATCCGTATAACACCATTTTATTAATATCTTGTGGATGGGAGATCGCATAATTTCCAGCCACAACGCCTCCATACGACCATCCAACAATATGAATTTTTTTTACGTTTCTCTTCTTTTTAATCCAATTTACAATTGTTTCTAGATCCTTAGTTGCATCATTCAAATGAATAACCGGACGGTTTTGGGAAGGAGAATCTGACATTTCTTTAGGGCGAGAAGAACGACCAAACCCTCTGAAATCCATAGCCCAAGTATCATACCCTTTTCTGGCATACTCATCCATCCACGAAAGTTTGGGTACATCAAATGCTTGAGCTGTAGGTACACTAAACGGTTCTAAAAATAAGATAATTTCATCAGATGTATACTGTTTTTTATTATTTAAGTTTTTATTAAGTAAAAATAATTTTTCTTCTCCTTGCTGAATTTCTAATTCTTGTTTTACCACTTTAGAAGTTTGATCATTTTGAGAAGTTTCTTTGATATTAGAACAACTAGACATAAGTATTATCAAAAAAATCCCTACTAAACTAATATGTGCCCATTTTATCTTCATTTAGAATATTCCTTTCATTTCATAGAAATAATAGCTATTATCCCTGCCGCAATAATTAATCCGGCTGGTAACCCTTTTGTAAATAATACAGCAATAAGAGTACCTATTAAGACACCTAGCAATATCGTAGGATTCATAGGTAGAACTCCTACACCTTTTCCTCCTATGTATGACACAGTAAAACCTGCTAGAATGGATCCTAATCCAATAGGAGAGGTAATTAATTTTATTACATTTTCACTTGTAATTTTCCCAGATGTAATTGGTACTAAAAGGAATAACATCAGAAAGAAAATACCAATTGGAAAAGAATATTGTTGAATAAGATGTAATAAAGTTTTTTGTCCAACAGCAAGTACAACTCCTAATAAACAAGCCGCACCAGCTAGGGCATAATCCTTTATTAGCAGGGCGAGTGCCACAATAATTCCGAGTAACAAAAAAGGAAACATATTCTTTTACCTCATCTATAGTGTTGTATAATCCCAACTACCATTTTCCGGTACAGAAACTTGTACCATATTCTGATTTGCAAGGTTAATTTGAATTAAATTTGGACTTATTATAGGTTTTAGTTCTTCTCGATTTATCATAAATTTAAATGCTTCAAAGCTTGCTAGAATGCCTACTATATTCGCAACAGGAGAGAGTACCGCCCATGGCCGATTTTTTTGTACATAACTATTTGCCCAGTTCTCATCCGCGCCGTACGTGACAGAATGAAGAGCACGTCCATCTTTTAATTTATGAATTTCATCTTGGATTTCTGTTGTTAGCTCTTGTTGATAAGACGGATATCCTAACGCAATTTCATAGGGTGTAGAGTAAGGAGTAAAAGACATGACACCACCTCTAAATGGAGGCGTAACTGCAATCCAAATTGAAGGAATTCCTAAGGTCTGAGCTGTACGATGGATAATTACTCTTGCTACTAAATTATCAGTCGCATCTATAATGACATCTGTATTTGTTAGAAGTCCCAATGCATTGTCCTCTGTAACAAACTCTTTTGTTATTTCTATTTGTAATGACGGGTTAATGTCTTGCAAAACTTCTAAAGCCACTGCTGCTTTTTGCTGTCCTAATTTACTGAAGGAACTTAGCATTTGTCGATTGATATTGCTTGTTTCAAATATATCTTGATCAATAACATGCAAAGAACCCACACCCATTCGTGCCAATTGGATGAGTGTAATTCCTCCTACGCCCCCTGCTCCAACTACAGTAACTCGAGAATTTTTTAATTTCTCCTGCTCCTCTACAGAGATGACACCAATATTTCGCGTAAAACTTTCTTCATATATATTTTGCATATCATTATTTTTTGTTAACAAATTATATTCCTCCTTACAGTGTTTTATAATCCCATCCACCCTTTGGGACTTCTTTTACTTGAACCGGAATATGACTATCTAAATCCATTACAATGCCTTTAGGCGCTCTAGCTAAAGGTTCACGACCAGTTAAAACTTGTATTGCTTCATGAAAACTAAATAGTGACAATAGATGAGCACGCATCGGTGTGATAATCCACCCTGCTTTTCCATCACAAAAATCTTGTGCCCACTCTTTTGGTGCGCCTTTCTCCACAGAATACCAAGCTCGACTTTTCTTTATATCAGCAATCTGTTGTCTTAATTCTTGATTTGTTAATTTGCATCCGACACTTGAGATGTTTAATGCTTCTTCATAAGGAATTCCGGTTGGAAAAAATGTAGAAACAAATCCTCGTGTGGGGGGGCTACCTGACATCCCAACACTTGGTATACCTAATTCCCTAGCTGTTCTATGTATAATAACTCTTGAAGGCATATCATCGACGGCTTCTACTACAACATCGTGTCCTTTTATAAGTTCAATTACATTATCCTCATCTACTCTTGTTTGTATAAAATTTGTTGATATATAGGGGTGTATATCTTTTACAACTTGTTCTGCCACCCTTGCTTTTGGTTCACCTAACACACTAGAAAGCGCTAACATTTGTCTGTTAATATTAGAAACTTCAAATTCATCGGGATCAACACCTGTAATATGCCCTATTCCCATTCGAGAAAACAGAATCGCTTCATATCCACCTACTCCCCCTAATCCAAAAATAATGACCCTCTTCTCTCGAAGGCATTCTTGTTCCTGCTTAGAATAAACCCCAATATTCTTCTTAACCATTTCCCAATAATATGAATCCATATCCATTTTAAAATCTCCTTTCTATGTAGTAACTATTTCAAGAAACATTACTTATGAAATAACTGCTATATATAAAAATAAGATAGATTTATGGCATTTTTGTGTGTTATTTGAAAAAAATGTGAAAAGACTTTCAATTCTTACTTTTCACTTCTTTTTTGAGTGAGTTATTATATATTAATCTACCTGGTTCTGGTGCAAAAACTTTGAAATATATGAAAATGGTCTATCAAACTTGGACATACTGATACTAGCACTCTAAAAAAGGATGTGATTGGTATAGAAAAGCAAAATCTGTTCAAGTGGAAACTGAATTTTTATAATTAGTTAATTTCTCAATATAATTTGTGCATATGATTCCATTCAAAGATACAAAATATCTAAGTAACTATTTATAATTACATTGTTTTTATGTCTAAATTCACAAAGGAGCTACATAACATGGATAAAAAAAATCAATTAAGTCAACAACTTGACCAAGTATCATCAGATGCTCTGAATACTCCTAGTAAGGCTCAAGAACAAATGCAAGAAACATCTCAAGAGGCACATAATCCAAACAACACCGATATTAAAAAGACAGGCATTACTCAAGATTTACATGGCGTGGACTTACCAATTTCAGACGTATATAGAACAACGAACAAAAAGTAAATTTTAAAGGGAAAAATCTTAAGAACGAGTGATCTTAATTTTTTTCCCTTTTCCTATTCAAATAACTATTTTATGAAGCTTTTAAATACCTGATTTCCCTTGCACAATTACACATCTTTTCCATTCCTTCTTCTGGCCGCCTCCCATGGGTACAATACAATCCCGCATTACCATTTCGCCCATTTGAATTATCATTACCAAATATACAATCCGGGAAATCTCTAATTAACCCCCACACCGTTCCGCCACTTGAGAAGTATCTGCATTGCTTCTTGTCATACGCATTGGAATAGTGGTCAACGAACCATAGATTTCTACCAACATGTTTAAAATGAGCTGTTCTATTTTCATCTTCATAATGAAAGATATCTTTTTCGTGATCTGCTAAGTAACTAAGAAGTGAATTTACGATTTCAATGCGTTTTTGTTTGTCCATCTCCCATTCCCCTTTACGAATAATCTTTTTTATATTACACATACTACCTCAGAACCGACTTCCCACCGGCTTCACTCTTTTCAAAACGGGGATTTCTCCTCCGTGTCATGCACAAACGGCGGCTAACCTAGTCAGTTACCTGCCGTTTGTACATATAAACGTTTATATTTTTTTGCTAAGTTTTTATCTAATTTATAAGATATTGATTCATTTTTTGTTCTTGATTCTAGATTTGTGATTTTTTTAGTTAAATACTCATAAATTAGTATAAATACTGTAGGGAAGCATGTAAGAATGAAAGTACAAATCGAATTCATCGACTTTATTTTCTATTTGAGCTGTACCACGAATCGTAGATATAAAAAAGATGACTTTAGCAAAAGTCATCTTTTTTAGGGTTTAGTTCAAAGTTCCCAAGGATTTCTCTTATTTTTGTACTAGCTCTCCATTATACACTTGAACATTTAACGGAGCAGTTAAAAACTGTGATGCTTTACTAACGAAAGAGGTGAAGTGTTCACTCGCATTATGGCTCGCAACTGCGGATTCATCTTTCCATACTTCTACCATCGTATAAACACTTTCTTTTTCTGTATTTCTATATAAATCATAAGATACATTTCCACTTTCTTCTCTTGAACCATGAATTAGTGGCTGAATTTCTTCTAAAAATGATTGTTGTTTTGCTGGATCTACTTGAAATATTGCGTGAATAATAATCATGGTGTTTCCCCTCTCATATTCCATATATTTCTAAGACCGTATAAGATTACTTCCACTCAGCAACTTTGTCAATTGGAAGACGTACTGATTGGTAACCACTATCAGCTGCTTTTCCGATTGAAATTAACATTACTGGTACGTGACGCTCTTTATCTAATCCGAACGCTTCTGCGATTTGGTCTTTTTCAAATCCACCAATTGGACATGTATCATAACCGTGAGCACGAGCTGCTAGCATAAATTGCATTGCTACAAGGCCACCGTCAATTAGTACAGTATCTTTCATTACTTCTGGTGTAACCATTGAGAAGTAACCTGAAAGTCTTTTCATTTGATCTTCTTTTACTTCAGCTGGCATTAAACCACGCTCAACTGCTGTACCGTAAATTTCTTCTGCGTTATTAAAGTTGTTTAAGTCACCAAATAAAGCAATCATCGCTGAAGACGTTTCTACTTGAGATTGATTAAATTTTGCAAGTGGTGCAAGTGTTGCTTTTGCTTCTTCACTTTCAATAACTAGGAATCTCCATGGTTGCATGTTTACTGAAGACGGTGCAAGTGTTGCTTCTGTAAGAATTTCAGTCATTTCCTCTTTACTAATTTTCACTGAAGTATCGTACTTACGAATTGAACGACGTCCTTTTAAAATTTCGTTAAAATCATTTGTTTTTAGTAAGTTAGTCATAGTTGTATTCTCCCTTTTTTTATAATTCTTTTATATTTTCTTGAATGCGATCTAGCATAGTTAAAAGATTATCACGTTCTTCTTCACTTAATCCTTTAAATGCTGAAGCTGCAAAACGTTCTTTTTCCTCTTGAAATACTTGAATTTTATTTCGTCCCTCTTCAGTTAGAGAAACTAAAGTAATTCTGTTATCATCTGGATTTTTACGTCTTGTAATCATTCCGTTTGCTTCCAGCTGTTTTAAATGCCTCGTAATCGCGGCATTATCAATATTCACTTCTTGCTGAAGTGCTTTTTGACTAATTTCATCTACTTCATATAACTGAAGTATGAGCTCTAATCTAGACTGACTCATACCAGTACACCCTTCAAACTTCGAACTTACTTCTTTATTGAGGAAGTGTAATTTATATAAAATAATCGCTTCTTTTGAGCATGAACTTGTCAAATTACCCCTCCTTTACATTCAAAACAAAAATGTTTGATGTATCAATAGTTGATATGTCAATTAATATAATGTATATCGATTTAGAATGCAAGTATTTTGTTTTCACTTTATTTTTCCAAATTAAGGCGCTTTGTAACGTTACAAAAAATGTAAATTACATTATAATAGTAATAATTTAAATGACTGGAGAGTGATTGTAATGCGGCAATTCACAAATAGAAAAGAGGAAATGAAAATGGAAAATGAAATGAGGATTTTAATATATGACAACAATAAATATAGGGATTGTCGCGCACGTGGACGCTGGCAAGACGAGTTTGACTGAGCGTATTCTTTATGAAACAAATGTGATTAAAGAAATCGGCCGAGTGGATAGCGGAAATACGCATACTGATTCAATGGAATTAGAAAGACAACGAGGAATTACGATTAAAGCATCCGTCGTTTCTTTCTTTATAAATGACTTAAAAGTAAATGTCATTGATACACCTGGACACGCTGATTTTATCGCTGAAGTGGAGCGATCATTCCGCGTTTTAGACGGTGCGATTTTAGTTATTTCTGCCGTTGAAGGTGTGCAAGCACAAACAAAAATCTTAATGCGGACATTACAGAAACTAAACATACCGACTGTTTTATTTATTAATAAAATTGATCGTAGTGGCGCAAACACAGAAAAAGTTGTGAAACAAATAAGAGAAACTCTATCAAATGAAGTATTACCCTTCTATGCAGTTGAAAACGAAGGAACAAAACAAGCTCGCATTATTGAATATGAATCATATGACGATTGTATTGAACTATTAGCGCCATATAACGAATCATTACTTGAATCGTATGTAAATAACGAAATTGTACCGGACGCACTATTAAGAAAAGAACTAGAAAAGCAAATACAGCGAACAAATGTATACCCTATCTTTTTCGGTTCAGCAATGACAGGTATAGGGATAACTGAATTACTTGAAAATATTTCAGCTATGCTTCCCGCGGATACATCATCGCATTGTGAAGATGATACATTATCCGGTATTGTTTTTAAAATTGAACGTGAGCCTTCTGGTGAAAAGATTGCTTATGTAAGAGTGTTTTCTGGATGCTTATATGTTAGAAAGTACGTGAATATACACCGTACTGAATCCTTATCACATAAAGAAAAGATTAAAAAAATGTGTATTTTTCATAATGGCAATGCAGTTCAAACTCCTACTGTTCAAAGTGGAGAGTTTGGTAAAGTGTGGGGATTTAGCGATATTAAAATTGGTGATATTATCGGCGAACGGACGAATCATATTAAAGACATTCAATTGGCCGAACCACAAATGGAAGCAGCTATTGAAGCAATGCCAAAAGAACGAATTCATGATTTATACGCTGCACTTATGGAGCTATGCGAAGAAGATCCACTCATAAAAGTGTGGAAAGATAATATTCATAATGAACTGTACATTTGCCTTTTCGGTGAAGTACAAAAAGAAGTTATCGAGACAACGCTTCATGAAAAATACAATCTACAAGTTACTTTTTCAAATACGCGAGTTGTTTGTATTGAAAAGCCAATCGGAATAGGAAATAGCGTTGAAGTAATGGGTGAAAAGGCGAATCCTTTTTACGCAACAATCGGCTTCAAAATTGAACGAGGTGAGCTTAACTCTGGCATAACGTATAACTTAGGTGTTGAGCTTGGATCACTACCTTTAGCGTTTCATAAAGCAATTGAGGAAACTGTATTTCAAACATTAAAACAAGGTTTATACGGATGGGAAGTTACTGACATTATCGTCACGTTAACTCATACCGGTTATGCAAGCCCTGTGACAACAGCGAGCGACTTTAGAAATATAACACCGCTCGTTTTAATGGATGCTTTAAAACAAGCCGAAACTTGTGTATATGAACCAGTAAATGAATTTGAGTTAACAGTTCCGGAGCACGCAATTAGTACAGCGATGTATAAACTAGCTGCCATTCCAGCAACTTTTGCAGAGCCTACATTATATAATGACACTTACCAGTTAACAGGATCATTACTTGTTGCAAAAACAGAGAGTTTTAAACGAATGCTACATTCATTTACTGAAGGAGAAGGTATCTTTACAACAAAGCCAGCTGGTTTCACAGAATTGTTGGCTCCCTTCCCTACTCGAAAACGTGTTGATTATAATCCGTTGAATCGGAAGGATTATTTGCTTCATGTGATGAAGGCTTATTAAATAAAAAAGAGGTGCAAATTGCACCTCTTTTTGCATGTATTGAAACTTAAATTAGTTTGTCCTTACAACTTCTTTAAGTTGTTCTATTACTTTCGCTATAGCTTCAATTGAATTCTCTGTTTCAAATTCCCCAACATTTACAGAATGATTTGCGTTTTTGACAACATCGATCTTTAAATTCGTTTTATATAACTGATCAATTTGATCTGCATCGTACTGGTGATCTTTATCCCCAATTACTAAAAGCCCTTCATGATCACTATGTAAGATAGAATCAAAAATCGTATCAAACGTCAGTAAAGGTGTCAATAATATCATTTTTGACTGTAAAAACTCTTCTCTCTTCATTAAATCATTTGCGATTGGAATCGTTCCGAGTGATTTCCCTAAAAACATTGTATCGTTGTATTGTCCTCTTTTTAATACTTCATTTATTACGGGATTAATATCATCCATCATTACTTTCGTTATTTCTTCCATTGGTCTATTCATTACCTGTTCGTCGTAAGAATAATGAATATGCACTACATCAATTTTATGTTCAAGCATTAACATCGTTGCATAATAAAATAATGGTTTATCGTAATTGTATCCTGAACCTGAAAACATAAAGCAAACTGTATTAAAACCTTTTTTGATATGTGTGTAACGCATTACTTTATCATCTATATGTATCTCTTTTTTAGTCCCCTTCACCGTTTTCCCCTCCGAATACGTTTACTTTTGTAAAACGATATGTTCTGTATGAACTGATAAATCCTTTACTTTATCTTTTATAAATGCTGGCTGTAAATTATATGCATCTAACTCTTCTACCGGCACCCACTTAAACATATATGTTCTACCCTCTTCTTGCAGAATATACTGATTCGCTCCATTTGCAGGCAATTCATGTAGCTCTACTTCATAATAAAAACTAATTTCATGAAACTTTCGCTCAGAAAGTGTAAAGAAATTTTCTACTGACCATATTAATCTCTTCCCTTTAATAGGAACACCTACTTCTTCTGCCAGCTCCCGTTTTAACGCATCCTCACTATTTTCTAGCATTTTCACTCGTCCACCTGGTACGTACCAATAATCTTCACCTTCGTCTTGAAGGATAAGTATTTTATTATCATATTTACAAATTGCTCCGACGCGGTAATTAAAACATGTTGCCTCTACTTTAAACGTAAGATCCATCCCATTGCCCCCTATATATTAAATATCGAATTATTACAAAACTATTATGTATATGCTGCACAAATAAGATTACTAAATTTTTCTATTCCGTTCAATAATTTTCGAACTTTCCAAAAACAATACGCATCATTTGTCATCACAAGTATAAATACATATGTCACAATCACTGCGCACACTAGAGAAGCATTATGGGGGACGAATGGAAACATTGTCATTCTACAAAACTGAAAAATCAAATAACTTCCAGAGAATCATTATAAAAGATAAAGTAAAACTTCAATAAATGTAGTTTTTATCTTTCCCCTGTTGTTTTTATATATTGTTAAGACATTATTAAAAAAGACGTAAGGTCAACTTATGTGCTAATTAATTCTTTTTCTAGAAAAAGCTTCTTTTATTGCACTTGTTAATACATTTAGGAATAATAAAATAGCCATAACTACCGTTAATACGTTAAATTGCTTTGTTTTATAAGGAGCGAACCATTCCGTAAAGAACTCTGAATTAACGAGACGATCCCCAACTCCTCCTTCCCTGAAGTTCGGTATCCACGAATTCATATCAAGGATGATAAAAATTAGTTGCATAACGAAAAATGCTCCAAGAGTTTTCAGCCAATTTCGTATTCGAATAGGACGCCCTTTTTTTGATGTCATTTAAATGATTCTCCTTTTAGAACTTGCTATTAAAGAGCCTTGTTCTGATAGATACGAATAGATAATATCCATGAAACCCCATAGCACCCCACTGCTATGACAGCAAATATAAGAAATAATTTCAAATCTGAAATCTCTTTTAAAAAGGTCAGTACGCCATTAGCATATTTATTTAATAAATATGGAGTATTTCGCATTAAATATATAACTCCAATAGATAAAAATATAAAAACTGGTACAAGTGTTTTCACTTTAAATGCAACAAAAAATGGGATGTAAAATGCAGTAATCAGCATGACTGCCAAGAAGCCTAGGATGTAACTTTCTAAGGAAAGTTGAAATTCCATGCTGTCTAAAATAAAATATTTTCCAACTAAACAAAATGGGATGATTACTATTGTAAAAAGTAAGGTTCCAACGTATTTTGAACTTATAATTTCCTTCCTAGTATACGGTAATGAGTTTACTAAAATATTAGCATTATCTTTATCATCAGATTGATATGTGTTAATTACAAAAACGGCACTACAAATGATTATGACATATGCTACATCCATGCCGGCCCACAAATAGGTAACTAGAAATAAGAGATAAGCAGGCAAGAAAGTTTTTTGTAAAATCAAATCCTTTTTAATTAAATTAAGCATCTTGACTCCCCCTTTTTCATGAAATACATAATATCCTCTAAACTTGGTTTTTCAATCACCACATCCTTATCAAATAAGTTTTCGATAGAATGTGCATTTTCAATCAATCCCTCGAAACCTGTATTTGCCTTACGTACAGAAATAAATTCACGCTCAGTATCAAACTTTAACAAATCTAGTGGTCCTTTGACTAAAACATAATCCTCTGCAATGGCATAAATATCTTTTGTGAAAATATGCTTCCCATTTTGAATAAATGTAATATAATCGGCAATGCGGTCTAAATCCGTTGTAATATGTGATGAGAAAAAGATAGTTTTCTCTCCATCCTGCATAATATTTTGTAGAACATCCAATAATTCTCTTCTGAATACAGGATCAAGTCCAGATGTAGGTTCATCCATAATAATTAGTTCAGCATGATGTGAAAGGGCAATTGCGAGTGAGGCTTTCATTTTCATTCCTTTGGAGAATGTTTTCATTTTTTTATTTAATGGTAATTCGAACAGATCTTTATAATATGTAAATTGGTTAAAATCCCATTTTTTATAAGCAGGCGCAATAATTTTAGTAATTTCCTTTAATGTGAGTTCATCATAAAACACATTATCGTCATAAACGAAGCCAATTCTTTCTTTAATTCGTTTCGCATCAGTCGAATAGTTCATGCCAAATAAGGAGACGTTTCCACTATCCGGGTTTATTAGATTCATAATCATTTTAATCGTTGTAGATTTACCTGATCCATTTCCTCCAATAAAACCCGTAACAAATCCTTTTTTTACTTCCATCGAAAAATTGTTTATTTGGAACCCTTTAAAAGATTTACTGACATTTTGAAGTTCTATTACGTTTTCCAAGTATTTTCCTCCTCGTATAAAATTGTAAGCATTTCTTTTAGCTCATTTAAAGAAACATCCATTTGCTTAGCATTTTGAATCGCTTCACATAACTTTTCTTCAACTGTTTTTAATTTTTCTTCTTTCATAGTTTCAATGTTTTGTTCTGCTACAAAGGACCCTCTTCCGACAATTGAATTAATAAAACCGTCTTTTTCCAGTTCTTCATATGCTCTTTTCGTTGTAATAATACTTACTCGTAAATCTTTTGCTAACTGACGCATTGAAGGAAGAGCATCTCCTTGCTTTAAATCACCTAGTAAAATAAGTTTTTTTATTTGGACACCAATTTGTTCGTAAATAGGTTCCTTTGAAGTGTTCTTAATAATGATTTGCATGCAAGTACCTCTTTAAGGGAATATTGTATATATACTTTATATACAATATATACTATCGCACATTTTAAATCAACAGAAAATTTCCAAAATATAGTTACAAACACAATTTAGTAGTAAATGGAATTCATACAACTTATTTATACGGGCCTTCCTTGTATTAGCCGGATTTTGAGGTGGAGGTCTTGCTACTAGCTAATACACGATAAAGACTTCGTTGTGTTTTACATAAAAATTGGCACAACTGATAGTGTGAAAGCGAAAGAGTTTGAAATAGAAAAAAAATTTGAGAAAGTTGATATCAAGTTAGACTAGGATGAGGATGACGAAGAAGGACTGAAAAATATGTTTTCTAAGCTGTGGGAAATGTACGGGGAAGAACCCATTGAGTTATAAATTTACATTCGAAAAACACCTCGTTTCTTTAGTAACAAGGCGTTTTTTTCTTAATACTATGTCTAAATTGTTATCTTTCCGCTCTCCCACCACTCCATAAAAGTTTCTAACGAAGGAGCAACCCACGTTCTACTATCATTTTCATGGTTCCATACGTGTATATCATCTCTTTGCACTATCCCATTCAAAATGGAATAGCCAAACAAATCACCATTTCCTATTTCAATCCAATTCTTCTCATCCACCTCATAATCCTTAATTACTTTACTATCCAATGGCATCGGCAATTGAAAAAATTCAGAAGAAAAGGAACGAGAGATATACCACGTACTATTTCTTACTACAATAACAGTTAGCAGCAACATTATAACCGTTAATATTATCGTCCTTTTTCTAATCTTTTTTAATTGACCTATCATAGTTCTCTCCATTCCTTTTATCTATACAAACTATACATTCCAATTTTCTAACAAATCTTTCTCCCTCTCAACTGAAATACCTGCTTTTAATTCACTATCTTTCATTTCTTTCATCCACTCATGCACATCTGTAACTGTATCTTCTAACCTTCTAAAAGTAAGCCCTGCTTTTACAGCACTTTCGATACTTATAGAAAATCCACCTTTCCACGGTTCGGTTTCCCCTTCTAATGGAAATGTTTCAGGAAGCCATAATGGCATCTCTGTCCATGGCTGCACTTTATGTTCATTCATAAATGATTCATTTACCCAAACGAATTCAGCATCGCTATTCGTAACTTCTTTACACGTATTTAATAATTCCCCCATCGTCAATTCATCTTTCGGACCTGTTACATTAAATGTACCTGCTTTATTATTTTCTGCCATGTTTAATCCAAAGCTTGTGACATCTTTTATATCAACTAACTGTACTGGGCGGTCTTTTCTTCCTGGTACTAACACTTTTCCTCCCTTTGCTACACGCTGAATCCAATAAGGGAGTCGATCTGTATAATCAAACATTCCCGAAAGAAGTCCTGCTCTTACGTGTAAAACACGACCTGGCCAATATTTCTCTGCCTCTTTTTCACATAATACTTTTAACGCACCGTAATACTCATAAGGAGATATTTCACCATTCTCTACAGCCTTTAACTTATCAATCGAAGGTTGAGGTTGTAATATATAGTCTTCTTTTATATGATGTGGAATCCAATCTTTATATACGGAAAGGCTTGAGATGAATGTATAGTGTTCAATATTATCTTTAAGTACTTCTCCTACTTTCCTAATGTGATGCGGAGAAAATCCACATGTGTCCACCACAGCATCCCATTTTCGAGTTTCTAAACTTGATACATCGCCATTTCTATCACCGATTAACTGCTCTACTTCAGGAAAAATTTCTTTATTCGTTCCGCGATTAAACAATGTAACTTCATGACCTCTCTTCAAAGCCTCTTCTACGAAAGCTCTTCCTAGAAAACGTGTACCACCTAAAATTAAAATTTTCATATTTCTCCCCCATTCATGATTAAAAATCGTTTCTTTTGTTTAACGATTTTTTATTGTGGAAAGTTACGGGGTGATTTACTTTTTTCGGAATCGAATGACATTTATGAATGTAGAAAATTACTATAAATTCTTTTTTTATTATTGAGCTTGCTCTTTAAGTAATAGAATGGTAATCTTCCATATTGAAGTGCATTTTAAAAAAATTATTAAAGAGAGGTGTTTTATGAACAAACGTGTATATTTACTGACGATTGTTTCTTTTGTCGTCGGCCTAGTAGAGATGATTTTTGGAGGTATTCTTCCTTTAGTCGCAAATGATTTCGGTATTTCCCTAGGCCAAGCAGGGATGTTAATCTCCGTTTTTTCTCTAACTTTTTCCATATCGGGGCCCTTGCTACTTTCTGCTACATCAAAGATGGAACGGAAACGATTAATGCTTTTGACTTTATCTGTGGCGTTGTTTGCCAATATCATTACTGTCTTAAGCTCAAGTTACACTATGCTTTTAGTTACTAGAATCCTATCTGCAATGTGCGCGGCACTTTTAATTTCCCTTTGTTTAACAATCGCATCTAATATTAGTTCATTAGCTTACCGTGCTCGTGCGATTAGTTTAGTATTAATGGGTGTTAGTGCTTCTCTCGTCTTAGGTGTTCCTTTTGGATTGATGCTCGGTAATGCCTTTGGATGGCGCGCTCCGTTTGTCTTTATTGTGGTTTTAACTGCAATTTCAATTGTATGTATCCAATTATTATTAGGAAAGATGGAACCGAAACCAAGTATATCGATTCAGGCACAACTACAAACATTAAAAAACAAAAAAATCATTTACATTCAACTTACGTCTGTTTTATTCTTTGGAGGCCATTTAACGCTTTATGCCTATCTTACGCCTTTTTTACAAAGAACACTCAGTCTTGATGGAAACTGGATAAGCGTAATGTATTTGATTGTTGGCATCGCGGCCATCATCGGCGGAGCTATTGGTGGATTGTTGTCTGATCGTATAGGTCCTAAGAAAACGATAATTACTGTAATTCCCGTATTTGCAGTGTCCATTTTCATTCTTCCTTTTACAGCATTTAACGCAGCACTTTTCCTTATGGTTATGATAGTATGGAGTATGCTGAGCTGGGCACTTCAACCAGCTATTCAAAGCTATTTAATCATATCTGCATCTGATACATCGGACATTCAGCAAAGTTTAAATAACTCAGCGGTCCATGTAGGAATGGCGTTTGGCTCGACAATTGGTGGTATTACAATTGAACGTCTCGGTATTGAAGCGAATGCTGTTATAGGTGGAATTCTCGTGGTAATGGCTTTATTTGCTGGCCTTGCTTCCATGCAAAAGAAAGAACAAAAAGTGAATACAAAATCTAAAGTAATATAATCTTATTATGAGGCTTACAGCAGGCATTGGAGTTTATCTTATGTTATCTCCAGTGGATGTCAATGAGCACAAGAGCAAACTTGTTCTTGTACTGATTAACATTGGCTGTATGGAATGCCTCAATAAATTACAATATCCTCTTGTTCAATTATTTTTGATTCAATGTTTCGTGTAAGTGGCGATAAACATGAAATTTCTCCGTTCCTCAAATCTAATAGTATTAACCTCTCGAATTAATTACCACACTATTCAAAAAACTACATATAATTTCTTTCTAAAATTATAGATTCCTTTTCACTAATAACCCCTTCTCCTTAGCTCTTATTATCTCTACCTTTAACTCCGCATTACTTGTCCATCAACTAACTCAATAATTCTATTACATCGCTTAGCTATTTCAATATCATGAGTTACTATAATAATAGTTCGTCCTTTTTCATTAACTTGTAACGTAAAAATTCTTATTTATAAAAACAATACTCCTGCCAAGTTGACAGGAGCATTGTTTTTTCAACCTCTATTTACTTTTATATACTTGAATTGAAATTATCGAAATTAAAGTGAGCAATCCCATAAATAAACAAATCGCACCTAAAATCGTATAAGCATTTCCGTATCCTTGTAATATAGCTAAATATGTACTCGTATCCATATGACCACCCTGCCCTGCAACAGATGCACCGGCTGCCTTACTCGCGATTTCTGGTGCATTTATTAGTATATACACACCGATAATAGATACTAAAGCTGAAATAATTTCTACAACATTAGACTTTGTCATCATACCCTCACCTTTCAAACAACGTCTTTTATCCATCTAGAGCAATCTCTTTCTATCTCTTACTTATACATAATAGCGGTATAAAATTTAATCCTCTTCTCTATTATTAGAATCAACAGTATGAAAATATTCATTCTGTCTATTTCCATTTCATATATAATTAAAATATCCAATATTCGATTAACAAATTATATGTACTTAGGTAGGTGAAAAATATTAATAAAAACATAGTTTATCATTCAACATTATACATTTATTTTCTCACATCGCTTGTTTATATCGTTTTACTAAACATAGAAAATGGTCGTAATTATTTGGGTTTTACGATGGTTGTTCCGCTGTTAGCGGTTATTTCATATCAAAAAGTATATAAGAAACAAAAAATAGTTCATACATTTAGCATTTCACGTCCAACATTAAAATCACTAATTTTCTCCATTTTATTCCCACTACTTCTAGGTCTATGTCTCCATTTCTATTTTTATATTTATAATATAAAGTTCTTATTTAATCATTGTAATGAACTGGGATTTCTCCTACTCATTGGTCTTACAATTGGATCTTTATCTGCATTTTTAGAGGAAATTATTTGGCGTGGGAATTTTCATTACTATTTACGAAAAAAATATTCATTAATACAAGCAGCAATAATTACCGCTTCACTTTGGTCTTTATGGCATTTACCAGTAGCACTCTTTTATAAAAACTATCAGTTATGGTTTGTAGGAATATTAAGTTATCTCTCATTATTATTTATATTATCTATAATCTTGACGTATACGAGAGAGTATGGTCGTTCTGTAGTACCACCCGCAATTTTACATGGTATGTTTAATGTATTTTATTTAACAGATGGATTGCAAAACAAGTGGGATGCCAGCCTAATGGAATTAATTAAATTTATCTTATTAGCAATTGTGCTCGGCATGATGTACCTTATACATCGAAAAGTTAAAAAATAGTTAACAATTAAAGAAAAAGGCATTTCAGTTTAATGTACCTTAATTAGCTCATTAAGTACTTCAACACCTTTCAATTATTCAATAATCGTATAGGTGTTGAAGTTGTCTAATCTTAATTGAACGACTTCGTTCTCACGACACTTATTTCAATTATGGAGAACATAATTAGTATAACTATTCCTTTTATTGTCATTTTATAAAACTTTTAAATAAGGAAATATACACTCTTTGATTAATCTCCATCTATCCCGCGCTTCCGGTATAATTTCAGAAGCAATCACCACCACTAATTCCTCCTCCGGTACACAACAAATCACATTCCCACCATCGCCCATTGCACAGTATGAAAAGGCCCCATCTTCTTCTCGTAACCACCATAAGTAACCGTATTGATTCGAATTCATTGCTGTTGATTCTTTTACCCATGATTTTGAAAGAATTTGTTTTCCATCATAAGTACCTTCATTTAAATATAAACGTCCAAACTTAGCCATATCTCTAACGGTTAACGTAAGTCCCCATCCGCCCGTCGAAATACCGTTTGGATCGTGAACCCACCCTTTCACATCTTTTCCGAATAAGTCATCAAATCCAAATGATTTCATAGTGTAGTTTGGAAGTTCTCTCATACCGATAGGCTGAAATAGGTGTTCATTCGCAAACTCACGAGCACTTTTCCCAGTTACACTCGTAATAATTGCTGATAATAAATGAGCTCCTGCAGAAGAATATTTAAAAGTTCCAATTTCTCCGCCTTGCCCGATTCTATTTAACGTATACTCTATCCAATCCTTTTGTGTACATAATTCTTCTAGCGGTTCCTGCCAGTCTGCATAAGGATATGGTGCTGTCATTGTTAGAAGGTGTCGCACTGTTACTTCAGATGCCTTAAGATTATATTTTGGAAAAAACTCTATTACTTTTTGATCCACACTTTTTATATAACCTTTATCTATACATATCCCAATTAACGCAGAGATTATCGTTTTTGTTACTGATGCCACATGAAATTCGTCATCTGATCCGTATCCGTTATAATATTTTTCCAAAACAACATTACCTTTTTGTAAAACTAACATACCATTTATATTTTTATAGTCTTCTTTTATAATACAATCTAACTTTTCAGCAGTTTCCATTGCGCTTCCCCCTTAATTTATGATTAAAAAGGTTCGATAGGTACGTAAATGTCAACTATATGTTTATTTTCTGGGTGCTTTCTCGGATCATTTTTATATAGTTCAAAAGGATACGAATCTCTCGGTTTATACCCACTATTCGGTAGCCACTCACCGTATAAAAAATCCCATGCACCTTTATATTCGTCTTGCAATATTTCAAAGTGGCCTACTGCATATTTCCCTGAAGGTATTGTCATCACTCCAATTTCGCTATTTCCTTCTACTACTTCATCCGGAATTGTTATACATAGACTTGTTCTTAAATGATAGTCTTCTGTAAATTCGTGATGATCATGGTAAATTGTTAATACCTTCGTATCCTCGAATACATGATAGTTTTGCTCCGTTGCATAATGAAATAGTTTTTCTATCATCTTTGGAAAATCTATAGTTAAATCTTTATATGTACCTACATGTCTTATGTATGCAACGTTTACAGTGTCCTTCGTTACTATTTCAACATCGCCTCGAACCTTCTTACATTCATTGTATTGATAACCTTCGCTTGCGTCTTTGCAATTCTTGCTATTGTGGTTTCGATATTGAGATGGACTTACTCCGTAATGACTTTTAAATGTTCGGGAGAAAACTGCTGAATCTGTGAAACCAAAATGATAAGCAATATCTGTAATCGTCATATCTGAACGGTAAGTAAGTAGATGTGTTGCTCTTTCTAATTTCAAACGATTCACATACCGAGATAACGGTTCATCCATCATCCCTTTAAAAATTCTATGAAAATGAAATTTCGAAAAACCTGCTACATCAGCTAGCTCTTCAATTAAAAGCGAATCGTTGATGTGAGATTCTATATAATCTTGAACTTTGTATATGCGTCGTAAATACTCGTTCCTACTTTGAGAACTCTCCAATTTCATACCTCCTCACAACAAAAAGGCTAACTTCACATTAGCCTTTCTTTACACATATTTTAAAAATAATACTCTACTCCCGCCGTCCCCATCATAATTTATATGTACGGATACTCCGTCAATTTCGTCATCTCCGGCTTCAATTCGAAAGCCGATTTCTTGATGAAATTGTATCGACTTTTTATTAACTGGTGACGTTATCGCTTTTACAACTTGACGATTGTTTGCACGAGCGACATCGAAGAAATAAGAATATAATGTCGATGCAATCCCTTTCCTTCTAAACTTCGGATTTACACCGATAAAATGAACGTATGCTTCATCTTTATGCGTTTGTGAAAAGAAACCGCATAAGAAACCTAACGCTTCTCCATCTTCTTCAATAATAAAACTAGTTTCTTGAAAGTGGACGAAAAACAACTTCGGCAACAGATGAGCCATATTTCTTCCGCCCCACCAATCATTTAATACGGAATGAATCTTTACATAATCTTCCCCTTGAATGTTTCTTACTCGCATGTGTTTCTCCCTCTCACTCACTTCATTTTTTCATAAATTTTAATAACCGTTTCGACTAAAAGAATGAATACCCAAATACCTGAAAATACAAGAACAGACTGGAATATTGATCCAATTATCATAACACCAACTGCACCTGTTATTGAAAATGATATTCCACCAAACCCTGGATCCTGTATAAGTGCTCCAGCAGAAAAAGCGGTTATAATAGATACTATTAAATAAATAACACTCATTATTTTTAATATTTTTATAGAAAGATACGAAGTTTGCTTTTCTTCCACTTGTGATAATTCGATTTCCCCACTCGCAATTCCTTTTTGCAAACAATCTTCACATAAAAATTCTTCCTTAATTTTTTTACCACCATGCAATGTACCTGTTATTTCTTTACATCTCGAACACTTTCGATTTATCATTTTGTTATCACTCCAATCTAATCAGATTATACTTACACAATTCTATTTTTACCTTATTATTCCTTTTATGTATTTTATAGAGAGGTGATGTGTTTTATGATGTCTAAACTTACTTTTGGTTATAAAAAGCCTACTGAGCAATATGTATTACGACCTAGTTGTTATGCAGTTATTTTTAACAATACTTGTTCAAAAGTGGCTATTATCAAAAAAGGAAACCGTTTCTTTTTACCAGGTGGTGGTATGGAAGGTACGGAAACGAAAGAAGCATGTTTACATCGTGAATTACTAGAGGAATTAGGCTGGACAATTGAGATTGATCACTATATCGGTCATGCAGCACGATATTTTTATGCAGAAAAAGAAGATACATATTATTTAAATGATGGTTATTTTTACATCGGTCAAAAAATATATGAAGTTGAAACACATGAAGAAGACCATATTTTACAATGGATGTCTCCACTACTTGCTATAGAGCATTTAATTCATGATCATCAAAAATGGGCTGTTGAACAAGCGCTTTTATTGCAAAAATAAAAATGATCTCCTTCTATTTGAAAGAGATCATTTTTACTGTTAACTTACTTTTTTCAAATTGAAAGCTGGCTTTTTTATTCCGCCTTTTTTCACAACATATAAACCGATAAAGATAACTAGTCCGCCAACTAATTGCATCATGTTTATCGTTTCTCCAATTGTTACAGCCGCAAAAATAACTGCGAACAGTGGAACTAAATACATATATACCATTACTTTCGTTGAGCCGATTTTACTAATACCGACATACCACATTGCAAGTCCGAAGATTGTCGCAAAGACGATTGAATATGCTAGAGACCCCCAGCTTAGCATGTCTACTGGCCATGTTAATGTATTTACATTGAATAAACAATATACAACAAGAGGTACAATTCCAATTAATGTTGACCATGATGTGACTCTCATTGCGGAGTATTTTGTAATGAGAGGTTGTGCCAAAATTGGATACCACCCCCACGCAATTGCTGCGACCAATCCAATTAAATTTCCGAGCCACGCATACTCGTAAGTTGCTCCTCCTGTATGCCCTGTTAATAAAACGAGTGCTGCACCAATAAAGGATAATATAGAACCAATTTGTACTTTCATCGAAAAACGTTCTTGTTTGTGCAATACTGCTAATATCCCTGTAAAAATAGGTGACATCGCAATTAATAATGAGGCATTCGTTGCCGAAGTATATTTTACAGATAACATAAACATCGTTTGATACATTGTCGTTCCAACGATACCGACTGCTAATAATCGTAACCAATCTTTTCGTTCAATACGAAGTGAGCGTTCCATCATAAATGTAATAAGTAATAATACCGGTGATGCTACTAAAAATCGTAAACTATTAAATTGAATGGATGACATAAATGCCACGCCATACTTTCCAATTGTATAATTTGCTCCCCATACTAAAGCAACTGCTACTAGGAGCCACTCCATTTGCCATCGTTTCATTCGAATCTCCCCTTCCAAATTTAGCATAGTAAAATTGGCTGGATATAACACCGTCCAATTGGCTGTTTTTTTACCCAGCCAATTTGTTATACTTTATGTATATAAGAGATGCGGAGGCGTTTGTATGGAATGGAAGCTAGATAACGACAGTAAAATCCCCATTTATCAGCAAGTTGTTGATTTCATTGAAAGACGTATTACATACGGAGAGCTTCCCCCAGGTAGCTTCCTCCCTTCAGAACGGAAATTAGCTACACAGTTAAATGTGAACCGAAGTACTGTCACGACTGCTTATAATGAACTTCGTGCAATGGGAATTGTAGAAAGCACGACCGGTAAAGGAACACGTGTGAGTACACATATGTGGGGCGTTTCTCCAACATTAACGCCGAACTGGAGAGGTTTCGTAGAGGGCGGTACTTTTTTACCAAACTTACCATTACTTCGTCACATTCGGGCGCAAATACAGCAAAATGAAAACATCATTGACTTCGCAAACGGAGAGCTTGGTTGTAATCTCTATCCTCATGATCAGCTACAAACGATTTTACGAGAACAACCGTTAACACAGTCATTAAGTTACGATCACCCGCAAGGCTATCTCCCGCTAAGACAAGCGGTAGTAAAATATATGAAGGAATATTTAAAAGTTGAAGCGACCGAACAGTCGATTATGATTACATCTGGTGCACAGCAAGCACTTCACCTAATCGTACAATGTTTATTAAATCCAGGTGATGCCGTCGCTTTCGAAAGTCCATCGCACTGTTATTCATTACCGTTATTCCAATCAGCAGGTATTCGTATTTTCCCATTACCTGTCGATGAACACGGTATTAATCCAGACGATGTGCAAGAGTTATATAGAAAGCATCGTATTAAAATGATCTTTTTAAATCCAAATTTTCAAAACCCTACTGGAACGATGCTGCATCCAAATCGTAGAAAAAAACTGTTGTCACTTTGCGCGGACTTACGAATTGCGATCGTTGAAGATGATCCGTCAAGTTTGCTTACTTTAGAAAACAAACAACCTTGCCCTACTTTAAAATCAATTGATGAAAACGGAACAGTTATTTATGTACATTCCTTATCAAAAATGATTGCACCAGGTTTACGAGTCGGCTGGCTTGTCGCTCCGCAGTCTGTAGTAGAGCGATTATCAGATGCACGGCACCAAATGGAATTAGGAATGAGTATTTTCCCCCAGTGGCTTATGCAACAATTTTTCGAAACCGTTCCATTCCAGTCACATATAGCGCCCTTACGAAAACAACTAGCAGAAAAAAGAGACATTATCGTCCGCGCTCTAAACGAGCAACTACAAGATAAAATCTCTTTCTCTAATCCGACCGGCGGTATATACATATGGGGAAAATTAAACGAACCAATAAATGAAAAACAACTTATTATGCAAAGTTTAAAACAAGAAATTGCCTTTATGCCGGGTAGCATTTTCGGCGCTAAAGATGGTTACATTCGTTTATCTTATGGAAAAGTCAATATGGATCAAATTGAGGAAGGTATTTCTCGTTTGCGTGAGGCTATTTTGGTTTGTGGGGAATGAGTGGGACTTTTTAATATACGCGGAAATTCACATCATTTTGGTTTTAAAATGTAGTTTGATCACTCTTTGTGCTATGTACATAAACTAAAGCCTCCTTTAGTTTATGTACAACAGTTAGTTCACTTTTTAATATCAATAAAATACGTATCATAAGATTCCTTAAACGTGTATCCCAGCTTTTTTGCTAGTTCAACAGATTCAGAATTAGCTCCATCCCAACTAGGGTATTTTCCTCGATCTAGACAATCTAATATGAGTGCAGATGCTACAATTGTTGCTAAACCTTTTCTTCTATGGTTAGGGTGACTAGCAATTTCAATCTCAATTCCATCATCATATATGCTAAATGATGTTGCCGCAGAAACGACTTGCCCTTTATGTAAAATAGCATACCCTACTCCTCTATCAATAAAATCAGCACTAGAATCAAACTGACTTATAAAGTCTTCTGAGAGTTCATGGAATGACGGGGCTTTTGCTATGTTTTTATCAATCTTTTTAATTTCATACTCTTCAGGTAATGTAGACAGTAGTTTCTGTATGTGTACTCTATCTAAATCCTCAGGGTTCTTGTTAAATCTGAATCGTTGAAATTTCTGAATTGATCCTTTGTGAACAGTCTCTATCCGATGTTTCCATTCATCCGAATCAACAATTGCAAGAGTAAAATCAGGAAGATTATACAGTAATTCTTCCGCTTCCTCTGCGTTCGGATTCCCAGCATAAAATACAAAAATCCCCACAGTTATTTGAGCCACAGTTGGACTTTCAAGGTTGTCTACCCAAGCATTTCCCATATGTCCTTGGAAATATGAAAGAACTATAGTGCTATCAATATTTTCAAACATTGATACTAATTTTCCCCTTACGTTGTTATCTGCTTCATAAATCATTCAATTCCTCATTTCTGAAAATTAATATTTTTCTATCAATACTATGTTATCATATATTTTTTTAAGATAAATAAAATTCAACTACACTAAAAAATATAACAATAAAGTCGTTTAAAAATCTAAGTTTCATTCCACAATAGTACCTTATTCTGGAATAAGTTTGACATTCAACATAAAAATGACCATGGGAACCTAGTCTAGTTACTTCTTACAAATTCCTTTATAGCGGATGCCACTTTTTCAGGCTGTTCTTCGGCAGCAAAATGCCCGCAATTTCCGATTATCCTTGCTTTGATATTTTGTAAACCATTTTCTCTAAATCCTTTCATATATGTTTCAATATATATACGTTCATCTTCTCCGCGCAGATAGAGAATCGGAATCAAAACGATTTCACCTTTCGACGCGAAATTATCTTTTTGATCCTGATCAAAATATCTATAAAAATCAAATCCTGCTTTCAGAGCTTCTGGACGGGTGTAAGCATTGGTATATGATTTTCTAAGGGCATCACTCATCTTCTTACCTTTTCCTGCAAGGACATCATAAAAGTAGGAAAAATATAGAGATTCATTACCCGCAACAAGTTGTTCAGGTATTTCAGGTATAGAATGAAAAGCAAAATGCCAGATGTAAGGATTGCTTTTCACTATGTCCCAAGGATCAACTCCTGGGATAACGACATTCATAATAACCGCGCGTGTAACCCTATTTGGAGATTCCTTTAAAAATGCATAAGTTATTTGTCCACCAACATCACATCCGACTAAGGTGACATCGGTTAAATTCATAGCATCCATAACGCCTCGAACATATCTTGCTATATTCCGTTTGCTGTATGACTGTAGCGGGATTTTCGAGTCTCCTATACCGGGCAAGTCAATGGCTACAACATGATAGTCCTCAGATAGGACTGTCATAACTGTTTCAAACTCTAACCAACATGCCGGCCACCCATGAATAAAAAAGATTGTTTGCTTTGACTCTGAACCTGCTTCGACTACATGGATAGGTATCTCTTTAACAATAACCTTCCTGTGTGTGAAGAATGGTTTTGTACCTTTTTTCGTATTCACCATTTTGTCTCACTCCTTATAAGTATGTTGACCACAATACGAGCAATCGCAACCAGTTTCTTGACTTTATACAAGTTCCCAATGAAATAATTCTATTTAAGTAAATGGTCTTGCCATTAAACAAAACTAGTTACCATTGGAACTTCTATAACTTTTATCTCTATTTATCAACCATCTCCTGTTGACACAAAAGGGAACTTGTGTTCTTTTTGTAATTTTCAGAATACACTATTTATACCTGTTAATCAACCCTTTAGCAGACTAATTATCCTCCATATTTACCCCCTCATATAAAGTGAAACTTTAATCAGTGGGGGTTTTGTTCATCCCCCACTGATTATTAGTTGAACCAATCGGGCGTTTACGTGCAGTTGATCTCCCACCTAACTTCCTCGCATTCTCCGAATTTTGAGGTGGGAGTCTTACTGCCCGTTAATGCGGGATAAATGAGTGATCAATCTTTTTTATTATCAATACATGAAACATGAAAAATCATAAAAAATGAAAGGTGATACATATTAGTCATGTATCACCCTTATAATTCTTGTTCAACATTCGCGCCCTTTAATAAAAAAATGTTTTTTTAACGAATTTACCGAAAGAATTCTCCTTCCTCAAGCGTGTGAAGGGCGATAGCCCAACGGTAGGTGGGAGATGAATTTCGGTTTGGCATAGCCAAAAACTTTTGATAAACTAGCTATATGAAGTTCTTTGATAACTTGATATATGAGGTTGCAGGAAGAAAATAGAGTGCGAAAATCAAGCCATTCGGTTCCTGCGTAAAATATCAACCGTACCAAGAGAGCACCCAAGCGTTGGACATCTAGGGGTGGAACACCCCGAAGTAACGCTCAGGGAGACGAAAGGTTACTTTCGTCGTGGAACTGAGAAGCTCCCACTTCAAGCTTTGCTAAGTGGTGAGTAGTTCACTGAGTTTAGATAAATCTTCCTCGTTTGACAAAAGATAAATCTGCCATTATTATCAATTCGTACTTATTTATGGGAGTGATAAAAATGAAAATTTACGTTGATGCAGATGCTTGTCCTGTAAAAGATATTATTATCTTTGAAGCTACGAATGCTGAAATTCCTGTTACCCTCGTTACTAGCTTTTCTCATTTTTCTAATGCGGAGCAGCCAGCAGGTGTGGAAACAATTTATGTTGATTCTGGAGCAGATGCTGCGGATTACCGGATTATGCAGTTAGCAAAAAAAGAAGATTTAATCGTTACGCAAGATTATGGTCTTGCTTCGCTCGGTTTAGCAAAAGGCTGTGTAGTTCTTCATCATAAAGGGTATAAGTATACAAATGAGAACATTGACCAATTATTACAAACACGTTATTTAAGTGCAATGGCTCGAAAAAGCGGAAAGCGTACAAAGGGTCCCAAACCGTTTACAGCAGAAGATAGAGAAAAATTCAGGGAGCTTTTTAAAAAAGTAATTTCACTTTAGAAACAAACTGTCTATTTGCAGGGGAATCTTGGCAAAGAAAAGAAGAGAATATCAAAATTAACATTCTCTTCTTTAGGTTTACCCGTTTAAAAAGAAGGTAAATTATCTAAGTTAGTTTCTTTCATACCATCTGGTTCACTACGTATAATATCCCTGCCATACTTATGGAATACGTCCACATGAGCTAACTTCCCTGATTTTGCTTCATCAAGAGCAGTAATATAATCTAATTCTCTTCCACTACTTGTTTTAAAAGCAATCAAATCACCTTCATCATTTTTACGAACTGCAACAATTTGTTCTACTCCTGAATCGACTTCCCGAGCTACTTCCAATTGAGCTTGCTCTTCTCCTTGATGTAAGTAATCATTATAAACTTTTTGAAAATCTTTTTTATCCATAAAACTCACCTCCAAAACATTTTATTAGTATGTTTGGAAGCTATTAGTTTTATGTATTCTACCTATCAAATTAACAAAAATACACTCCCAAAAAGAGATAACCCAAATCATAATTTTTTCAATCTATTACAAATTCATTTTTAAATTTTATAGAGTACCTCTCAATATTAGGGAATTAAAACTGTTAATGTTTACTTTTTCGAGATTACAGTAAACATCCCCGTCATGTTTGGTGAGTAATCTTGAAAATCATATTTTTCATAGAACGATTCTTTACCTTGTGATGCAAACAAACCGACAAATGCCTTATCCGGGGCATTTCGATTTAAATATTCAACCAAAATATTCATTATTTCTTTCCCAATACCATTTTTCTGATAATCTGGATGAACCACTATATCTTGAATATAGAAATAGATAGCCCCATCACCAACAATTCTCCCCATGCCTACAATTTGTTCATTATCATTGACAGTGATGCAGTGAATTGAATTCTTCAGTGATGTTTCCACCACTTCAAAATTCATATAATTAGTCCATCCGACAGACTCGCACAAATATTTATATTCTTCCAATGTTGGAATGTTATTTTTAAACTCATATTTCTTCAAAATGTATCCTCCAAGTCCTCAATTTCAACAAGTATATAAATTCGACATCTTTTAATATCTACGCAAATTCTTCAAAGTCTCCAATATATCATCTGTAAAAACAGTAGATCCCTCTTTCTCCAAAGCTGTAAAATACAAACTTCTTAAGAAAGCTCTAACATTTTGGATTAAAATAGCATACTGAGGATGTCGGATGTCTTCAGCAATTGCTATACTATGTAGCCAGTTGCTCCATTCCTCTTCAGTTAAAAGATTTTGGTCCCGCAACGACATAATTGGTTTTACTAATCTCTCATCCTCAAAGTGTATGTATACGTAGTCATTCATACGAACCTTTTGACGAACAGCAGCTAGTATAGCATATGAAAACTCGCGATTTTGTATCGTACGTGCTAAAGCATCTAACGCATCTGCAGCATGTGCCGTAGAGTGCGCCCATCCTTTTCCTTCTACGTAACCCCTTACATCTTCTTCTAAATATACATATTCCAAAACTTGTTCTGCCACACTGTACAGTTGTTCTTCAGTTAACAATGGTTCTCTTTCATGAACAGATAAAATAAGCGGCGGAATTAACACGGAAAACGCACGTTTAAAAACAGAGTCTGTTCCCTTTTCACCAATTTTATAAAATAAATAATCAGGACTAATTGCTTGTAACATTAATCCTCTTAATTCTTTTTGTCTAAATACATCATTTGTAATCCATGTGTGAAGCGTACTATAAATCAAATCATCACGTAATTCAGCATCTGGTGATCCGATATAATCTAGCATCCACTGTGCATATGGATATGCATCTACATCCTCTGGTACAGCATAATTGTTATTTTGTATTTGTTGTAATTCTTCTTTTAATTCTTGTACTTCCGTCATTATATGTCCTGTCCCCTTTTTACGTTTTTCAACTTATTTTTGCCTTATCCCCTGTAATTTTTTTCATAAAATTAATTTAATTATAACAATAAATAAAAGGTTATACATATATTTCTGACTGTGCATTACTTTCGTTCATGAAAGATAACATCTGGATTTCCAAAATCACTATTCAGAAATATAGCATCCGCACACGCTTTTGGATTATGCTCGTCTATATACATCTTACAAGCTGCATGATATCTGTTCGAAAACATCTTCTCGGCTTCTTCATAACTTCCAAAAGCTTTAGTCTCTCGCTTTGCACCACGTTTTCTAGCAATCTCAAAATCTGTATCTACAAAAATTTTATAATCAAATAAATGCTCAATGTCTTTTTTTAATAGAAATGTCCCATCAACTATTAACACCATATTAGGCGGAGCCACTACAGGTGCATTATGTACAGGGATGTCAGTTATTAAATTATGAGAAATCGTTTCATAATGTAAATCTCCATTAGGTCCTAAAGGCATTAATAATCTTTCTTTAAAAGCTGTATAATCGTGTGCATCTTCATAATATCCTCTTGCAGATTCTTTACCTTGCGCATATCGAATCGCTCTCGGGTTATGAAAATCGTCAATAGTGGCGCGTGTTACTTGCACTCCCTGTTTTTTCATTTCCTCTGCTAGTTCGTTTGCAAATGTTGTCTTTCCTGAGGCTGTAATACCACTTACTCCAACTCTTAACGGATGACTTAAATTTAACGCTAAAATATGATCAGCAATTTCTTTCAGTCGTTTTTGGCGATGCACGACATTCCCTCCTTAATGTTGTTTACATAATATAATTATGATAAATATTTTTTGTCACTATTTGTCGGTAAATCAATATTTTGAAAAGACCGTTGATATATTTCAAGTTACGACCGATATATTTCAAAAATTGTTGATATCGTTCCATTGACTATTGATCTAGATATTCCCTACTTCGCTTTCAACCCTCGATACAAAGCAGTTCGCAACTCCTGCTTGTATTCCTCAATTTCTGGCATATTGAGCTCTTCAGCTAGTCGAATGGCTAATTCAATATCATACGGTACTCTTACTAGTTGAATGGAAAAACTCGCTGCTTCTTTTTCATTGTAAGTTCCTTCAAAGATTAAATATGACGCTTGTGTAATTTCAAGAGGATTTCCTACACTCCCAGCATTACATAACGTTTTCCCTCTGAAATTTTGAACAAACGCTTGGTGAACGTCACCGTAGCAAACGACATCTGGTTTTCTTTCCCCTTCTATATTTTCCGTCAAATCACTATTTTCGAACATACTAACACGCTCTTCTCTTGAAGCGTGCGGTTGAATTCTTTCATATAAACTTCTCGGTGAAGCGTGGAACATACGAATGAGTTTCCCACTCATATAGAACTCAATTGAAAATGGTAAACTTCTTAAATACTCATTTTCTTCTTCTGACAGTTGTTTTTGATGCCATTTTAATGCTTCAAATTCAGTCGGTTTTGTAATGAAATCATCCCAGTTTCCCATTACGACTCCTTCACATTCTTTACGAACGATTTCAATTACTTCGCTTGAATGAGGTCCTTTTCCTACTAAATCACCTAGACAAATAATGCGCTCTATTCCTCTTAATTTAATATCTTTCAGTACGGATTCTAATGCTGGAATATTACCATGAATATCTGAAATTACCGCAATTTTATCCAAATGAATCCCTCCATCATTTTTTGTTTACTATATCCGTATTAAATGATTGATACCACCTCGGAACATAAGAAGAAAAATCGTTATGCTCTTCTAAAATTTGGTTCAATCTCTCTTTCATATCATCTACTAAATGTGGTGTAGTTCGATTTGTCCATACTATATCGGATAGGAAAATCATTGCTGCGTATAGCGAATACAATTTCCAAAAATGCAGCGATGGTTCACCTCCGCAATAACCGTGAACTTGTCCTATAGCGAATGGTACGCTTATATTAGTCGTAAATAACGCTACTTTATAAAAATCATGAATTGGATCACCAAAATCGAATCTAGCAAAATCAATGACAGCCCTAAATTCATTATGTTCAATCATTATATTGGCTGGATGAAAATCGTCATGTAAAAATACAATGGGACGACCTTTTAATAAATCTTTATGATTTCCTACAAAGTCTAACACTGTATTTAAATTTAGAAAGTCTACTTTATATTCTTTCAACGCTTCTAAGTATCTCTCATATTTACTCCATATAGACATTTCCCATGAATTACTCACATTCTCTTTTTCGACTAAATGAATCTTTTTCAGCACTTCTCCAGCCTTTTTTCCAGCCCTATATTGCTCTTCAATAGACAAAGTTGTTAATATATCTTCACCATCTAATCCATCAATCCACTCAAATACTTGTACACATTTCTTTAATTCGGTAAGGCTTATAAAATGAATTAATTTTGGCATGGGAATATGCAATGACTCTAGCCTCTGCATATATTCATATTCTTCCTGCTTCCGTTCAAAATATGAAGAATCACATACTTTTATAAAATACGTTTCTCCACTCTCTAATTCAATTTTATATTTCTCATCGAACGAAAAACCTTTTGAAATAACAATCGCTCTTAAAATAAGAGGCCAGTCTAGTTTTCTTTCTATCGCTTTTAAAATTTTCTCCACAAACTCACCTCTATTAATATATGTACATACTACCTAGTACTTGATGCTTCTGTTTTCTTTCCCCTTTAAACTCCACCGCAAACGGATATTCTCCGTACTGTACTAAACGCTCTTGTACGAACCCTACCCCTACCGGTTCACAAAACTGCACACTAATACCACCAAATAATACACTTTGACACTCTGCATTCCACTCTCCATCTCTTATGATTGAACTTACTGTTAACCCCATTACTTCTTTCCATTTTCGCACTGTTTCTCGTACATTATTCACCGCATAATGAATCGTTTCAATTTCTTGTACTTCGCTTTTATGTTCAGCGATCGTCCCTGTTTTACGTAAATCGTTTCTTCTTTCTTCATCCGTTTCATTCCACTGTATAAAGAATGGTAATTTGGGTCCGTCCTCTTCCTGCTTTACAAATAACATTTTCCATTGTAATAGGCGACCATCTTTTCTCACTCGTTTTCCTTCAAATGGTCCTATCGTTTGTAAACCATGCTTGCTTAGCTTAACTGCTAGTTCTTCAATTTCATCTGTTCGAATTGCGATTTGTAGCATTCCTTCTCCATTTTGCAATTTAACAACCGTTTCCTGCACTAATGGATTTTCTGCTTCTTTCGCTTTTTCTTCGTGCTGAACTGCTAAAAATTCTATATATGATAAATCAAAATAACATAAACTATTCCAAGTACCCCAGTTTGTATGCTGTCCACCTTGTACTGTATGAAAACCTAATGACTGCATTTGTTTTGCTGCTTCCTCAGGCGTACAATGAACTGCGTGAACGAGATGATCAAATGCTAACATATTCTTTCTCCCCTTTCTCTCCATCCTTTTATTGTATATTCTCTCTTTCTTTCATTCAATTCAAAAAACTTTAAAACCTAGTTGATTTATAAGATTAATATGCATTATAATGAAACAAATTAATATAATGCTGATTGGAAAAACCAAAGGCACTTTTCTCACACGGGGAAAGTGCCTTTTTTATTTATTATTTTAGGGGGATTATTTATGCAGAAATTAATTGTCTTTGCTATTATTGGGTTTTTCGCTCAATTGATTGATGGAGCGCTTGGAATGGCGTATGGGGTAACGTCTTCCTCTTTATTATTAATGTTTGGTATCGCACCAGCTGTTGCTTCTGCATCAGTTCATTTAGCTGAAGTAGTCACTACTGCCGCTTCCGGTGCATCTCATATACGATTCGGAAACGTTGATAAATATACAGTTTCTAGACTTACATTGCCAGGGGCGATCGGTGCTTTTGTCGGGGCATGTTTTTTAAGTAATTTACCTGGCGATGTAATTAAACCATACATTTCCTTATTTTTATTTACTTTAGGGGTTTATATTTTATTACGATTCATCATCCAAAAACAAATTGTTGCTTCAAATAAGCGTATGTCTGCGAAACAACTTGTGCCGCTTGGCTTATTTGCAGGATTTGTTGATTCAACTGGTGGCGGTGGCTGGGGGCCTATTACGACACCTGTTCTTCTTGCAAGAGGAAATGAAGCTAGAAAAGTTATTGGATCTGTAGATACGAGCGAATTTCCTGTTTCACTCGCTGCAACAATCGGCTTTTTCATCTCTCTTGGCTGGGAACAAGTTAGCTGGGTTTGGGTATTTGCCTTAATGCTCGGCGGTGTTGTTGCCGCACCAATCGCAGCATGGTTAGTACGCATCGTTCCTCCACATTTACTCGGCGTACTCGTCGGTGGCCTTATTATCTTTACGAATATACGTACATTACTTACATCATTTAAAGTTGATCCAACTATTATTACACTTTCTTATGTTGCAGTTGGTCTAGTCGTTATTATTTCTATTTTCATTTCTGTCCGTAATCATTCAAATCATTCGAAACAAACGACGATAGGCTATCCGACAGATCAAAAACAAATGCTACCATAATTGCGCAAAATACCGCCCGATTTGCTTCGGGCGGTATTTTTTATTTTTCAATCTTCCAATTAATCATCGTTTCAGTACTATTTACTTTATTCATATGTAATTTCTCTAATACACGAATAGAGCTATAGTTATCAAGGAGTGTCTCTGCTATAACCGTTTCCACCTCTCCTGTTTGAAAAGCCCACGTCATTAATTCACGAACCGCTTCTGTTGCATACCCTTTATTCCAATATTTCTCAATAAATCCGTAACCAATTTCAACTGTATGATTCTCATTAGGTGCCCCTTTAAATCCTATATCACCTAAAACGATGTCATCTTCTTTTCGAATAACATACCAAGCGCCCCATGGTAATAAAGCCGCATCTTGTTTCACATTTTCTACATGCCCTAAAATATGCGGACCACTATTGTATCCTTGATTATTCGCAATTTGAACCCACTCTTCCGTACACGGGATAATATGTAATCTTTCCGTTTCTAATTTCATAACGATGTCCCCTTTTCCATTAAACAATACTTCAATTTTATCACGAATATAAAGAATATTCATTCTTTTTAACGCGCACATATGTTTATTCTTGAAACAGAATAAAGAACTAATCCCCTTTTGATGTTTATGTCGAATTATATTTTCTGAATTTTCTTTTAATTTTAGAGGATTTTTCATTATTTTTTGCGAAACATTTGTATAACAATTTTTTCTTTGCTTATTGTTACATAATAGTAGGTTCGGGTGGAGTTTTGCAAGCGTTTCCTATACAATAACCGATAATTTTTGACTTTTCCCTACAAAATTCCTTGCAATATTTTCAGAAAGTCATTACAATTGCCATATATTAAAAATCATAGCAATAAATAAATCCTCATCAATCCGATGAGGTAGAGGTTGCAACTTTTAAGAGTATAACGGCCGAGACACAGAGAATGTCATCGACTCCGTTTGAAAGGAAAAGTTGCCGAAGTTTATATTTCTTCTCTGGAAATATGGGCTGGGGCTGTCTCCGAAAGGAACAGAACTGTCACGTTTACAAAATTACCGTGTAGACGTGGGGTGCTATCTTAACGGAAGGGTATGATGGGGTGGTTATTTGTGAAACGTTCCGCCTAATTCTTTTGGCGGTTTTTTGTATTTTTCTCCCCCGCTCCTTCCTATCTTACAAGAAAAGGAGTGTTGAACATGAATAGCGCAACGAATCAAGCTACCTCTAAAACGCAAACTACACAAGGACAAGGTGAATTAAAACGTGGATTAAAATCTCGTCACCTTACGATGATTTCTCTCGGTGGTACAATCGGTACCGGACTATTTCTTGCCAGCGGTAGTGTTATCCATACAGCTGGTCCTGGCGGTGCACTAGTTGCATACGCTGCAATTGGGATTATGGTTTATTTTTTAATGACAAGCTTAGCAGAACTCGCAGCTTACATGCCTGTTACTGGATCTTTTAGTACTTATGCAACAAAATTTGTTGATCCATCACTTGGTTTTGCACTTGGATGGAACTATTGGTATAACTGGGCGATTACGATCGCAGCTGAACTAGCGGCCGTAACATTAATTATGAAATTTTGGTTCCCAAATACACCTTCTCTTATTTGGAGTGGACTTTGTTTAGCTATTATTTTTCTCTTAAATTATTTATCTGTTAAAGGATTTGGTGAATCTGAATATTGGTTCGCACTTATTAAAGTAGTTACTATTATTATCTTTTTAATTGTCGGTTTTATGATGATTTTTGGAATTATGGGCGGCGAATTTATTGGATTTAAAAACTTCACTGTTGCAGATGCACCATTTAACGGCGGAATCATGGCAATTATCGGTGTATTTATGGCCGCTGGATTCTCATTCCAAGGAACTGAATTATTAGGAGTGGCTGCTGGTGAAACGTCTGATCCAGAACGTAATATTCCGAAAGCAATTCGTTCTATTTTTTGGCGTATTCTATTATTCTACATTTTAGCAATTCTCGTTATTGGTTTATTAATTCCTTATACGACTGATAGCCTTGCAGCAAGTGATGTTACAGTAAGTCCATTTACACTTGTATTTGAAAAAGCGGGCGTTGCCTTTGCTGCTTCTGTTATGAACGCTGTTATTTTAACTGCCGTTTTATCTGCTGGTAACTCTGGAATGTACGCATCAACTCGTATGCTTTGGGATTTAGCTCGCCAAGGAAAAGCACCAAAGTTTTTAGGTAAATTAGATAGCCGCGGTGTACCTGTTAACGCATTAATCGCAACATCAGTAGTTGGTAGCGTCGCTTTCATCGCTTCTTTATACGGTGACGGTGTTGTATACATTTGGTTATTAAATGCTTCTGGGATGTCAGGATTTATTGCTTGGGTAGGAATCGCTATTAGTCATTACCGTTTCCGAAAAGCATATATTGCCCAAGGAAAAGATTTAAAAGATTTACCATATAAAGCAAAATGGTTCCCGTTCGGTCCAATCTTTGCATTTACACTTTGTGTGATCGTTATTTTAGGTCAAAACTACGGAGCATTTATGGGAGCATCTATCGATTGGAACGGTGTACTTGTTTCTTACATCGGTTTACCGCTCTTCTTAATACTATGGTTAGGATATAAATTTACTAAGAAAACGAAAGTGATTCCACTTGATAAATGTGAACTGAAATAAAGTACAACGAGCAAACAATATTGTTTGCTCGTTTTTTATTGCAATGCTTCTTCCTTCCCTATTTCTTCTGTTTTTGCAATAATAGAAGAAACATAAATAAAGGTTGGGATCCAATGAACATTCGTATTACTGATGAAGCAAAAGCAGCTATACAGAAGCTAGAACGTGAAGACAAAAAGATCATTCGCATTAGAGGAACAATGACAAACTCTTGTAGTATTTTTGTTGATGTTGATCTAATTTGGGATACATATAATGCAAATGACGCTGTATATGAAGATGAACAGCTTATTGTACAAATGGACTCATTCACAAAAGATTATACTGGTGATACGTTAAAACTTGATTATAAGACGACTGGTTTTAGTATTACGACTCCGAGTGAGACATTGGTGTATGGATTGTCGATAAAAAAATAAAAAGATGCCAATATTTCGTATTGAAGTATTGGCATCTTTTATATTCAAATTAGAGATACACATTAGCCCTGCCTTAAAATCTTATAAAACATTTCCGGTTTATTTTGCTCAATGCTCTCTATTAGTTCTTTTCCAAATATCGTTATACTCTTTTCCCAAGGATGACCTAAATACCCCCACTTCAAGTCCTTCTGAATAAAGAAATAGTAGTCTCCATTTGGGATGATTGGAATTATCCACTCATCAAATTCATTTCTATCGAACTTTAAATATGGATTTACCCAGTAACATTCATGTTGCCAATCAAGTACCGTTATATATTCATCTAATTCTGTATTCTCTCTAAAAGCTTGTAACGCTTTTTCTTCAAGCTCGTCATATGCACTTAAATCCACCGACTCACCGAAATACTGAGAAATATCATATGTAACAAAAGGACTTGGCACTTTAAATGATGGAAATGTAACATCACTCGGTGAAAACTCAAGTTCACTGTATACCCTGTCCCAAATTTGATCGTACTCTTTGTCTGTAAACTCAATCCAATTTTTCATTAAACAACTGCCTTCCCTTATAATTTCAAAGGATTTCCACTCGACTATCCCGAATATATAAATAACTATTCTCGCGAGGAGCGAATGTAATATGAATCTATTCGAACACGAAACGTAAGACCGCTTCATTTTAATAAGAGGTCCTCCCTTTCTCATTTCTTACTATATCATTCATTAACGAAATAGGAGGACAATAATATGAAACGTGATCCATTATTTTCAGCACTATTAGAAAGTGCAAAGACAAATTTTAGCGGCTGGGACTTTTCTTTCATTTCAGAAACTGGTCGAATGAATAGCGAGCCTTTATCATGGTCGTACGGTAGCGCTGCTTTCCAGCTTATGCAACATGCAAAATCAATGTTAGATATGGGTACTGGCGGCGGAGAGTTTTTATCTATGTTACAACCGTTTCCGTCCAGTATGTATGCTACTGAAGGATTTACTCCAAACGTACCAATTGCTCGAAAAAAATTAGAGCCTTTAGGAGTTCAAGTTCTCGAAGTAACAGATGATTCTGCTTTACCGTTTCACGATAACCAATTTGATTTCATAATAAATAGACATGAATCATATAGCGCTTCTGAAGTAAAAAGGATCCTTTCGCCAAATGGTGTATTCCTTACTCAGCAAGTCGGTGGTCTTGATTGTGCCCATCTTAATGAGCTGTTTGGTGCACCGCTTAATTCAGAATTTGCAAGTTGGTCACTCGAAACAGCATGTAGTGAATTAAAGCAAAGTGGATTTACAATTATAGAAGCGAAGGAAGAGTTCCCTCTTCAGCGCTATTATGATATCGGCGCTGTCGTTTATTATTTAAAAGCAATTCCGTGGCAAATCCCTGATTTTACTATCGAACGCTATAATGAGGAATTGTATCGCATACATGAAATGATCTTGCAAAAAGGATATTTCGATGTAAAGCAACACCGCTTTATCATTAAAGCAAATTATGTAGAGTAAAACTTGAATTAGCATTCCCTGCAAAAAAGCCAAATTCCAATAAAGGATTTGGCTTTTTTTAGTATTTTAACGGGGCTTCTCCTATTGAGAAACGAGATGTTTTACATGTCGTTTTTTCGTATCATCTTCTGTCAGAATAGAAGTTATGTAATCAATGATATTCCGGTTATCATAAATAAAGGTATGCTCTAATTTGTTATCCTCTTTTAATAATATCGGTAAGTATCTTTGTAAATTGCTAACTACACCTCTGTTATCACCATCTAATATCCAATCGATTGACTTCCATTCTAATATTCCTTCAGCCGTGCTTAATGGTGTGTCCATATGTACTCCATCTGGTAAATCAGCAAGGAATACATACATTCCCTCACTATCCCGAGGCTCGTCTTTATCTTTAAAGATAACATTCCCCTTATACGTTACACTTTGAAGCTGAATTCCCGTTTCCTCAAACGTTTCTCTAATTACTCCTTCATATGGGGTTTCATTATCCTCAATTTTACCGCCAACACCATTCCACATTCCCATTGTCGGCTTTTTGTTCCTATTCAAAAGGAGTATGGTATCCCCTTTTCTAATGAAGCATATTGTGTACTTATACATACTATCATATCCTTTCTATTTCCTAACCGTTAACTTAATATAAAAGCGTTACTTATCATCGCCCTAACAGGAGCACTTGAGGATGAAAAGGTTCATCTAATTCATTCGTTGTTTTTTGAAGAAAATAAAATAACTAGACTAAACTAGTCTAGTATTTTCATTTTCGAAAAAGGATAATATATAAATTCCACCTTGCCAATAACGTTATCTTCTTCAATATATCCTAAGCCATTTCGACTATCCCTACTATACTCACGATTATCTCCCATTACAAATAACTTATTTGGTGGAATCTTTGTCTTTTGAAAGTTGTAAAACACTTGTGTATTGTTATATAGGTCTTTATTTATATACGGTTCATCTTGCTTTTTGTCATTAACATATACACTTCCATTCGTTATGTTAATGACATCACCAGGAAGTCCTATTACGCGTTTTACATAATATTTCGATCCATCTTCTTCTTTAATAATGACGATTTCTCCGTGCTGTATGTCAGAAACATGTACAGCAGCTTTATTTACAAATACGTAGTCTTCTTCATGTAAAGTCGGTTGCATTGATTTCCCTTCAACTTTACATAAGGTAAAAGACTGATACACTACTACCAAAACAAATATAAATAGTATGTACTTTCCCCAGCCGCCCTTGATCTCCTTTTTCATATGTATTCCCACCTTATCAAAACACTTTTCAGCTCAAAAATATATCACTGCACAATATGGTTTCATCTGTGCAGTGATATACTACAATTTTAATTTCGTTTTTTACTGTACATTATTCGGCTGTTGTGCGACCGGGACTGCACTTACACCTGATCTCTGTGCTTTCAAATCAAAATACGCATCCAAAATTTCTTTACCAATTGCAGAATTAATACCTGATTTATCATTATTCACCCACGGTACAACAACAGAAAAAGCTACTTCCGGATCAGCGTCATATGGTGCATAACCGGCGAGAGTTAAATTATAACATTTTTTTCGGTTATTGTTCTCATCTCTTCCAATATCACTTTCCCCACCATATACCGTCTCTGCTGTTCCTGTTTTTCCAGCCGGTTTATACGGTAGACCTTTAAAAGTTCCAGTACCTGTCCCATCAGCTTCTTGGAAAACTCTTCTAAACCCTTCTTTTACATGATTAATATATGTAAGATCCATATCCACTCGATTTAACACGACTGGTTCCATCGATTGAATGACTTTTCCTACTTCCTCTGGTCTATTTGGTTGCTCTCTAATTTCCTGCACAATTTGTGGTTTCATCCGGTAACCACCATTTGCAATTGTTGACATATATTGCACTAGTTGCAGCGGCGTATATGTATCATATTGTCCAATCGCATAATCAAGTAAAAAACCTGGTATATTATCCGTCCTACCTATTTGACCTATCGATTCATTTGGTAAATCTATGCCCGTTGGTACGCCTAAACCAAATTGTCTAAAATAATAACGCATTTTATTAAATGCTTCTTGTTTTATATCTAACGGATTGTTTGCTACGTAATCAACCCCTGCAATTTTTAAGGCCGTATTAAACATGTAGACATTGGATGATACTTGCAATGCTCTTAAATCATCAATATCTCCAAAGTCTTTCCACGATTTCTTCGGCTTCGAACTTCCTTTAAAGAACATTGGGGCATCAAAGAAGTGTGTATATGGCTTAATCGCTTCTGTTTGATATCCCGTTAATACCGTAGCTCCTTTCACCGTTGACCCTAACTCATACGAGCTTATCATCGTTCCTAAAGCGTAGTCTTCTATTTGCATTCCACCGTCTTTATTTACAATTTTCTTCCCTGCCAATGATAAGATTTGGCCATTTTTTGGATTCATCATAACGACGAACGCACGGTCCATCATCGGTTCTGAAGAATGAAATGCCCTTAAATTTTTTTCAAGACTTTCCTCCACTTTCTTCTGTAGATCCATATCAACTGTTAATATTAAATTGTTTCCACTTTTTCCTTTTGTCACTTTTTCAGTCCGAATAATATTTCCCGCTTTATCAGTAATATTTTTAGACTGTTCTTTTGTCCCATGCAGTGCATCTTCGTATTGTTTCTCGATGTAACTCTTACCGATACGATCATTTCGGTTATAATCTCGTACTAAATAATAGTCTAATTGCTCCCTCGGTAATCCTTCATTCTCACTAGAAACACTACCAAGTACAGAACGGAGTATTTTGTCATTTGGGTATTCACGCTCCCAATCTACAGTCGTATCTACGCCTGGCAAGCTCGACAACCTTTCACTAACTACTGCGTATTCATTTTGACTAACATCTTTTTTGACAATTTGGGGCGTCATTTTATATCCCGCATTCATTTTACTTTTAATTGCTAGTACTTCTATATCTTCTTTTGAAAGCTCATTTAATTCTTCTTGTGTAATTCTTTCCCTTCTCAGTTCTTCCACTTTTTTATCTAAGTCTTTTCCTTCTATTTTCTGCTCTCTAAATGTATTCTCATCATCTTTTGTTACTTTTTTTGCTGCACGCTTTTCATTTAACTGCATCCAAAAGTCTTTTTTATCTGTCTCTGTTAACTTGTCCATATCTTCTTGTGGCATTTCGATTAACTGCGCTAATCCTCTTGCTACTTTTAAAACTTCCTTCGAGTCTACCCCTTTCATTTTCGTGTATGTAACTGTTCGTAACGGTTTATTATTAACAATAGGTTTTCCTTCTCGGTCAAACATTTTCCCTCTAGGTACAGGAGTACTCACCGTTACATCTTCCTTTTTATTCACTTCATTTCGATACGTTTCTCCGTCAATGATTTGTACTTTACCTAGCTGAATAATAATAGCTGAAAATAAAAGAAATACGACAAAAAATAATACATTTAATCGAAATGGAATATGAGTCTTTTTCTTTTTCGACTGTTTCTGCTTCTCCTTTTTCTGTCTCATTTTGCTCCCTCGCTTCATTCTATTAACATTTCTCTACATGAAAAAATACGTTCACTACATTGCACGCAAATACATCATTATGTATCAAATTTATTTATATGATATATATAGAATTTTATATTAATTACAAAAGAAAGAAAAGATTTAATTTTCAGTTTTCTGTATTCATGCCCTATTTATTACCATTCCCCTTACTAAGCAATAACATGAATATATTTCATACAAAAAAACTGAGGTGGCCACCATTCACCTCAGTTTTTTAATCAAATCATTTTTCTTTCATTGAAGATAGGCTTTCTACAAATTCACCAATCTTATTTTGAAAAACATAATCAAAATTATATTCTTGTCCTGTTAACTCTTCATTTACTAAAATTGTTGTTGCCCCTACTTCTCTCTTTGCCATTTCCGGGAATGAAGCGACAGGCTGTACTTTTAATGACGTTCCCATTACGAGAAGTACATCTGTTTCATATAAACGTTTTATCGCATTTTGATATTGTGGTAACGTATCTCCGTATAAAACAACATCTGGATTTAGAATGAAATTACATTTCTCACAGCGCGGCACTTCATGATCAATCATATACTGTAAATCATATCCCGCTTTACACTTCGGACAATGTGCAGTTTGAAGTGTTCCATGTAAATCAATTACATGTTTACTTCCACCTAATTGATGCAAACCATCAATATTTTGCGTTAAAATCGTTATGTCTTTTCCTTGTTCCTCTAGCTCTGCTAAAAAGCGATGCCCACGATTTGGTTTATATTGATGAAACGTATTAATTTGAAATATTTCTTTATAATGCTTCCAAAATTCTTTCGGACTTCTATTATAATAGCCTCTTGATAAATACATCTCTACATTCGCATCAGCATATAATCCATTTGCTGAACGAAAATCAGGAATTCCACTTTCCGTGCTTGCACCAGCACCTGTTAACACTGTAATTTTCTTTGCTTTTTCTAATATCGAACGTACTTCCTCATATTGCTGCACAAAAATCACCTCTATGTATATTCATACACTATATTATACCAGTTGTTTACAGAAGGTGTTGTACAATTCGCTTTATTTAATGCGTCGCGCCCCCGCATTCAACAATATCTATTTCCACTTCTGTTGTTACCTCAACTGCTAATTGTATCCCTTTACGAATCGTAGAAAGTGACATACTCGGTTGCCCTGGATAATTACTCGCTTGTTCTGGTAGGAACGGAATATGAACAAAACCACCTTTTATTTTCTTATCATGTTTCTCTAGTTCATGCATGAGACCATAGAATAAGTGATTACAAACGAATGTACCTGCAGTTTGTGAAACGGAAGTTGGTATACCTTCTTCGCGAAGTCTTTTTACGATTGCTTTCATCGGAAGTGTAGACCAATACGCAATAGGGCCTTCTTCTACAACCGGTACATCCACCGGCCTGTTCCCTTCATTATCAGCAATTCTTGCATCGTCAACGTTAATTGCTACACGCTCTATCGTAATATCTGCTCGCCCACCAGCTTGTCCAATACATATAATAATGTTAGGAGTCAGCTCTTCTATATACGCTTTTAATACTTGTATTGATGTATGAAATACGGTTGGAACTTGTTTACTAATAATCTTGTACTCTCCGATTGTTTTTTCATGCAAACTTTTTGCGACTTCCCAAGCTGGATTGATGCTTTCTCCGCCAAACGGATCAAATCCCGTTAGTAATACTGTTTTCATAGTTTCACTCTCCTAATTAGAAACGATATACAAGACCATACATTATAAACATATTTATAATGAAAATCGAAATAGCAATTGGTACTTGCGCCTTAATGACAGCATTTTTATCTTTCAGTTCTAAAAGCATCGCTGGAACGATATTAAAGTTTGCCGCCATTGGAGTAATCAACGTTCCGCAATATCCAGCAAACATGCCGAGTGCTGCCATAATCGCTGGATTCCCCCCATGCATTTGTACAATTAGAGGTAACCCGATTCCGCCAGTAATTACTGCAAATGCTGCGAATGCATTCCCCATTACAACTGTAAACAGCATCATTCCTAAACAATATGCCATAACAGCAACGAACGGATACTCTGTCGGTAATACTTGTCCGACTAAATCAGAAACAACTTGTCCAACGCCAGACTTCGCGAAAATACCGCCAAGCGCCGCTAACATTTGTGGTAAAATAACAGCCCAGCCAACAGCTTGTAATAATCTACTTCCTTCTTGAACAGGCGTTGTTATTTTCGCCTTTGTGATGCGCATCGCCGCTACGAAAGCGAGTAACGCTCCTAATGCTAGTGCAATTAATGTCACTTTATCAGGATCAACAAGTGCGACATTTCCCCATTTGATTTTTCCTAACGTTAGCGTTCCGATAATTGTAAAAATAGGTATTAAAAGTGCAGGCATGAAAATTTTATTTTTTAATTTCTCAGCATGTTTCACACGTTCTTGTACTGGTACTTCTTTCTCCTGAGATTTTGTTACTTTATTTAATGAAGCTAAAACGACCATGACAAGTACAATACAGCCAACATAAAACGAAGGGATTACATTTCCAAATATAAATGTAACTGCAAACAATGCCCAAAATAAACTAGAACCAAATCGGTTTGGATGCTCACGATCAAATGCAATCCGAACAGCGATAAATGCAACGATTATACCTAATATATAATAAATTGTATCCATTGTTATTACGTTCATCTTATATAGCCTCCTTCTCTTGTTTTTCTTCTGCCTTCATTGTTTTCTCTATATACTTATCAAACCTTCTAAACCTAATCCAGCTCACAATAAGGGCAGATATCGCAGTTGGAATTCCCCAAAGCGCCATATCCCATACACCGACATGCATTCCTACTGAATCGAAGAACCCTTTCATTAATAAAATGGCACCAGTTGCGATAAAAATATCTTCTCCGAAAAACCAAGCTGTGTTTTCCGCAGCTGCTGCGTTTGCTTTAATCTTCTCTCTTAATTTTTCAGGAAGTTTACCATACCTACCTTGCGCAGCTCCCTCTGCCATTGGTGCAACAAGTGGTCTCACTGTTTGCGCATGACCACCAATATTAAGTCCAAGTGCCGCTGAAGATTCTCTTATCGTAAAATATGACATTAATACTCTTCCAGTTGTAGCTCCTTTTGACTTCGTTATAAGTGCCTCTGCTCTTTCCTTTAGCCCATAACGCTCTAATATCCCGATTACAGGTAAAGTTAACAATATTGGCATAGACATATATCTGTTTTCTACGAAAAATTTACCGAACATGCTGATCACATCATAAAAGCTTAAGCCTGAAACCATACCAGTAACAATACCTGCAACCATAACTACTAACAGTGTATTTAATCTAAATAAAAAACCAACCGCAACAAGTAAAATTCCAATTAATTTCACCATTTGTAACACTTCCCCTCATTTTTTATTTTGGTGCACTTATAGAAATACCGTTAAGTTCGAATGTTCTGTATATTCTCCCCGCAAATTGTACTGCTTTCTCTCCATCTCCATGTAAACATATCGTTTGCGCCTGAAGTGCTACTTTCCCTCCAGTAACTGCTTCTACATACCCTTCTTTCACCATTTGAAGTACTTGGTTTATTGCTTCGTCTTCATTTTTTATAAGAGCATTTTCTTCTGTACGGCTTGTTAAAGTTCCATCCTGCTTATACGTACGATCAGCAAAAGCTTCTTGTACGAAAGTTACTTTATACTTTTCGGCCGCTCGCGTAAATGCATCGCTATTCGCTAATCCGTAAAGTAATAGTTCAGGGTTTATATGAGAAATTGCCTTTGCGATTGCATCCGCAATTTCCGAATCAGTTGCCGCCATATTATATAGGGCACCGTGCGGCTTTACATGATGCATATTTCCTCCAGCAGCTTTAACAAACCCTTCCAATGCGCCAATTTGATATAAAACATAATCGTATACTTCACTTGGTGAAACGTGCATGTTCCTTCTCCCAAATCCAATTAAATCAGGAAATCCGGGATGCGCTCCGATTGCTACATTATGTTGTAATGCTTTTTCAACTGTTTGCCGCATAACGGTCGGATCACCAGCATGAAAGCCACAAGCAATATTTATTGAGGAAACGAACGGAAGAATTTCATCATCATTCCCCATTTTATAAGCTCCAAAACTTTCTCCTAAATCACAGTTTAAATCAATTGTAGTCACGATGTTTCCCTCCTAATCTCAGCTTCGTAAAGCGATGAATTTCTTTACTAGACTCATATTTTCTTCCTGCTTTATATATAATTGTTCAGCTTCTTCCATAGAGATTTTTTCAAAAGTTACATAGTCTCCTGGTTTCAACTGCGCTAGAAGAGGTAAATCTACTGAAATGACATTTCCAATTCTCGGATAGCCGCCTGTCGTTTGTCTATCTGCCATTAATATAATAGGCTGTCCACCATTCGGTACTTGAATTGTTCCAAATGTAACTGGACTCGATAAAATTTCTATCTCTTCAACCCTATTTAAAACTTCTCCGTCAAGCCTATACCCCATACGATCAGCATAATTGGACACTTTATACTCTTTCGTAAAATACGACTTTGTACTTTCTTCTGTAAATTGATCATATTCAAAGTCTGTTATAACGCGAAGAGTAGGATGCTTCTTATATTTTGGTAACGCCTTGTTACAAATTGCCCACTTCGTTTTTATACGCTTTTCTTCTTGTAAGTTTTGTATGAAACGACTCGCAACTTCTGGTCGTGTACCAATTTGAAAATAGTCTCCTTTTTTCAGCATTCTCCCTTCCATACCGCCAATAGCAGCACGTATGTAAGTACTTTTGCTTCCCATCGTACGATCAATATCGATACCGCCCGCAAAGGTCACATACGCCCTACACCCGCTTTTCGCTTTTCCGAAACAAAGCATGCTTCCTTCTTCAGCTAACACGGGACGCCATAACGGAATACGTTCTCCATTTAATAACGGTTCCATATTTGCCCCGCCAATCGCTAATAAAGTCGTTTTCTTTATTAACAATTTAGGCCCCATTATCGTAATTTCGAGTCCTGCTTCATTCTCTTCATTGCCAACTAACATATTAATCATCCTGAGTGCGCTCTTATCCATAGCGCCTCCAACAGGTACACCATATTGTTGATAATGATAACGTCCTAAATCTTGGACTGTTGTAAACATCCCAGCATGCAAAACCTCTACATCCATTCTTTAGCCCCCTCTAACGATACGTACTCTTCCTTTGTTATCGGGATAAAACGTAAATACATACCGCTTTGAATATAGGTAGGTGTTTCTTCTTTTGAATTAAATAAAAGGATTGGTGTTCGGCCAATAATATTCCATCCGCCCGGCGTTTCAAGCGGATAAATACCTGTTTGATTTCCGCCAATACCTACTGAACCAGGTGCGATTTGTAACCGTGGTGTTTCTTTTCTAGGTGTTTCTAATTCTTCCGGTAATCCTCCTAAATAAGGGAACCCAGGTGTAAAACCTAACATATACACAAAATACGTCGTTTCACTATGTATTCGAATAACATCCTCTACTTGTAACCCATGATAATACGCGACCTCTTCTAAATCTGGCCCATATTCTCCCCCGTAGCAAACTGGTATGGAAATATGTTTCACATCCCTTTTCATTTCTTCCTTATAAGTATCATATAGCCCATTTATGTACTGGCATACGTAATCATATGGTCTTATATTTCTATCATTTTTCTCCCATACTTCGAACAAATTGTAGTACACCGCTAATGAAGTAAATGACGGCACACATTCTATCATCCCTGAAAATGGATGTTGCTGCAGTGCTTGAAATAATCGCTGTACTTTTTCATATATGTCCATCCCGATTTCTTCACCAAATGTAACAATAATTGCTTGATCTCCTAACGTAGAAAATTTCATCCCATTCCCTCTTTCTACTCCCAAAAGCCGAGTTCTTTCGAAATGCGGTACGCTGTTTCTTTCACTTTCGCAATAAAATATGGAATGTTACTTTCGCTATATTCAATTGCTAATCCTGAAATACTAATACCCGCTACAACAGTTCCATCATTTGCGAAAATTGGCGCTGCTATGGCCGCTGTATGATTTTCTAATTCAGAATAACTAATTGTATACCCTTCCGTTTTCGCCATATGTAATACTTCTAGCAAATGCTCTTTATTAACAATCGTTCCATCTGCAAATTGCTTTAAATTTATTGCCTCTACATATTTCCTTTTCTCTTCCTCAGAAAAATACGATAGTAAAATTCTCGGACATGCGCCGGCATACAGTGGAGCTCTTCTTCCAACCGCCGTATAAACACGTACCGGCTGAACTCCTTCCATCTTTTCAACATAAATTGCATCATTACCATCTTGAATAATTAAATTAACTGCCTGTCCTAAACTATCTCTAAGCTCTTTCATATATGGAATCGCAATATTTCTTACCGATAACCTTTGTGAAACAAGTTGACCAAATCGTAAAAAAACGACTCCGAGACGATACTTACTCTTTTCTGTTTTTTGTAAAAACCCCATCTCTTCTAACGAACCAATTAAACGATAAACAGATGTTTTCGGCATATTCGTAAGCTGAACCATCTCTGTTAAACTTAGCTCCTCATGTTCATAAAACAACTCCAAAATATCCATTGTCTTAACTGCCGTTTTATTTATATTCATCCTATCTCCTTTTTGTTCCGAATTCCGGAACTTGAATTCCGTTTTTCGAAACAAATATATAATTAAAAATTATAAAATATTCTTTAAATTCTATCAATATATTTTTGAACAAATAAAAAAGTATGGAAGAATACCTCTCCCATACTTACTCTACACTTTATAACGCTCTTACTTGTTTCAATGGCCAGAAAACAGCTTGTCCTTTTCCGACAATTTCATCTTCTGAAATAAATCCAAACATACGACCATCCTTAGAAACTTCACGATTATCTCCTAAAACAAACACTTGACCTTCTGGCACTTTCGTTTTCCCTGTAATTTGTTCTAACGTAAAATCAGGAGTTAATACACGACCAGCTGCTTTTTCTTTATATTCTTTTAAATACGGTTCTTCCATCGCTTTTCCGTTTACATATAAAACATCATTTTTATACTCAACTGTATCACCTGGTAAACCAATTACTCGTTTTACTAAATCATACCCTTCTTTTCCGTGGAAGATAATAACGTCAAAGCGATCTAATCCATTAATACTATAACCAATCTTATTAACGAGAACTCGCTCATTATTTTCTAGAGTTGGCATCATCGACTCACCTTGTACTAATGAAGGTGTAAATAATATCCCTCGAACGATAAAAGCAATCCCAAGTGTAATCCCTATCGTTTTAATCCATGAGATTACTTCTTTTTTCGTATTTTTCTTCATCTTTTCCCCTCTTCTCTAACATGACAACTATTTTGTTAATTGTACTAGCTCTTGTACTAACTTTGAATCAATTTCAGCAAAACATGATTTCTCTTCTCTAACCGCTGTACCTACATGTGCCTGCGCGATTCCAGTTTCATCTAACAATTGTTTTACATTCTCTTTCGTTACTCCGCCTCCGACGATTAGCTGTATATTCCCTTCACTTTCCTTTTGCATCTCTCTAAGCACCGGAATATTATCTACTACATTTCCTTGTCCGCCTGAAGTTAACACGTGAGTAACTTTATTGAATTTCTTCAAAACTTTCATCGCTTCTGCCGGATTCTCTGTATCATCTATCGCACGGTGATACGTTACATTTATTCCATCTACAACAGATAATAAATCTGCTAATTTCTCTGCATCAACTTCATTTTGTTCATTTAATACACCTAATACAACACCAGCAGCCCCAAGATTTTGAGCAACTTCAATATCTTCTTTCATCATTTCAATTTCTTCTTCCGTATATATAAAAGACTTCGCATGCGGACGAATCATGACATGAACCGGTATTTGTACTGCTTCTACTGCTTTTTTTATAAAGGCATAACTCGGTGTTAAACCACCTTCTGTATACGATGAAATGAGTTCAATTCGATTTCCACCAGCCTTTTCAATTCGCTTCACATCTTCTAAACAAGTTGCAATAACCTCTAGCATGAGATAACCTCTTTTCGTGCTTTTTTCTCATTATACAGTAGTAGAAATAAGAAACCTAGCTTTCTCCTATAAAACTATAAAAAGAAGAATGAAAAGAAAGATTTTTTCAAACGATACACCTCTTGAAATATCAGAAAAATAAAAAGACCTCTTAGAGACACGCTGCTCTAAGAGGCCATTCTTATCAATCTTTATTATAAAACAACAGTTATAAAGCGATTGTATGTGGCTTACGAAAATATTTACTTAGCTTTCTTAAACGTGAGTGATTTACCTTTTGTTTCTTTTACTAACATGATACATGAGATTGAAATAATACTTGAGATGACTAAATAAATTGAAATTGGGATAGAACTATTAAATTTATTTAGGAGACTTAATGAAATTAATGGTGCCAATGATCCTGCCAAAATTGGTGCTACTTGATAACATAAAGACAAAGCTGTATATCTGATGTGCGTTGGGAATAACTCTGTCATTAATGCGGAGTATGGTGAATACGTCATCGATTGTATGAATAGACCAATAGTAATGGCAGTAATAATTAACCAATCATTTCCTGTATCCATCATTGGAAACCCGATAAATCCCCAAAATGCAGTTAAAACAGCTCCTGTCATATAAATCGGCTTCCGTCCCCACACATCACTTAAGTGTCCCATTAATGGGATGAGGAAAAAGTGAATTGCATGAGCACCAAACATTAATAATAAAATTTGTGAAGTATCTTTATTAACCGCAAGTTTTAAATAACTAATAGAGAAAGTGACCACTATATAGTATAAGATATTTTCTGCAAAACGAGCTCCAATACCAGCAATAATCGCTTTTTTATGATCTCTAATCACTTCTATAATACCCAATTGCTGTTTTTCTAATTGAGCTTGTTTTTCTTGTGACTCTTTGAAAATAGGGGCATCGTCTACACTTTTACGAATCCAAAGACCAATTAGGACGACAACAGCAGAGAACCAAAATGCTACACGCCAACCCCAGTCCATAAATTGCTCGGGGCTTAAATTTTTAGATAAAAGTAATAGGATAATTGTTGCTATTAAATTCCCTAATGGTACGCCTGCCTGTGGCCAGCTTGCCCAATATCCACGTCTATCACTAGGGCTGTGCTCAGATACTAAAATAACAGCTCCACCCCATTCTCCACCAAAAGCAAATCCTTGAATTAAACGTAAAGTAACGAGTAAGATCGGAGCCCAATACCCAATACTGCTGAATGTCGGAATACATCCCATTAAGAAAGTCGTTATTCCAACGATAATTAAACTAAGCTGTAATAAATTTTTACGCCCAAATTTATCACCATAATGACCAAAAACAAGTCCGCCGATAGGTCTAGCTAAAAAGCCTACCGCATAGAGAGCAAATGCAGCCAGGATGCCATCAATAGCACTTCCCGTTTGTTGGAAAAATAATTCTCCAAAAACGAGAGCAGAAGCGGTTCCATATAAGAAAAACTCATACCATTCAGCCACAGATCCAATCATCGATGCAACAACAACTTTTTTTAGCTGCTTATTATCTGTTTTCCCCATGTTTACTCCCCCAAAAATAGCAGATTCAGATTATTATGAATGAACGTACCAAATTACTTTTGTCATCACATATTGTTCAAAAGCTTCTAATCCATTATCTTTGCCACCAAAGCCAGATTGTTTAAAGCCACCAAATGGGGTGGTGATATCCCCTTCACTAAAACCATTCACAGAAACGGTTCCAGCTTTAATGGCACGTGCCACACGCATCGCTCGCTGTACATTTTGGCTATAAAAAGAAGCAGCTAACCCGTAAGAGGTGTTATTAGCAAGGGCAATTGCTTCTTCTTCCTTTTCGAACGTACTAACCGCTAAAATCGGACCAAATACTTCATTTTGGAACAATGTCATGTTAGCGGTTACATTTTCGAAAATAGTTGGTTCTATGTACCAGCCGCTGCCCACATCACTGTGAACTTTCCCTCCAGCAACTAGGCTCCCTCCTTCTTGAAGCGTAATATCCAAGAACGACTTCACTTTATTAAAGTGTGCTTCTTCAATCATGGGGCCAATGGCAACTGACTCATCCATCGGGTTACCTAATTTCCAGCTTGTTAAGCCAGACTTTAATTTTTCTAATAATTCCTCTTTGACAGATTCATGTACGATCAAACGGGAACCGCAGCTGCAGTTTTCACTCATATTCCAAAAGGCAGCTGATAAAATATGCGGAACAGCCGCATCCAAGTCAGCATCTTCAAACACGACCTGTGGGCTTTCGCCACCACACTCTAAGACAATTTCTTTAAGGTTACTTTCTGCTGAATATTTTAAGAAATACCTGCCGACTTCCGTTGATCCGGTAAATGATACAATGTCTACATCCATGTGACGCCCTAATGGTTCGCCTACTTTTTCGCCTAAACCACAAACTAAGCTTAAAGCGCCTCTTGGAACACCTGCTTCATAATCAAGTTCAATCATACGGTAAGCACTGAGTGAAGTTAATTCCGCTGGTTTTACAATAACAGAATTCCCTGCAGCTAATGCAGGTGCCACTTTCCAAGCAAACATTTGCGCGGGAAAGTTCCAAGGTAATACCGCACCAACAACGCCAATCGGTTCAGTAACAATCAAACCCAAAGCATCTTTACCCGTAGGAGCTACTTTGCCAAAGAGTTTATCAATTGCTTCAGCGTACCAATAAAATGTATCAATCGTTGCTGGCATGTCAGTATTTAAACATTCAGTAATCGGTTTTCCAGCATCTATACAATCTAAGGCAGCCAGTTCTTCGCTATGTTCTTCGAGCAATTGTGCCCAGCGGATCATCACTTTCTTACGCTCATTAGGGGATAATTGACTCCAAATCCCTGCTTCAAATGTCTCCCTCGCTACTTTAACAGCCGCATCTACATCCCGCTCATCACCATCGGCAATGTAGCCAATTAAGCTATTGTCGATGGGAGTGCGGTTTTCTAATTTGTCGGCAGTACTCGTAAAACCATCAATTAAGTTGCCTGCCCATAGCTTTCCTTCTTTAGCAAGGGCAAAAACTTGTTCTCTTGATACAGTCATTTGTCTCTCCTCCAGATTATTTATTAAAGAAAGCTAAGAATTCCACCTTTTCCTTTTCTGATAAATCAGATAACGGGAGGCGTACCGAGCCAACGTTAATCTCACCTTTTAAGCAGCCTAGTTTGGCTTTTTGGTTGTAGTTACCAGATTCCATTGAATGAATAGCTGGGTAGATTCCGCGCATAATTTGTCGAGCCTTGTCCCAATCACCAGCTTGCGCAGCATTAAACATGGAAACTTGCTCTTCTGGGAACACATTCCCTGCACCAGCAATCCAGCTTTTCGCACCCCAGAAGAAAAAGTCTATAGGTTGATCATCACAGCCACAAATTACTTCAAAGTTCTCAAATGGGGTTTGTAGTAAGCGTAAAGCACGACTAAAGTCACCACTACTCTCTTTAATACCGACAATTTTCAGATTTTTAGACAGATGCACCACAGTTTCATACTCAATTTCAATGCCAATGCGCGCAGGAAAATTATACATGATAATCGGTAAATCGGTTGCTGATGCCACAGTTTCATAATGGGCAATCACACCCGTTTGGTCAGGCAGGCTATAAGGAGTTGGTGACAACATTAAGCCTTCATAGCCCAATTCTTTCGCTTGCTTGGCACGGTTAACCGCCCCCTCGGTTGATAAATCATTGATACCTGCAATTAAAGTTACGCGACCTTTAGCCACTTCTGCCACAGTTTTTAAAACAGTTTCACGTTCTACTTCGTTTAAGGCGTAATATTCGCCAGTCGTGCCACACACCACTAAACCAGTAACACCTTTATCAATAAATATGTTAGTCAATTGCTTTAAAGTATCTACATCTAAACTTTTATCATTTTTAAACGGGGTGACCAACGGAACTAAAATACCATGAAAATTCATCTTCATTCTCCTTAAGTGTTTATTTTTTAGTAATATATTACTTCAATTTTAAAATCAAATTTGAAGTAACACTTCAATTATTCATGATGATAACACACTGATTTTTTAATGTAAATGTAATTTTCTGAATATTTTTAAAGATATTTTTCTTTTTTTTTGAGCTATTATCACTTACTATTTAAGTGGCACTTCATTTCAAAGTGAATTTCTTTTCATCTTGAGGTTACATCCAGCACCCCACTAAATAAATTTCCCTAGAATAGTAATCATGATTAATATCAGTTACAGGAGTGGAGAAAAGTGAACGATTTAATTGGAGTAAAAATAAAGAGTTTGAGAAAAGAGCGTAAGTTAACATTAAAACAAATTGCTGATCAGACAAATCTTTCAATCAGCTTTTTATCGCAAGTCGAACGATCAAAATCATCTATAACGCTCGAATCATTGAAAAAAATTTCTGAAGCACTCGGTGTCAATCCGAGCTACTTTTTTTCAGAGTCTGGAAAGCAGGCAACACCAACAGTTATGAGAAACATCATTAGTAAGACGAACACTCTACATAACCAATTTTTTTATAGGGATTTAGCGGGCAACATTGAAAATCCACTATTTAATCCTATTTTAGTATTGCTTAACCCAGGTGCTAAAAAAGAGGATCCTTATTCACATTCGGGGCAAGAATTTCTATACGTTCTAGAAGGACAACTGACGCTCCTCATTGACAATGAGGAGCATGTTTTGAATCCTTATGATTGTATTTTCCTAGATTCAACAACACCTCACAATTGGGTGAATAAAACAGATTCGATTGTAAAATTCCTTTGCGTTTCAAGTATTCCAGTATAAGTTTCAACGGGTTCATTAGACATGTTCTATGATTGAGGTAGCTGCGAGTCATTCGTCTGAATCACTTGCAGCCCTTTCGAAACCCCGTTAATCATCTATAAAGAAACAAGATTTTTTCTTCGTAACACCTCCTCTCTCCTTTATAATTATTCTGTGAATTTAAATAATCAACCACACCTCTTATTTATAAAAAAAACGACGAAAAGACTATTCCAAAAGATCGATTGAACGTTCTTCTGAAACAGCCTCTAATTTAAACTACGACCGAAACGCCGCATCCGCCAACATAGACAATGTCGCATCATCCATCGGCGGATTGTGCAATCCTGCTCTGACGTTTAAATAATAACGATGAAGCGGATTTTTTTCTGATAAACTTTTCGCTCCGACGATACGCATTGCTTTATCTACAATAGATATAGCCGCGTTTGTTACAACATATTTCACTGCCGCTAGTTCTGCTTGCAATGAAAGTTTATCTTCTGCCTCATCGTATTTTTTCGCAATTTGATATAAAAAGACACGAGCTTGCATAAGCTCAAGTTCTAATTCTCCAACTAATCTTCTAACATTCGGTAATAAACTAATAGCATGATTTAAACTATTTGGCTTGTATGATTCCGCAAACTGAACTGCATAATTTCTTGCCGATTGTGCGATTCCTAAATAACATGCTGGTATATGAAGTAACCAACCAATTCCCTTCGTTTTAACCTTTGAACCCTTTATATCAGTGAAAAAACGATCCGGTATCTCTACATTTTGTAATACAAGATCATGGCTAGCAGTCCCTCGCATTGAAACGCTATCCCAAGTTTCTTCAATTGATACACCTAACGTATTCTTTGGAATGACAAACTCCCCGATTTCTTCCCGGCCTTCAATACTTGCTGAAATAATAAAATAATCTAGCACTGGTGCCATCGTCGTAAAAATTTTTCTTCCATTTATAATCCACTTATCACCTTTTTGAGTTGCTACTGTTTCTGGTTTCCCGCCGCGCGTAGGACTACCTGTCTTCGGTTCTGTTGAAGCTCTATTAAAAAGTGCACCATTACGCACTTCCTTACAAAACCAAATGAACATCTCCTCGTTCCAAGAACGGTTTTCCGCTAATTCCTTTACAATACCGAGATGCCATCCAATTGACAATGCGGTAGCACCACAGCCTTCTGCTATTTTCTCTTGAAATAAAACAAAATCGTATAAGGAAATCGCATTGCCTCCCAATTCTTTTGGCAACGTTAATTTTGTATATCCGATATCTTTCAAATTATTAATATTTTCATACGGAAATGACCCTAATTCACTTAGTTGATGCTCCCTTTCCATGAACTTCGGAATCAATTTATTTATTTGTTCAATAATTAAAGATTGTTCTTCTGTTTCAACAAATGAGAGTGCCATACTATAATCTCCTTTATGTTCGATTCATAAACCGTTCATTTTGTCATTATGATTATATGAAGCTACCTCTCTATTGTTTCACTATTCCGATAAAAATACAATGTTTTTGAACAATAAGAAAAGTTCCTATATAAAGATAGATTCTTTTCTTATATTAATCCCCTTTCAATGCCTTTAATGGCAAAGAGGTTACATATCCAATATACGAGAATAATTCTTTAAAAAAGAATGGGATTTCTGTATCTAACGTTTTATATGCTGACGTTGGAGTCGGTGATGCATATGCTTCAATATTAATATGTTTTGCGATTCTCATTGCGCGTTTCATATGAAGTGGATCACTCACGATCGTATATGTGCGTATTCCATTCTCTATTCCAACTTGCTTTGCATTTTTTAAATTCTCTTCAGTGAAAAGGGATTTTGTTTCAATTAAAATATCCTCCTCTTTTACACCTTGTTTCAATGCATATACTCTAGCAGTACGCGCTTCCTCAAGCTCTGCTTCAAACTTTGTACCACCTGTAAAAATAATCTTTTTAATATTTCCGTTCTTATATAAAGAAATCGCATGATTGATTCTTTCTTTAAATACAGGAGATGGTTTTCCGTTCCATGAAGCTGCTCCTAGTACGATTCCAGCATCCGTCTTCACATCATCTTCTGTTTTAAAGCGGTAACTCCAAATATCGTAAGCGGCATAGCTTACATATAAAATAATAGAACAAATCATAAGCAAGAACACTTGCAAGATTCTTCTTTTCTTACTTTTCTTACTCTTCTTATTTTCTTTCATTAATAATTGCCTCCGTACATCATCCATACTTCTATATAAAAACGTATATATCAAATCATTTTGTTTGAATTTGTTTAAAAGAAGGAATTTTTCTTGTTATATATGTATTAAAGGGTTTTCATTTAAAATTGAGGATTATCAATTCATTTTTCGTTTGCGGTTTTCATTACATTTGTGTAATTTATAAGTTTATTACCATACAACTACATTGTAACGAATTTTTTCTCATAATGGAATGATGAAACAAAAGTAACTAAAAGAAGTAACAGTTTTGTAAGAAAAAAGGCATATTTTTCATCTACACGATCCATATACCTTTCCTATTATGAATTATAATTTTTCTTTATACGACTCTAACTTTTCTGATAACCGTTCTTTCACAACTGGCCATTCACTTGCAATAACACTATACACAACAGCATCTCTCACATGTCCGTTTGGCAATCTTCTTTCATTTCTAAGTACGCCTTCTTTTACTGCACCTAGCCTTTCAATTGCTCTTTGTGCTTTCTCATTTCTTACATCAGTCTTAATTTGAACCCTCAGCATATGTAACTTTTCAAAAGCGTACTCCAGTAACATATACTTACACTCTGTATTTATACTCGTACGTTGTACACTCGGGTCATACCACGTTTGTCCTAACTCAACTGTCTTATCTTCAACTGAAATGTTATATAAGCGTGTACTTCCTACAATTTCATTTGTCTTTTGATCAACAACTACAAATGGTAAATCCTTACCTGCCCCATAAGCCTTTATCGCCTTTTGAACATATTGCTGCATATCTTGAACAGTATTCATTTTAGAGATTAAATACGCCCAAATATCTCGATTTCCTTCCACGATTGAAAACATTTTTTCGACATCATTGCTATCCATTAACCGTAACTTTGCTCTTTCGTGAATAATTTCCATTTATACCCCTCCTCGCTTGTAACTATATCATACAAACTAGTATTACATTATATTTATAATATAATATTTTTAAGGAACCCACTTTTATATAAAGCGAGTTCCTTCTTTTATTTTAATTTTACTTAGCCTAATTCAATTTTACTCAACAACTCTTTCTTAGGACCAAACATACGAATTCCTTGTCGAATATAATCATCCTATATGGGGTGTGAAGGTTCATCAATAATCGTTAATATCGTACCGATTAAAGCAACATATACGCAATCGGCGTAATAATAAGCAACGTTAAAATCGTTCTTTGCACATATAAAACAATAAGTTCAGATACTTTTAACGGAATATCTGTCGATAATATACAAGGAATTGATGCGGAGAAAAATAAAATAGATGATACCGAAACAACCGCAATTACAAACTTTGTCACGAGCGGTGCACTTACAACTAAAAGTGAAGGTAAAAACATTTCTGCAATACCAACTGATGCTGCTTTAGCAGCTAGTTCCGCTTCTGGAAGTTGTAGTAACCAAGTGAATGGGTAAAAAATATAACTAACCCAATCAAATATTGGCGTAAACTTTGCTAAGACGATACCAATTAACCCTACTGACATAATCGATGGTAAAATTCCCATCGTCATAATAAATCCATCTTTTAAATTCACTGCGATATTTTTCATAATACTCGGTGCAGTTTTTGATACTTCTAATGCATCTTCCCAAGCTCTCTCTAACATTTTCTCTTTATAAACGGGCTCTGGGAACCCTTCTTTCGTAATATATGTATCTGGCTTTTGGCTAAGTGGCGGGATTCTTACGGTGATAGCAGTCACAATAAATGTTACAACAAGCGTAGTCCAAAAGTACATATTCCATAGATGCATAATATCTAATGTTTTTGCGATGATGATCATAAATGTTGCGGACACTGTTGAGAAACCTGTGGCGATGATTGCTGCTTCTTTTGTCGTATACTTCCCTTCTTTATACACGCGGTTAGTAATAAGAAGCGCAAGTGAATAGCTTCCAACGAAGGAAGCAACCGCATCAATTGCTGATCGTCCTGGTGTATTCCATAACGGTCTCATAATCGGACGGCAAAATGTACCGATAAATTCAAGTAATCCATATCCAACTAATAGCGCTAAAAACGCCGAGCCAATTGGAACGAGTAAACTTACCGATATTACTAACTTCTCATACAAAAATGGCCCAACATCTGGCGCAAAGAACCAAGCTGGTCCTACTTTCAAACAATATAATACGCCAAAAACAACGCCGACTACTTTTAAAATAGAAAAACAAATGTCTACGATAGATGCATTCCATTTCTTCGTATAAAATGGATAAACCGCACCAATTACCATAACAAGCAGTGCATAATAAGGTACTACAAAAGGAACAGTAGCTCTTATCCACGATACGATATGATCAATCATAATAGACGAAGCACCGTTAATCGTAACAGGTACGAAAAACATAAACACACCAACTAGACTAGCGAGTATAAACCGAAGAATAATCCCCTTCTCTCGCCCTGTCTTAATTACATTACTTTTTAATTCAATTTCACTCAAAATTCGACACCTCCTATTATCTAAATATTCTGTATAATAATGTTAGATTCCTTCTTTTGATTTTGAATATTTAATCATATGAAAAAGCCTATTTTGAAATATACAGATCAAAATAGGCTTTTTCTATTACCTCTCATAATCATCCACAATCACTTGAATCACACGACAAGATTCTTCTGCCATTCTTTTATTACTATTTCTATTCGCATCATATGTAATTAACGCCTTCCAAAGCGCCCACCCTCTCGCTCTATTCCAAGTTTCTTCATCCATACACAATACTTCTTTAAATACGTTTCTACTATTTTTATCAAAAAACGTCCATGCCATCGCTGCATCACAGGCAGGATCTCCTACTCCTAAAATACCAAAATCAATTACGGCACAAAGCTTTCCATCTTTAATGAGTAAGTTCCCCGGCGCTATATCTCCATGAACCCAAACTGGTGTGCGTTCCCATGTTGACCGAAGTGCTAAATCCCAAAGATGCTTTAATAATGTTTCATCAAAAACGTCCTTATTATTTTCAATAGCCACTCTCGCTTCGTCATCATATACAGATATAAGCCCGCCCCGGTAAAAATTATGTGCTCCAGCTATTGGGCCGTTACTCGCATCAATTGATTGTAATTCTATTAAAAATGCTCCTAAGTCCGCTGCAAATTCATCTAAGTCACGAACATTTTCTTTCGTAACCGTCTCTCCTTCTATCCATTTATTAATAGACCAAGGCCACGGATACTCTGCAGACGGATTTCCTTTCGCAATTGGTGAAGAAATTGGTAAAGTGATTTCCTTACTTAATATAGGAAGCCACTTGTTTTCTTTCTCTACTTGCGGTACATATGCCGCATCACTTGGTAATCTTACACTCATCTGTTTCCCTAAATGAAACGTTCTATTATCATGCCCGCTAAATTTCACTGGCTTAATTTCTAAATGTTCCCATTCTGGAAACTGTTCTTGTATTAATTTTTCAACTAAACTTACGTTAATTGGATTCATTCATTTTCTCCTTTTCTTTTGAAACTTACTAAGCCCATCCGTACTACCGATATATTCAAAACTACATCGTTTATAAAAATCATTCAATGTACGATTATGCCCGACACAATCTAACTTCAAATACTCTTTATCACTTTGTACATTCTCTTCTACCCACTGTAAAATCCATTCTCCTATTCCATTCCCCTTATACTTCCGTTTCACCGCAAATCTATGAATATATAATGAATCAGAAACTTCCTCCTTACCAAAAATACGTTCATCCCACTCATTTTGTTTAGAAGATACTGTAACCGTACCGACAATTTCATCTTCTTTCACAACAACATACGTATATTTCTTGCTTATGCCTTCTAGTATTTCAGCCGTAGCTTCCCCTCCTAAAAGATACTGCCATTGATTCACTTCTTTATCTTGTAGCCACTGTGCTACTTCTTTTAACAAAGTAATAATGCTTTCACTTTCATCTTCAGTAGCAATTCGAATTGTATATTCTTGAACTGTATTTCTCTCCATATTTCTGTTCCCCTTTCAGATTTTTTCTTCTTCCTTTATTGATTTTTGTTTTATACATTATATACCAAAACCAACTACTATATCTTAACTTTATAACTTGTATTTCATCACAAAAACCGCTCCACTACTAGTGAAACGGTTTTAATTCCTCATTTTAATATAAATTATATTAAAATTTCCCATCAAAAAATCCGGCTCGAACCTTTCGATTTGTTTTTTATTTTGATTTCGTAAAAAAATATAAAAACCACACCGCATGATTTTGTTCATCTGCAGCTATTCTGCGTAACAACTCTTTCAGATGCGCATCCGATGTTTCATCTGAAATTTCCAAATAAAAATCTACTGTCCTTTGCTCATCTTGTATAGCGAATTCTAATCCTTGTAAGTACGTATTAGGGCATTCTTCCGTAATCTTTGGTTTAGGCCGCTGACCAGTTAAATTTGTATAGATTTGTACAAAGTTTTGAAAATGCTTTATTTCATCATTACGAATTTCAAGAATCTGATTTCGTTCTACTGGATTTAGAGCCATGTTAGCTAATTTCGCATAGCAGCTTATAGCGCTATATTCTCCGTTTATAGCTTTTTCAATATCACTTATCAACTTATCATTCTGCCTATACCAATCATGATAATTCGAATTATACATCGTATCCCCTCCATAATTTCGCATAATATTTTATGCATTTTGAAATAGTAGGAGCATGTATATATAAAGGAACAGCAAATACTAATTCTTCACTCACCTTTAAAACATTGAAATAACATTTCTTTCACTAATTTATTTCCTTATCGATTTCACTACAACAAAACCACTTCACTACAAGTGAAGTGGTTTTTACTTTTAAGCATTCAATTCTGCTTTATGTCCCTTTACTGCACTACGTTTTAAAGCAGTTGCTAGTATGATAACCATACTTACCACACCAATCCAAACGAGCACAATAACAGGTGTATTCCAGCTTAACCCTTTTCCAAAGAAGAATATTTCCCTGAGTCCTTCGATCATAAACTGCATTGGCAACCATGAGTGCACCCAATCTTGATAAAATGACGACAACATTTCAGGTGCTAACGATAATAACGGTGCTCCAAAGAATAGTAATAGAGCGAATAACCCGATTCCCTTTAGTCCGACTAATGAAAGTACCGCAGAAATCATTAAGAAGAAGCTAAAAGAAGTAATGGATAAAAATAAAGCCGTATCCGATAAATTCGGGATATTTAATCCTACCATTCCATCCGCTATCCATGTAAGACCAAATCCAATTACAAGCGCTGCAACTGCTCCTGTTACTATTTGTTTTACTTTTAATACAAAGTTTTCTTTTCTTGTACCTACCGGCATTTTACTAATGGCAATAAAGATGATTGCTGCGCTCGCTAAACTTGCAATCCATAACGGTTGGAATAAAGAAATTGGCGAGTTACCGTTTGCACTATTTTTTCCGATTTCATTCACATTTGTCACTTTCTTTACAATAGGTGTTACTAATTTCGAAACTTGGTCTGCTGTTAATGTAGTTCCTTTTGCTTTAAATCCTTCTAATAGTTGTGTACGAACATTATTGTTCATATTATCAAATACGCCATTTAACATTTGCCCTGCCATAGTTGAAGCAGCCATATTCATTCCTTGATTAATATATATTTCTACCTCTGGCGAAGATGGCTGTGGTGTTCGTAACGATGCTTGTTTTACGCTAAAGTCTTTCGGAATGACTAATGCTGCATAATACTCTTGATTATTTAAACCTTTTTGAACTAATTCCTTATTTTTTACTTCTACCCATTTCACCGCAGGTTCTTCATCCGTTTTTGATGTTTTTTTGATCATATCAACAATCGTTTGCCCCATATTCATTTTCGCTTGATTCGGAATTTCCACTCCTTGATCCTCATTCACAATTGCTATTGGCAAGTTTTTCGGCTTAGGTTGAACTGTTGGAAATAACGTTAATGAAAAAATAAAAACAACAAGTAGTGCAATGACTGGTGACAAATATAAAAGCTTATTTTTAAACATTTTCTGTTCTCCTCCTTTAATTTTAGTTACAATAAATGAACAACGTGTTGTTTATTTATATTTTGAATTATATGTTTGAGCTAAATCTTATTCAATAATCAAAAATCGTGAATGTGTCGGTTATAAGACACATTTTTGAAATGTGTTGACTAAAATTAAGGAGGGACATGCTTTGCGCGATAGTAATTTAGATTTGCGTGTTATTCGCACAAAAACTGCCATACGAAATGCATTAGTGGAGTTAATTGAGGAAAAAGGTTTTGAAGCAATTACGGTGAAAGATATTACAACGAAAGCGAACATAAATCGAGGTACTTTTTATACACATTATCAAGATAAATTCGATTTAATGACGAAATGCCAAGAAGAAATTATGCATGAGTTTTCTAGCATTGCAAAACGGAAATTTCCAGAAGTTATTGCTGACCTTGGATCAAATCCTTCCCCAACGACGCCGTTTGTACTTATCGCTTCTATTCTTGAATTTCTAAATGAAAATAGTGATTTTATGAAAGCTGTATTAAGTCCAAAAGGAGATTTATCTTTCCAAACAAAATTGAAAGACTTTATGTGGAAAACACTATTTGAAGATACGAATGGTGCTCTCATTAATAAGGTGAATTTACTTGTTCCAAGCCAATACTTAGCTTCTTATATGGCATCTGCTCATATAGGTGTCATTCAACAATGGTTAAATAATGGACAAAATGAAACACCAGAGGAAATTGCTCGTATTTTATCAACAATCGCAGTTCATGGACCTTTCTATGCAGCTGGCTTAAAGAAATAAGCCTGTTGCATAGAAACATGTTTTAATCAATCTCAATTACATCAATAAACTTAAAAATTCTTTTATTACGAAAAACATCCGTACAAGTAATCGTCTCATTTAATGGATTTATATCAACTACTGTTATGTAATTTTCATATAAATATAAGCATATTTTCATTGGAATAATACCCTTTACCAAACTCTAGGCTGAGTAGTTACTATTATTTTATTAATAACTTGAAATTTATGTTTCTATGAAAAAAGCTGTTGAAAGGAATCCCCTTCAACAGCTTCTCCATTATTAACGATATAAACGAACTGCACCTGCAGAATTATCATCTGCTTGTCCAACGACTTCAAATTTCAATCCAAGTTTCGGTACATTACGCCCTGCATCTGGGATTAAGTTGTTCATATAAGATTTCGAATCATCAAACTTCGTTACACCTGGTAATCCTTTAGACTCAAATGTTCCGCGTGATGGAGATACAACTTTCCACGCTGGTGTTTGGTTAAAGGAGAACGCAGCATCTGCAATTTGATATCGTGTACTATTTTTAACAGTTGGTTTACCGTTTAACGTTCCAACAATTGCCTCTGGGTGAGAGTCAACAACTCCTAAGAAACCTTCGCCTGGATGAATACCAACCCAGTTATCTGTAAAGCTAGAGTCTGCATACCATACAACAAGACCTGTATTGTACGTTACACCGCTGCTATATTTTAACGCTTCATCAGCACCAGCATAGTTTCTCCACTCTAAATAGTAGTTATGTTTCTTCTTATAAAAGCCGTCTGATACAACGAAACCGTTTAATTTAAATTGTGGTTCACCTTCTGCATCATCAGAGAACACAACTTTTCCATCGACAGTTAATGTTGCATTATCAAGAGTAAAACCACTTGGTGCCGTAGCACCATCTGTAATGTATTCGAATACTAATTTTACTTTTTGACCTTTAAATTTGCTTAAGTCATATGATTTATCTATCCATTTTCCTTCTGTTGTGTCTAGACCATTTTTAACATTCTTTTCACCAATTCGATCCACTAACGTTTTCGTACCATCTTCTGTCACTGCATGTACTTCAAGGAAGTCCCAACCAGTTTCAATTTCATACAATGATTTGTAATCAAACTTCGCATTTGTTGCATTTGTTAAATCAAACACTGGCGTTTCTAGTGTCGTATGAAGATCATCGCCTTTTGTACTAAAGTAATATTTCTTACCAAATGCAGACTCAATACCTTTTACATCTTTATCTGGTAAGTTAACACGAACCAGACCAGGACGAGCTGATTTCGTTACACTTTGATCTAAGTATGTCGCAAAACCGATACCGCGATTTAATTTATCATAGTCAGCCTCTACAATATTCGCCCAGTTTCCGCCAATGTTCTTTTGAAAGAACTCTTTGTTTTGCGGAGAGAAACTTGGTGGCGTTGAACCTGCAATTTTACCTGCCCAGCTGCCACCGCTCATAACAGACCAAGAGTTAATCGGCTCACCTGATCCAGAGTATTGCGTATCATACTCATCTGGAAGACCTAAATCATGACCAAACTCATGTGCGAATACACCAACTGCTCCGTCTTCTGGCTCAATTGTATAATCGTATGCAGCCATTTTACCGCCATAGTTATCAACTTTTGATTTTGTTCCATCAATTGGATATGGGTTTCCAAGGTTCCAGCGATGTGACCAAATTGCGTCGTCACCTAATCTACCACCGCCTCCATCTTGACCAACTCCAGCGTGAATGACCATTAAGTGATCAATAAGACCATCTGGTTCGTTTTTATTTCCGTCTCCATTACTGTCATATTGATCGTATTGGTCAAATTCTGATAAATCCATACCGCTTGCTACAGCTGCATCTAATGCCTCTTTTACAAAATCACGAGGTCCTTTTGGTCCTTTATTATCATGACCGCCATCGCCAGCATCTGCACCATAATCCGCTGCTTTACCAGGAACTGTTAACCACTTTGTTACTGTTCCATCGACGGTATAACTGCCGCCTGATTGCTGTTCATAATATTGTTTAAATGTTGGGATTTTTGAACCATCAAAGAGTGTAAATGGCTCATCACCAAATAACATTTTTTGATAATGTTCTGGATTAAAATCATTTGAATACATATAACCTGGTACTTGATCAATATTGTTATGCTTAAAGTCAGCAAACTCTACTAGCAATACAAGTACTTTATCTTTACGAACAGGCCCATTATATTCTTTTTGCTTCGCTGAACTAGTTGGTACTTTTCCGTTTAATCCACCTTTAACCTGCTCTTGCCCAGCTACCGGACCACCAGCAGGTTGTTCAGCTTTTTCTTTCATATCTGCTTTTGCATCTTTCACTTTTTTCAAAAAGTCAGAAGCTTCTCTCGAGACACTATCCCCCGCTGCTGGTTCTTTTCCAGCATTCTTGCCTTTTTTCTTCTCTACGTATTTTTCAACAGCTTTTAATGTGTCTTCTTTCGACGCAGATTCACTAATTACACCACGCTGCTTCAACGCGTCTGCTAGACGATCCTCCGGAATTAAATTTTCATCAATTGGACTTAAAGATCCTACATTAGACGGCGTTGCCGCATAAACAGATTGACTACCAAACCCAAATGTGCAACTAAGCACAGTTGCCGCCGCAAGCGTAGACAGCACTTTAAAAGGCTTTTTCTTCATCCCTATTCCTCCCTAATCTTAAATACGTAACAATATTTTGATAATAAAGAAAATTCTATAAATTTACAAGATATTGTCTTAATTTGTAATATTTTTGAAAATATCCTATATTTTAGATTGCTGTCTATTCTGATTAATCGATATTCCGGGAATATACTGATGAAAGCTGATAAAACTATTAAAATTTCTGTATATAATTGCAAGATATACTTTTTCAATTGCGATTTCTGATATCATTGTTGTTTCATCGTCTGCATGACTTGTAAGAGCACTTGCGGAGTAAAAGGCACATCTAATTCAATGGTTGCTTCTTGCATGTGAATTCGAATCGTGGCATGTATGTTTTCTTCTACGACAGAGACATTCAAAGAAATCCAATTCACATGCTCATTTTTATTTTGATCTTCAGTTTCAGGTGATAATTTGTTCATCCAGTAATATAGCCGATGACCGGTAGGTTCTGTTTTTGACACCAGGCAACTAATGAAGGAGCCTATCCATTTGATTTAACTTTTATTGACACGGATAAACAAAATAAAAAGATCATCCACCATATTTAGTGGATGATCTTTTTATTTATCTAAGACACAATTACAGTATCTCAATATACCCTTCTGTTCCATGTACCCGAATTCGTTGTCCGTCTTTTATTAGTTTCGTAGCATTCTCTACCCCGACGACTGCTGGTAATCCATATTCACGTGCGATAACTGCTCCGTGTGTCATGAGTCCGCCAACTTCAGTGACTAATCCTTTTATAGACACAAACAATGGTGTCCAGCCAGGATCAGTAAATGCCGTAACTAATATATCTCCATCTTCTAAATTCGCATCTTCCATGCTTAAAATAACGCGTGCTCTCCCCTCAATCACTCCAGAAGAAACAGGCAAACCTACAATCGCTTCGGCTGGGAGATTTTCTCGTTTATATTTCCCTATAATAATTTCGCCATCAGAAGTAATAACACGCGGGGGCGTTAGTTTTTCATATAATTTGTACTCATTTTTCCGATTATTGATGACCTCGTAATCCAGTTTATTCGTGCGGACGACTTCGTGGAGTTCTTCAAAAGTCAGATAGTATATATCTTCTATTTCATCGATAACGCTATTTTGCACGAGTTGCTCGGCTTCTTTCAGTAACGCCTGCTTATATATGAAATAGCGATTAATCATGCCGTATTTCGGGTATTCACGATAACCGATAAAATTTCGGATGTTACTAATCATTTGCTTCGTCTCTTCTATTTTTTGTTCGCCATCTGGCAAGTACTGCAATCGGTCTAATAACTCTTCTTGCTTTTTCAAAGCCTCCTGCAGCCCTTCTTCAAATTTCCACTTACTAGCACCAGCTTCAAAGTCTCTTATGTTATTTAAAATCATCGGGATAATTGTAGTTGGCTGTTCACTCCAGCGCGTTTTCGTAATATCGATTTCTCCGCTGCATCTCATCCCGTATTTATTCAGAAAAGCATAAATTGCATCTCGAGCTTTTTCCCCGCCTTTAAACTGAACTAGTTCATCTAAAAAGCTGTCATCTTCTACATACTGTAAATACTCAATGACTTCTGGATACGGCCGAATCACATCTGCGACATCCAATAATGCTAGCCCCATTTCCGAAGTAATATTGTTTTGTACAGATTGAGAAAGTGTGTCTGCTACATTTTTTTCACCTAGCCATTGCTCCATCTTTTCATTGATCCATGATGAAGCATCCATACCTGCCATAATTACAGCTATACTTTGCGGGTTAAATAATACTTTCCGTAATTGCTGGATGTCTTCCAAAATAAAATCAAGTACATCCACCCCTGATTTCGTTTGAATGTTTTGTTTTAACTCTTCGATCGAGGCTTGACTATTCTTTATTAAATCCGTAACGATTGCTGGATCATTTTCGATTTGTGGTTGCGAACTTGCAGATGGCATACTTTTACCAACACTCTTTTCTTTTTCATCATCCGGTAACAATTTGATAAAATCATCTCGCTCTATTACAGTCGTTAATGCATCTCTTATGAGCGGATCCGATTTTCCTAAAGTATTGATTAAGAACTCTCTGCTAGCAGGTGAAGCTAATCTTTGTGTAGCATCAACAAACAGCCTTCCCCCCGCTTTACGCATAGGAGCACGAGTCGTTAACAGGAAAAAAGATAACCCTAGTGGTTTCATTGCATCAGTCATCATTTGTTGGTGACCAACCGATATATACACATGATTTTCTTGATCATTTGCTTCTGGGATTGGATATAAAGTCGTGATTGGTCGACTTTGGACAATATAAAATATATCATCAACTAAACACCATTCAATATCTTGCGGACAACCAAAATAAGCTTCAATCTGTCTGCCGATACGTGCTAGTTGTAATATTTGTTGTTCCGTAAGTGTTTGAATCTTTTGCTGAGTGGGATCAATCTGCTTTGTCTCTGTTCCGCCCTCTTTTAAGGCATAGATAGCCAATTTTTTAGTTGCGATCATCTTATCGACGATTTTCTCTTCTTTTACTTTATAATTATCAGCAGAGACCAGTCCTGATACTAATGCCTCACCAAGTCCAAAACTGGCATCAATTGATAGTACCTTTCGGTTAGAAGTAATCGGGTCAGCAGTAAATAAAATTCCCGAAGCCTGCGGGAAAACCATCCTTTGAACGACAACACATATAGAAACTTGACTATGTTCAAAACCATTTTGCATTCGGTAAATGACCGCTCGATCTGTAAATAAAGAAGCCCAACACTTTCTTACATGCTGCAAGATGTCTTCTTTTCCGATGATATTTAAATACGTATCTTGTTGACCTGCAAACGAGGCATATGGTAAATCTTCAGCAGTAGCACTAGAACGTACTGCATAAGCATGTTCATTTCCAAAACGAGAGAGATAACGAGCTACCACTTCCGCTACATTAGAAGGAATTTCTACTTCCATAATGGTTTCTCTAATCTTCTTACTGATTTCACCAATTTGATCTCGGTCCTCAATTTTTAGCCTTGTTAATTGATTCAACAAAGCTTGAAACGCTTCATTTTGTTCGATTGCTTTTTCATATCCTACCGTTGTAACACAAAATCCTTCTGGCACTTGTATACCTTGAATGTTTGATAATTCCCCTAAATTCAATCCTTTTCCGCCAACGAGCGAAAGCTGCGTTTTTTGTATTTCCTGAAAATCGAGAACGAAAGAACTCATTTGGCACCTCTCCTTACTATTCATGTGCTATTGATTGTAGCAAGAGTAAATGAGAATAAACAGTCTATTTTGACCGTTAATTACGTGGTATAATTAAGTTAGGAAGAGATAATTATTTTATTTCTCCCCCTCTAATTCACTTCAATTACATCAATAAACTTAAAAAACCCTCTTATTATGAAAACATCAAATAATCGTCTCATTTAATGGATTTATTTCGACTACTGTTATGTAATTTCTATATAGATAGCTATTAATAAATTAGGGAACAGCTACCATTCTTAAAGTAGCTGTTCCCTAATTTATTCATCTCCTATGCATTTTTAGTAATGTTATCGTTAAATTTTCTAAGTCTCCATCATTTTTTATTTCCTTTATGATTTTTCCTTCTTTCATAAAGAGTATCCGATCACTAATTTCAGCAGCTACATCCATCATATGTGTGGAAAAAATAATCATTGTACCATTTCTTTTTAATGTTTTTAATATTGTTAAAAACTCATCTACCCAATACGGATCCAGCCCATTTGTCGGTTCGTCTAGTATTAAAATTTTAGGATTTCCGAGACACGCTTGTCCAAATAAAAGCCTCTGTCTCATCCCTTTAGATAACCTATGTAAGCGTTCATTTTGTTTTTCATTTAATCCTATTGTTTTAATAATGGCTTGTACTTTTTCTTTTCCTATTTTTCGAAAGGCGGCATAAAACAGCAAAAATTCTTGAACTGTCATGTCTTGCTGTGCATGAAAATCATCTGGCATATAGCCTATTTTACTCACATACTGTTTTCTATCTTTCTGTAATTCTATATTACCTAATTGAACTGTACCCGATGTAGGAGTTTTAATTCCAGCTATTATATCAAGGAGCGTACTTTTCCCCGCTCCATTCCCACCACATAATACGATACACTCTCCTTCTTTGCTTTGAAATGAAATTGGAGATAATGCTATTTTCTTTTTATATCGTTTACATACTTCGTTAAGATTTAATACTGTCATTTTTTTCTTCTCCTCTCCATTTTCCAGCTTGCCACAAGCAAGAACACGGTTGTATAGGTAATAAAGTATATGAATAGAACCCAAATAACAGCTTTACTTTGCAAAAACATTACTAGTTGATCATATACTTGTCCAAATATTGCTCCACCACCTAATTGAATTACAAATATAATTCGAAGGAATTCAGCTGGGTTGCAAAACAATAATATTTTTATTAATGGTGCAATCATTGAATATGGAACCAAATTAAGGACACTAATTAACACCGTTGGCCACATCATAATAAGAAGGAACCAAACTCCAATACTTATCGCTAAAGCTTGCCACCTTGTTATAGAAAAAGAACCAATTGTTATTCCCAGTAATAAAAATAAATAGATTAGTAAAACAGAGAAGATATACGTTGCTACCAACCAAAACATATCAAAATTACTACCGCTTACTAACCCAATTATTATACTTACACCAAAACTCATTGAAAAAATAGCTGTTTGCGCTATAAATTGACCGATTGTTTTACCTATTACATATGAAGTACTCGGCAAAGGATACGTACATAAGAGTCTCCATTTCCCATTTTCCACCTCACCTGCAATAGAAAATGCTCCTATAATTAACATAAGTAAAGGCACAATATATAAAATAAGGTTTACCATTGTCCCCGTTACATTTGTATAACCTGCTAAAGACGGAGTATTTCTTTCCATAACAAATAGTAACGAAAACATAGTTATCCAAAGAAACAAAAACATGTATGCAAATTTACCTCTTACTGCACTACGCCATTCTGAATACAATATATTCCACATACCTACTCACCTCTCTACCGAAAAAGACAACCATAGTTGGTTGTCTTTTTCTAACTATTTTGTTCATAACGATAGTCTCTTTTTAATGAGAATGTCCACCACTACCATGATCTTTCTTTTCTTTTCCCATCATCTCTTTATTCATTTCCCATTTATGTTCTGCTAGTTCTTTATAAGAAAGGATTTTCCCAGTATGTTTTTCTACAAAGCTCTCTGCATCTTTCTTCTCTTTAAAAGAAATTACATTATAAGCCATTGGCGTCTTAATTGATTTATCATATACATATGTAGATTTATCCACTGCAACCCAATCTTTTGTATTGTAATCTCTTACAAATTTTTCTTGTGTTTTTTCATTTTTATGTTCATCCATCCATTTATACATACAACCAATATCATCAAATTTTAATGCTTTTCCATTTTCTAAAATAACCTCAGTTGCAAATTGATTATCCATTACTGCCATATTACAAACATCACACTTATCATTTTTTTCATTAATAGCAACCGGCTTCGTTTCTTTCTTACCACACCCTACTACAGCAAATACAAAACATAAACAAATAGCAAATAACGTATACTTTACCTTCATCAATTTTTCCTCCCTAAAAAGAACAATATACTTCCCATTAGTAACATACTTACACTTACAACCAAAATGTTAAACTGAAATCCCATCTCCCCGTCTTTTTGCGGAACAATTTCGGGCCTCATACTAGGCTCTTTGTCTAGCAATAAAGATTGCTCTGGAATTTTTATGAAACTTTGCAAAATACGCATCCCTGGTGATTGAAAGAACAACTGATATTCTGGAATATCTTGTGTTAGCAAAAGAAAATAAGCATCTGCTTTGTATGGAATTTTACTAGTACTTGAACCATCTGTATCTACTTTTAAAGAAGCGTCCCAATAATTTTTATAAATGTTATTTTCCCTACTTTGTGTAGCTTGTGACTCATTAACATTCCCTATCATTACATTTTGAGTTAATTCATTTGCACTGGCATCTTTAAATTGTAAACCAATAAAATTATTAGAAATCGAGTTACTCATAATCGTATTATGACTTGCCTTTTCTACATATATCCCGACTCTATTATTAGCAATTTCATTTTGTAAAACTTTTGTTTTTGTAGCATCATATAATAATATACCTTGTGCATGAACATTACTTTTATTATCAATAAAGTGATTTCCTACTACAGATGTTTCCTTTGTTCCCATAATCATAGCACCTGTTGTATTTTCTTTTGATGTATTATTTTCAAGAACCGTTTTATCAGAATACATAAGATGAATACCATAACGCGACTGCCAAATTGTATTGTCCTTTATTGTATTATTGTCGCTTTGTTCTAAATAAATGCCATCACGAACATTTTGGATTTTGATGTTCTCAATAAGAGTGCGATTTGATTTCCATAAATCAATTCCATTAGCCCGTCTTTGTCCAACAATCCTACTGTTCTCAATTTTTATATTGCTAGCATCTTCTAACTTAATCCCCATGTATGACGCGTGAACCTCCAATCCACTGATGTAGTGCTTATCTCCCGATACAAATATCGCTGGCTGATCTGTATTATCATTACATTGTTCTATTTTCAAATCTTTAAGAATAATGTTTTCCTTTTTCATTGTAATAATAGGATCCTTACCACAAGAGATTATTTTAGTATTTTTATCCCCTTGTATTGTAATCGGTTTCGATATTTTTATCGTTTCATTATAAGTTCTACTTTCTAATTTAATTGTTTCATATGGGGAAGCCGCATCAATTTTTGATTGCAATGTAGACTCAGCATGAATACTTACTCCTAGACTACAAAAAACTAACAATAAAAAAAGAGAAGAACAAATCTTTTTCATATACAGTTCACTTCTCTCAAAGCTATTAGTTATCACTATAAAAAAGAATACCAATTTTTTGTGTGAAATTTGTGAAAAATGAACGTGTTTTTTGTGATACTTAGGACGGCCGTATATAAAAGACGTAGATTCTCTCATACGGCACACTTCACTTCTTTATGTAAAGCGAACCAAGATAGATTCCCACTCTAGTCAATCTCAATTACATCAACAAACTTAAAAATCTTCTTATTACGAAAAGTATCAGTACAAGTAATCATCTCATTTAATGGATTTATATCAGCTACTGTTATGTAATTTTTATATAGATAGCCATCTTTATAATATGTAAGTAAAACCTCTTCCTCACCTAAAAATGAACATAATAGCTTATTTTCAATCATTTCTTTTGCATCCTGCGTTAAGATTGGACGCGGGACTTTCGTTTGCTCATGTATCATTTCTTTAATAGCTACGAACTGCTCTGGCATACTAGCAAACGGTTGCCACTTTACCATACCTCTTCCTTTTGGCATATTAGCATTCTTCACGATTTATGACCTCCTAATAATGTGTTTCTATATCTTGCTGTTGCGACGCTCGTGTAGGAAATCCCCCGTAAAATACTGTTCTTACCAAATCGTGTTCGAATCTCGTCCATGACTTTCGTTAATCGCATTTCTTTTTCTCTTTGTATAATGTTATCGAAAAGTGAAATTTGCTCTTCTCCTTCATTTATTAAATTTGTTAACGAAATACTTATCGATCGAATCGGCTCCCCTGTATGACGCTCGTATAAAAAATATGTACAAACATTATAAATATCCAGCGTTAAATTTGTTGCCCGGTTTAACGTATGTGCCTTTCTTATTCCCCCGCCATATTCCTTGCTATATCCAACTGAAAAATGGATTGTTTGAGCGCATTTCTTTTCTCTTCTCAACCTATAACAAACTTCTTCTACATGCTCTAATAAAATAACGACGAACTCTGCTATCGAGTAATCACGAAATAATATTTGGCTCTTCGCTATAGATGTTGTCGCTGGAACATATTTCTCTGCGATTCTGCTAAAATCAATCCCGTTACTATGTAGATGTAATTCTTCTCCTATTACACCGAAAGATTGCTTTAAATATTTCAAAGGATACTGCGCTAATTCTCCAATTGTATGTATACCTTTTCGATTCAATTTCATTTCTGTTTTATACGATATACCCCAAAATTTACTGAGCGGTCTAATACTCCATAACTTCTCGGGTATATCGTCATATGTCCAATGCGCTATTCCATCTTTATTCTTTTTTGCTTCAATATCCATTGCTACTTTACTCAATAATAAATTCGGCCCGATACCAATCGTACTTTCAATCCTTGTACGTTCATATATTTCTCGCTTGAACTTTAATGCGAACTCGCACGGGTTACTCGCAAACAAATGAATACTTGCAGTCATATCCATGAAAAACTCGTCAATACTATATTGATGAAAATCTTCCGGTGCAACATATTGCAAAGCTAAACCTGTTATGTAAGTTGAACACTTCATATACGTATGCATAATCGGGTTCACAATAATAATATCTGGCCGATTTGGTATTTCGTACAAACGTGCCATCTTCTTTACTCCTAATGCTTTTAATGGTGGTGTTGCTGCTAATACGATCGATCCACTCCGATTTACATCTCCTACGACAGCCAATTTTGTATAACGTGGATCAAGTCCTCTTTTAATACATGAAACGCTCGCATAAAAGCTACGAAGATCTACACAAAGAATAATTCGATTTGGCAATAGAAAATAATCATACAAGGGAATCACTCCTAACGAAAGAACGTTTGTTCTTATTGTATGCGAACTTATGTTCTTTTAAAAGGTGTTTCCATGAAAATTTTGGTTAAAATAACCGTACTTTAAAAACCTGTTTTAAGAAAAACTTAAGGAATTTCCCTCTATATTCATAAGAAGTTTTTTCTATACTGAAAAATGTAAATACGCAAAAGGAGAAACAATAATGAAGAAATTTGCACTTTGCATAATAGGAATAAGCCTTCCTATATACTTACTACCTTTCATGTTACGCGGGGATTTGGACAGATTTAATCCGATTGCTGAAGAAAAAAATGTATACGCCATTGCGAAGGGATATGGCGTTCCGGATTATAATCATAACGGAAGAGCTATGTACTCATTAAAATGTGTTGATGAATCAAGGAATGAGAAAGAATATACACTAGGAACTAACACTCCTAATGACTTTATAAGAAAAACCTACTTAAAAATTCATGTGAAAGGCAGGTATGTTTATTCTTATGAGGTCATTTCTGAAAAGGATATTCCGGAGAAAATAAAGGGACAATTGTAATATAGTATATAAACAAAAAAAGCCGATTTCTTTATCGTATAGGAAATCGACTTTTGGCTTAGTTATTGATTTAGTAATAAAAAATCACCAGTGCTTTTATTAGTAAAATTAGGTAACATTTTTACTGATAAAAACCACTTTTTAAAGATAACCATGTAAATACTATAGACGTTGATTTTTCTGGAAATTTAGTCGGAAATGATCCGCATCATTGTAAACACCAAATTCATATCCTTTTTCTTTATAAAATTTAATAATTTCAGGAAGAGCTTGTAATGTTTGCGCCTTTTCATGCATTAAAACAACTTCTACATCTTCTGTTATCTGTTTTTTTACATCTTCTATAATCTGAGGTGGATTATCTTTTAATTTCCAATCATTTGAGTCTATTGTCCAATCCCAAACTTTTATTCCTGCTTCTACAATTTGATTACGAATTTCCTGAGCGAAGAGTTGTAATTCATCAGATACAGAAATAGACATACAAAAATGCCATCCTTTCCTATGATTCTACAGAAAGAATAACGTCTTTTTTGCTTAATGAATAGTGTGAAACCTTAGCTTTATGGCAATGTAACGGTACAATTATACAGTCGTTTGATAACATTACAAATTTACATGATTTTCGATATAGGAAGTAACCATTCTATCCTTTTAACTGTTGTTAACAGTACAAATTAACTTTTCTAATACTTGAGCTACACCATCTTTATCATTGGTATCGGTAATAAAATATGCAGCATCCTTCAATTTAGGTATTGCATTTCCCATAGCAATTGGAAAACCACACGTATAGAATAGCTCTAAATCATTCCAATCGTCTCCAAAGACCATTATGCTACCCATAGATATATTATTTTGAGTACAGATATCCCTTACAGCTCGTTCTTTAGAAACACCTTTTGCCATGATTTGAGTTAAAGTTCCTGCATCGGTACATAGCGTACTTACTTTATGCGCAAACTGTTTTTGTAGTTTTTCATAGTGAGGATATTGTGAGATTAATAATTTCGAAGCACTAACTTTTTTTAATTCATTTAATGGAACTACAATTGGGTTTACAACTGCATTCATGGTTTTGTTGTAATCCAATGTTTTATTACTGTACCATGTATCTTCCGATTCAACTGAAAGGCATGCATCAACCTGGTGAGTAATAACAAATTCTATAATTTCATTTGTGATAGCTAATTCAATCGGGTAATGTTGTCTGTAACCTAATGCTTTATCTACTACCAAAGCTCCATTGTAGTAAATCATAGTTGCAATGTCTTGAAGTTCGTGAGGAAGAAAAACTTTGACTGATCGTGGCGCCCTTGCTGTAGCAAAAATAACCTTTATTCCTTTCTTCAGACACTCCAATATAGCCTTTCTATTTCTTTCTGACACTTTCTTTTGTGAATTTAATAAAGTACCATCTAAATCTAAAACGATTGCTTTAACCTCGGATTCTAATTCCATATGTATTTCCCCTTATTTACAGTATAAACTCCTCCTTTTTATGTTCTATATCAAGTTATAAATCCCTGTATATTCCATACATGTGAAAGGGGTTTTAGCGACATTTTGACTCATCCAAACACATAAAGCAACTAAATCTTTTGGTTGGTACCTACTGGTTCGTTGTACAAAACCAACATCTCTAGCAATATCTCGTAAGGTATTTGGAGATAAGAATCTTTAAAATTTTCGAGCAAATAATTATAATTCATCAGATACAGAAATAGACATAAAAAACACCATACTTTCCTATGATTCCACAGAAAGAATAACGTATTTTATATTTTTTGGACATTTTAGATTACATGTAAATAGACTTTATTGTAATTTTGTTTCGCTATTAGTGTATTACAAGTTATTTTACTTTTTCACTCTACCTATATATACTAATCCATTAGAACGGTTACCATTCATTGTTACGTACTCTACTTTTTCATACTCTAATTTCTCAAAAGTATTTGTCCATTCCTTTACACGTTTTTCACTATGATGGCGCAAAATAGCTCCGTCAGATAATTCAAACACGCCATAAGTGCCATACTTATCAACATACTGTTCATAGCGTGTTTTATTTCTTTCATCCTCATTTAGTAAAAAATCATTAATATAAATAATACCTTCTGGTTTTAATACCCGTTTAATTTCATTTAAAATAGAATCCTGTTCTTGATTTTGGTATACACAGGTTAGAACTGCAAATAATAAAACGGAATCAAAAAAATTATCCGGGAAGGGAAGTTTCCCGCTTTTAACAATATTAAAATCAATAGCTATATCATTTGATTTAGCCCGTTTAATCATTTCTTCTGAAAAATCCACACCATATAAATTCGTAAATTGTTGTTCTTTTAGTTCAAGTAATGTTCTTCCGTACCCGCATCCATAGTCCAATAAGATTGAATCCTTATTTACATACTTTGAGAATAAGTCAAGTTGAAAAGGTGTCGTGAATTCTTTTTCATTTGCTACTCCATTCCAATATTCTTTTTGTTTATTCATATGTGACAACGTTCCTTTCCCATAAATTCCCTTGATTATATTCCTAACAAAAAGAAAAAAACAGTCTTTACATTCATTTGTGTATTTGATACAAATCTGAAATAACTATAAAAAAAACACTATCCTTTCCTATGATTTTACAGAAAGAATAGCGTTTTTTTTATAGCAAAGAAGTTCATTTTTATCGTTTTGGGGTAATCTATTTTCTTAACTTGATGGGTATGGGGTGCCGCCAGCATTTTGGAAAAAGCTCACGCTAAGAACATGCAAGATTTTATACAGTTTTTCGGCTAATCCAATAACAAACAAGAACCCTAAAACTGCGCCAGGATAGGAATGTATAAAAAAATGCATAGATCCATAGAACAAAAAAAGAAGGTTCCCTTGTGAGAGTAGGGTTCCCTCTTTTCCTTGCTACTGATAATAGGACGTTATGTCAACCTCACATGTATACGATATTTATTTCACATTTTATCTATCTTACATAATGATAACTGTCATACAATGAAGATAATATTAGAAAATTGTGAGGATGATTACGTTGAAAAAATTTGTAATTAGTTATGCTGCAAGTCTGTTTACTTTTATTTTCGGATGGTTCTTGATTGCATATCTTTTTAATCCTAGCTTTATTCACCCGACTGTTTTATTTGGATTCATTAAAACTATCGTCATTTATGGTAGTATACCAGCTCTTATAGCTTGTCTAATTGGGGAAGTCCTATACAGGAAAATCAAACGATGTAGAGAGTTTCAATTTGGAATTCCTGTATTTATAGGACTAGCAGTTATCTATACACTTACACCATTTCTTTTTATTTTTACTTTTCCACATTTTTTTTATTTCGTTGCACCTGTTATTATGGGGTCCTTAGCTTTTTATTTAGTACGTAGAAAAATATAATTAACTTTCGCTAATGAGACGTTATGTTAACTTTACATGAATACGATATTCATCCAAATTTGCACAAGATTGTCCTTGCTGATGGTACAATTAAAGTCACGGAGGGATAATATGGTGATTTTTTATGTAATAACACTTTTTCTTATATCCGGCACTTCAATATTTTTATTCTTCAAGTCTGTTTCACCAAAAATTAAGGCTAAAAACCTATCATTAATAATGGTCTGTTTAGCGATAAATCTACTCACAATTCCAATGGCTTATTTGATAGGTTCGTTGGTTCTTTATACAGATGAGATGGCAACAGAATTTAGAGATAGTAATCCACTTTATTTTTGGAAAGGATTTTTCTTTATTCAGGCAATACCGCTCCTTATATTAATAATAGAAATCTTAAAATGGCTTATTGACAGAGGAAAAAATAAATGAGCTTATAAATAGAATTGCTTTATAATATGTATAGTTGCACAAAATCGAGAAATTTAAGGAGACAGATAAATTTTATGAGGAAATTATCCATATTACTTACTTTAAGTCTAGTATTTGTCAGTGTTACGGCTGCTTGTACACAAGATAAAAAAGATAGTGCAGTTGAAAATGGTTCAATAGAAGAACCAACCGCAAAAAATGAAAATAAAGAATTAATAAATTTTGAAGAAGAAGAAGATATGAGTCGCTTGGAACAAGGTATTTTATTAGTTGGTGAGAGTGCTAAGGGAGGCTATTACTTGACCACCGTTCAAAGTGCATATTTAAATGATAGCAACGATTCTATCGTTGTTAATGTCTCTGTAAAAAATGTACGAGGTCAAATGATTGGACTATCAGAATTAAAATATACCTTAAAAGATGAAAAAGACGGTAAGGCGTATGAAGGAAAGGTGCTTGACCAAAACCCTTCTGATATACAAGTTAAACCAAATGAAACGGTAGAATTGAAAATAGCTTTTGAAGTACCAGGTACCGCAGATGAATATATGTTTTATATTGAAAGCTCTTTAGACCCTCTAGAAGCACACTGGAAAATTGATAAGCTGCAATCACGAAAAAACTAAGTCTAAATATAATTTGGTGGAAGTGTTCTTTAATATGGATTATATATTCGAAAAGGCTACGTGTAGGGAATTTAAAGACCCCTCAGGGATCAACGAATTCCTGAGGGGTTGCCTACGTGATATAACATATTTACAATTACGTTGCGTTTGGGTTTAAAATGCGTATCTTTTTCATTTACATTATAACCATCCTATTTAAGTTTATAAGAGTTATGCTTTTGAGATAAAAGTAATTACTTGTTTTATAAACTCGTAACCAAAATAACCAATAAATCCGAATAGTACTATTGCGGCAGATATAGATACCCATTTAATAAAGGCTGGATTTAGAAAACGTCTAGTAAAATGAACAAAGCCTAATAAGACCATATCATGCATAAAGATACCTAATAAAATACCTACAGCTATTAATATAAATGTAGATGTACTTGCATTACCTAATGAAGAAACTAGAACCGGACCAAAGACCCCTATCCAAAATACAATATTAGCCGGTGATATAGCAATCATAAAACCAGATAAATAAGCTGTTAATAAAGATTTATTAGGATCTTCCCCCTCTATGTTAACTTCTGACTTTGCTTCTTTAATACTTTCTATTCCAATAAACATTAAAAACCCAAAACCTAGTAGCCACATAACTGTTTCTACCCATGGATTGGTTAATACACTAGAGAACCCTAGATAAATCAGGACTATTAAAGATAAATCTACAGTCATTCCTCCTATACCTACAAACCAACCATGTACGAAACCATTTCTCATTCCTTGTTTAGTCATTTGGACAGTCATAGCACCTGCAGGTATTGATAAAGATAAACCTAACAAAATATAAGTAAAAAGTGTTACAATCATAAAAATTCTCCTATTTTAGTCAATTACTATTCTTTTCATTTGGTTCAACAAATAGAACTAAAGCATGGCGATTTTTCACATTACTTCTAGCAAGCTCCAAAAACTCACAAAGTACCCCTTTGTTGAAGATCAATGCCTAAAATCCCATAAGATCCTTTACATGTTTAGCGTTCTTTTTAGATGTTAGTTTTTCAAGTAATAAAAACGCAACATCAAAAGCTGTACTTGGATTTGAAGACGTAATAATATTTCCATCTTGAACAATTAAATCATTTTGTACGATTGCACCGAAATTCTTTAACTGCTCTTTTCGTTTACTCGTTGGATGACTGTATGTGGTGGCTTTTTTATCTGTAAGAATTCCGCTTTTACCAAGTGCTAATGATGCAACACAGATACTGGCAATAGGTTTCTGCTTGGCATAAAAATGTTGAATAACATTTAAGAATTCTCTACTGTATGCATCCCGATAAAAACCAGCTTCTTCAAATCCCCCTGGAATAGCTAGTGCATCAAACTCATCCAATTGAATATCATCAACCGTTTTTTCGGGTATGACAGTAAAATTCCAAGTACAGGTTAATTTATCCCGAAGACCAACTGTTACGACCTCGGTTGATCCATCTCCCTCCCATTTATTCCAACCTAGTACATCTGTAAATACACTAGCTTCTACTGCTTCAAATCCGTCAGCTAATAATAATAAAATCTTTTTCATATCGTAAATCGCCTCCTGATATCCTTATTTTATACAAATATAGAAGGCTGATAAATAAGTTCAATAAGGATATTCAGTGGTTTGACTTTATTATATAAAGAATTTAGGTTATTCTAGTTTATAAAAAAAGGTTGGATAATTTATGGATCAAATTGATAAAAAAATCGTGGGATTATTACAGTCAAATGCAAAAATTTCAATGAAGGATTTAGCAGAAGCCGTTCACTTATCTTCTCCGTCAGTAACTGAGCGAGTACGGAAGTTAGAGGAGCAACAAATTATTGAAGGTTACCATGCACATGTTTCTCTAAAAAAAATAAACCGTCCAATTTCTGCACTTATATTGTTTAAATCAAAGGATTGTAAATCATTAGCTAACTTTTGCTATAATCATCCAGATGTACTTGAGTGTTACAGAGTAGCAGGAGAAATTAGCTATATTGTCAAATTAGCAACGTATTCTGTAGAAAGTTTAGAACAGTTTATTGATGATACAATGCAATATGGTACGCCATCAACGAATATCGTGTTATCTTCTTATGAAAAAAAAATAATTGCTCCCTTTATTAGTGAAGAATAAAAATACTGGCATAATCAATTAACTATTGCTTACTCAATAATCCTTTAAAAATAGCCCTGATTTTTCTGACTTGTATAAAAAAATCAGGGTCTCTAATCATTTTTATCGTTTTGGGGTAACCCATTTTTATTAGCTTGATGGCAATGGGGGACATCAAAATCTTAAGTTGATGGGCATGGGGTAGCGTCAGGAAAATGCGGATTTACAACGTTAAGGAAATTTCAATATTAAAAAGCCCGATTGCTGAATATATAGGATATAATACGTTTCCGACCAATTATTGTATTGCATCTTGTAATTTACCCTTGTTTATTATCTATTTTTGAATGATGGATTAATTCGTGATTTATAAAGCAAGAAATCATTGTTCTATATACTTGTTCAATAATATCAGGATTTATATTATTTTCATCAGCAATTATTCTAACTTTTTAAATTACAGCTTCAACTCTTTTTAGTGCTTTAACATCTTCAGTATCCTTTTTGAATTTTGCAGCTTGTTCAACGTATCTACTTCTTTCACTAATTAACATAACTATTTGGTTATCAAGATAATCAATATTTATGTCGTAATTAAAGGGGTTCAGAGGGCTCAATCTGAATAGAATTCAAATGTTTCATTCGGTTTATGACAGATAATACTTCATTAATTCTAGGTAATTCAATCCACCTTTCGAAACCTGGAAAAAAGGAAGAAAATACAATATCCACTCCTTCTCTCTCCATATCTTTGAGAGCTTTTTTGATCTTTTCATGAGGAAAGATCAGGCGACCCTGATTATTTATAGCTATTTTTCGAGGCAATAGGCGGAATCTCTCCGTCTATTTATCAGATCGGGTGCTTAACCTGTTCCCCCAACCGATAAGAGATATAAATTTTTCTTCTGTATAAAGCATATCCTTATTGGTTGACTTAATCTCCATAAAAAGTCCCTCCAATAAATTTCTTAATGGAGGGATTCATCTAAGATAGTTAATTTCACCGGTGGTTAGCTCAACTTAATGACTACGGGATCTGTCCCCACTTAGTGATGAAACCCATTATCACATTTCGTATCATGTGGCATAGGCCCGTCCAGGGAATCCAGAAAGGCAACGGCCTGTTTGAGGTTCCTCAAAAATAAATGCGCGAGATCCATGGAAAATCCATTTCGAACCACAACGCGCATAATCGTCACCGCTTCCATATCTGGAGGCAATGGATAGGCGGGTACTTGCCAGCCGAACACACGCAATTGTCGAGATAAATCATAAAGATTCCAGTTTAATGTGTAACCATCTTTCAGTCGCCAAGCGAAAACCGGAATATCCGAACCATCGGACAAAAGTTCGAACGGTTCCATCTTCTGAATCGCCTTGCTAAGAAAAAGAGCGACTTTCTGAGAAGCCCTTTGGACATCATAGTACCCACTTTTCCCCAAACGCAGGTAATTGTAATATTGTAGGAGCACTTGTGCGCCAGGACGAGAGAAATTCAGGGCAAAAGTCGGCATGTTCCCGCCCAAATAGGAGACGCGGAAGATTAGATCCTCAGGGAGATCTTCAGCTTCCCGCCAAATTATCCACCCCAACCCAGGGTAGACTAATCCATATTTATGTCCGGATACATTGATGGACTTCACCCTCGGTAATTGAAAATCCCAGACTAAATCTGGTTGAAGAAACGGTGCTATAAATCCCCCCGAAGCCGCATCCACATGCATGGGAATGTCGAGGCCCGTCCTCTCCTGTAAATCGTCCAACGCTTTCGCAATGGCGGCAACCGGTTCGTAAAGCCCGGTATAAGTCTCACCGAGAATCGGTACCACACCAATCGTATTTTCATCCACGGCAGCGAGGACCCCCTGAGGATCCAATCGGGGATGCTCTGGGCTAACCTTCACATAGCGCGGTTCAACCTCCCAATAGTTCGCGAATTTTTCCCAAACGACTTGAACAGCAGAACTAAACACAATATTAGGCCGATCCACCGGCTTCCCTTCGCTTTTGCGTGCGTTTTGCCAGCGTCTCTTTAACGCAAGTCCCCCGAGCATACATGCTTCCGACGATCCAGTTGTTGAAACACCCATAGTCGTAAGGGGGGTGGGCGAATGCCAGAGGTTGGCTAAAATACGGACACACCGCTCCTCAATTTCGGCTGTCTGTGGATATTCATCCTTGTCAATCATGTTCTTGTTGAATGATTTGGCATATAAGTGCTCTGCGGCAGGCTCCATCCATGTGCTAACGAATGTTGCAAGATTCAAGCGGGCATTGCCATCAAGAGCAATTTCATCATGGACGATTTGATACGCTGTTTCTGGTAACATGCCTTCATCACGCATGTGAAAGCGCGGAACGACTGATTCTCCTTCGCGGGCAAACAGAGGATTTACAGAAAATTCGTGAGGCAGCTCCATTTGCACGTGACGCGGTAGACCTTGTGGATTATCTGGCATGATCTCTTTTCCTTCGTATGCATCGTTTTGAACTTCTGCTTTTCGATCCTGTGGCATACAAGTCCCCCTTAATTAATTGTTTAACAAACATATTATTTACAAAAAAGCATTTGTTAAACCAAGGTGACAATTCTAATAAAAGGTGCTACCACCATTCGAATTAAAGGAATATATTAACGTAAGCCATTCAAATAACAAAACAGCACCTCTCCAGCAAATTAGGGGGTGCTGTTGTTTTTTCGCTAAAACCTCATTTACTTATGATACGGTTCACCACTATTAATGCTGGACTATATCCTCTACACCCTGCCCTAAACATGAAACAGGCACGCACGTTCATCTTTCGATAATCGCGCCCTTTAATGGAATAAGGAATGATTATTTGTTCCCTTCCGATAGCTTTCTATATAATGAAGCCCTTGACACATTTGTAATTTCACAAATTTGATTTACAGTCATACCTCCTTCTTTATATTCTTACTAAAAGGATAGCGTTTTTTCATTATTTAAATATGATTTCATCTGAATTTGATGGAGATTTCTCCTACAAAAGTAGTAGAATTTTCATTTGAATTTGCTACCTCAGTTGGATTTATCATATTTCAATTTCGATAGAATAGTAAATAGGTATATCGGATATGGAGATACATTACAATGATTATACATACTTCAGATTTAGAATTACAGTAACTACTCAACCCGTAGTTACTAATAAAGGAAGGAACAAGCAGAATGATACAGAACATATACGAAACTCATTTACATGTAAGAAATTTAGAAAAGGCGATAGATTTCTATCAAAATAAGTTAGGGTTAGCATTAGCAAGAAAACTATCCAAAAGAAAAGTGGCTTTCTTTTGGGTAGGAGAAAGTAAAAAGGAAATGCTTGGACTATGGGAAGTACATAATATTGAAGATTTTGAGATGAAACACTTTGCTTTTGGTGTAGATTTAGAATTTCTAAAGACTTCTAAATTATGGTTAGAGAATCGTGGAATAGAGGTGGTAGGAAGCCAAGGAAAAGGAAATCAAGAGCCAATTGTCCAAAGGTGGATGCCAGCTGCGAGTGTATACTTTCTGGATTGTGATGGAAATAAATTAGAGTTTATTTCTATGTTACATGATAATCCAGATGAATTAGAATATGCATCCTATTTAAGTGAATGGGATGCGGAACACCAAGAAAAATAAATGAGATTGTATCTATAAAACGGAAAAAACGTTATTCTTTTTGTAAAAATATACAGAAAGAATAGCGTATTTTTTCATTTCAAGGAAATTTAGTTTTGCTAGCTTGATAGCGATGGGGTGGTATCCCATGCCCATCAACCTAAGATTTTAAAGTATCCCCTAAACGGAAATTTTGTGTTTTTTTGAACTTTTATTTATTTTTCGTATATGACGTAATACTTCTTAAGAAGATTCCTAACCCTGCAAAAAAGAATCCTAAGCATAATAAGCTGGCTGGCGTTCTCCAAGTGATTTGATCTAGCATTTTTATCCCCTCCCATTTATTATTATATAGTATTTATTAGAATTTATCCATATTTTCCCTTAAACAGGTGCCGCCACATGCCCATCAAGCTACTATTTTGAGAAACCTCCCATAACAAAAATTTTACCTTTTCACAGTTATTTATAAGAGTTCGGCTAAATTTTTCTTTTTTGGGGGTATTTGCTCTTCTTAACTTGATAGCGATGGGGTAGCACCACACATCC